>NZ_KE386624.1:90003-135130 GCF_000428105.1 Bacteroides pyogenes DSM 20611 = JCM 6294 | reverse complement strand
TTAAAGCCGTTGCCGGCTACGCTCCCTGCTCGTTTGAGGCAGAGGTTTTGCTTGCATTCATCCGTTCTTTTGCGCTTTCGCCCTCTGTTTGTTTTCGGGCGGGAGCAACCCGTATGTAGGCACGGCTATCTTTTTATTTTGATGAAATGATTTTATCTTTTACGGATGGGGGCAGATTTACTTCGTAGAATTCTTCGCCTCCGTAGATCGTGTTGACACGTATCTTCAGTCCTTTTTTTCCTTCCATTTCATCTTTGATTTTGTCGAGCTTGAAAGATATAAACCCTTCCACCAGTTCGCCGGAAGTATCTTCGTAAGCGTTGTGGCGAAACTCCAGTTCGATGTAGTCTTTTATGACGTTGCTTGCTATCTGGTTTTTCATTTCATTGATCACCAGATTTAAAACGTGCTTTTTCTTTTCCTTTTTTGTGCCGTAATATTGATATTCGATGGTCAGATATTTTCTGTCTTTAGACACCCACATATAGTTCTTGTTGATTTTGTCGTCTCCTATTTTCGCGGCATTCTCTTTGTTCAACTTTTCTATCTCTTTTGTCGGGATGTCTACTATCTCGAATATTTCCACAGTATGGTCGTACCCTTCCACCTTTTCGTCCACGAAGCTGCATGCCACAAAGGCGCGCTGCCCGTCCACAAGCTTGTAATTTCCCAAACGCCCGACATTGTAAGGGTAGAGCGTCTCTCCGTTGTCACAAGTCAGATAGAATTCTTTCTTTTCCGCATCGGGTACATTGATTGTACAGATGATCAATTGCTCTTGCCGGCTATCGTCGTCGCCTAAGCAAGACTGCAAGAATGGCGCGAGGGCCGATAGAGCGAAAATGAAAGCGATAATTTTTAGTTTTTTCATCATATGCTTTTTTAGTTTTTATTTGAAAGAATGCCGGACGGCATGAAAACCGATTCTCACCGTTCGGTATCAAAGAAATGTGAGTTTGAGCCGAATACTGCATCCTCACTCTGTTAAAGAAACAAAAGCCGGAAAAGAATTCCGTTCTCCGTGCAGTATTTTTATCTTTGTCGTATTTATAAGTCGAACACGTGCTTAACAGAATGGAAGAATTAGAGTTGTCGGATCAATGCAGACAGGGGAATAACCGCGCCCGCAAGGAGTTATACGAGCAATATGCAGGACGCATGTTCAGCGTCTGCCTGCGCTATGCCGGCGACCGGGATACCGCTCAAGACCTTCTTCACGACGGCTTTCTGAAGGTTTTCTCCTCGTTCGACAAGTTCTCCTGGCGCGGAGAAGGTTCTCTGAGGGCATGGATGGAGCGCGTTTTTGTGAACATAGCTTTGCAGTATCTTCGTAAAAACGACGTGATAAAGCAGTCGGACTCGTTGGAAAGGCTGCCCGATGATTATGAAGAGCCGGAGGAATCCGATGTGGACGTGATTCCCGAAACCGTGCTGATGCAATTTGTTCGCGAACTGCCTGCGGGATACCGCACAGTATTCAACCTCTATATTTTTGAAGAAAAATCACATAAGGAAATAGCCCGGATACTGGGAATTAATGAGAAATCTTCGGCTTCCCAACTCTTCAGGGCGAAGGGTGTGCTGGCGAAGAGAGTAAAAGAATGGTTAACGATTAACGGATAGACAGAATAGTGATGAAAGAAACTGATTTATGGGTAAAGAAGCTCAAGGAGAAGCTCGAGAATTATTCCGATTCGCTCCCGGCGTCCGGTTGGGAACAACTGGAAAAAGAACTCATGCCCTCCGCTGCCGCCCGGAAAATATATCCTTACCGGAAGCGGATGCTTGCTGTGGCTGCGGTGATTTTGCTGGCTGTCATATCTTCTGTGAGCTTGTATTTTCTGAGCATCCCGGCTGCGGACGATACGCTTCGAACTCCCGATTCCGGACTTGCCTCGTTGCCGGTGAATGTTCCCGGCGACGATCGGTCGGAAGAAAAGCGCGTGACTGCCGAGCCGGCTGTCCGCCCCATTGTAATCGTCCCGAAAGACAGGCTGGCGAAAGCCGGTGGAGGCGATGCGGCGGCAAAGCCTTCGGCTCCTGAAAAGGAAGAGGCGGGCGATAGAGAAAAAGAAAAGGATGAGAAAGCGCTTCCGGTAGCCGAGCCATCCGAAAGAGAGGGCAGGCATGAACCGGAAGTTGACGGGCAGAAACGTACACGTCCGGCACGACCGGTACGTCCTTCGTCGAAGGATAAACTGCGTGTACCCCCGAAAAAGACTTCGAAAGCCGGCGGCGGATGGGCTCTCGCCCTTGCTGTAGGCAATTCTGCGGGGGCCTCCGTAGGATTGGGCAATGACGTGCCCGTTTATATGACTCGTGTCAACACGGTACCCTTGTCCGACGGCTTGATGAATGTGCCGAATGATAAGAAGCTGGTTTTCGATGAGGAAATTCCTTATTTCCGCCAATCGAAAGAGTTGACCGAAATCAAGCATCACCAGCCTGTTTCTGTGGGAATATCCGTCCGAAAGAATCTGGGCAGCGGCTTCTCGGTCGAAACAGGGCTGAACTATACTTTCCTTTCGTCGGAAGCGAAACTGGCGGAGAGCGGAGATGAGTTGAGGCAGAAACTGCACTATCTCGGCATACCTGTGCGGGCCAACTGGAGTTTCCTCGATAGAGAACGCTTCACGCTCTATCTGTCGGGAGGCGGTATGGTGGAGAAATGCGTTTACGGGCAACTGGGAAGCGAAAAAGAAACGGTGAAGCCGTTGCAGTTCTCCGTATCGGGGGCTGTGGGTGCCCAACTGAATGCCACGAAGCGGATGGGGTTTTATGTAGAGCCCGGCGTCTCTTATTTCTTCGACGACGGCTCGGAAGTGCAGACCATCCGCAAGGAGCACCCGTTTAACTTTACCGTCAGGGCAGGAATCCGCTTGACGTATTGATATATAAAGGCATGGTGATGGTTCGTTACGTCGTGGCGCCGCCGATTCGCGCTTTTACCTTGCTCCATGCGTGAGTGTTGAAAAGGCAACTGTTTCTCATCGTTTCGTACATTTGCTTGAAACGGCAATAGGGGATAACGAAGCTGAGTTCGTTTTCTCCCACATAAGGGCGGACCGAAGGGTCGAACAGGCCGAGAAAGGTGCGCCGGCCGTCTCTGCGATTCTCTTGCACAGCCATGGAAACGACAGCCGAACATCCCGAACCGAACAGTGAAGTTACGGCATCGGGCCGGTTGTTGTCGTAGAAAGCCCATGTGCATAAGCCCGAGAGCATATCGGGCGTGGCGAAGAACAACAATCCCTCCATGCCGTTGAAGCTCTCCATACGGTCGATGCGTATGAAGTTGAGATATTTCTTGTCGGTTTGCCTGACTTCGGTTTGCCGGATGAAATCAAGAACCATCTCGGGTGTCTGTTTGTATCGCTCTTTGGCGGATACGAACTCCGGGACATGTGCGGGCATTTCGGAAAAGCCGGTATAGAACTTTCCGCCTCCGCAGCCGATTGTTTCCGCATTCAGGCTCACCGGTTGTCCGTCACGTACGGTATGCAATCCTTTGAAGAAACAGCCGTTTATCTTTTCGGTAACAGCTGCCGGTGTGTCACTGTAACTGAAAGCGATGGGCAAAGGAGCTTCTTCTCCAAAAGCTTCCTTGTAATTCCGGATAAAAGTAGCTACATTCATATTCATTCGGGTTTATGGTTGTTAATTCTGGTCAGGTCTTCTCAAGTATTCGTGAACATAGACGTCGGTGCGCTTTCCGGGAATGTCCGCTGGCAATAAACTATTTATCCGGTTGCCGGGAAAAACTATTTTTTCTTTTCTTTTTCCTCCTCTTGCGGGATGCGGAATGCTGTGTAAAGTTCGAGTATGGCGGCCACAGTGAGGCAGACTATCCATTCGTTTCCTCGCGTGAAGAACATGAACGCTCCTGCCAGTATCAACGCCAAAGCTCCGAATATCTGCTGGATGCGCAATCGGCGGAGCGTGCTGCTTTGGCCTTTAACGGGCGTGTTGATTTGGGCTAAAGCGAAACATCCGGCTCCGATAGTGTATATGTAAGGCGAATACTCCCATCGGGTGATGTAAGTGGCGGCTCCGACGAGAATCATCACAGCGCCTGTGGCAAAAAGGGCGGGTATCAGTCGTTTCATTCTGTTTCTTCAAAAACGTAAATATCTTCGTTGGGTTTCTTCATCAGGTATTTCTCACGGGCTATTTGCTCTATGGCTTCAGGATTGGTCTGCAACTCATTGAGCTTTTCGGTGCTCTCCTCGTACTCGGCTTTGTATTTTTCGATTTCCTTTTTGAGCTGATTGATTTCACGCTCGTATTTGAAACGGCGGTACAGGCTGTTTTCATCGAGAAATCCGATGATGGCTGTAAATATACCGATGGTGATCAGGTATTTATGCCTGCGTATGAAACTCCAGATATTGGTCAGTGTACTCATGTCTTCTCTTTCATTTATATCGCAAAGATAAAATTAATAACTTAAAACTTATCGCTTGCGCGCCAAAACTTATGGCTCTATCATTGATTAGTTATCGCTTTTTTGTGTATTTTTGCAGAAAGTCGAAAAAACAGAAAGAATCCCGGACATGGAAAATTATATCGTATCGGCCCGTAAATATCGTCCTTCTACCTTCGAATCGGTGGTAGGGCAGCGGGCGCTGACCACAACTTTGAAAAATGCGATCGCAACCCGTAAACTGGCTCACGCCTATCTGTTCTGCGGACCTCGCGGTGTAGGAAAAACAACTTGCGCGCGTATCTTCGCCAAAACGATAAACTGTATGAATCTTACCGCCGAAGGGGAGGCTTGTAACGAATGCGAATCGTGCGTATCCTTCAACGAGCAGCGGTCGTACAACATCCATGAACTCGATGCCGCTTCGAACAATTCGGTAGACGATATCCGGCAATTGGTGGAGCAGGTGCGTATTCCGCCGCAGATAGGGAAATACAAAGTATACATTATCGATGAGGTGCACATGTTGTCTACTTCGGCTTTCAACGCTTTTCTGAAGACATTGGAGGAACCGCCTCATCATGCCATTTTTATTCTCGCCACGACGGAGAAACATAAGATACTCCCGACCATCCTTTCACGTTGCCAGATTTACGATTTTAACCGTATCGGCGTGGAGGATACGGTGGAACATCTGTCGTATGTCGCCGCGAAAGAAGGAATCTCAGCCGAGCCCGAAGCTTTGAATGTCATTGCCCTGAAAGCCGACGGAGGAATGCGCGACGCATTGTCTATTTTCGATCAGGTGGTGAGCTTTACCGGAGGGAATATTACGTATCAAGGCGTTATAGAGAATCTGAACGTACTCGACTATGACTACTATTTCCGGTTGACTGATTATCTTTTGTCGAACAACGTAAGCGACGCGCTGTTGCTTTTCAATGATGTGCTGAACAAGGGATTCGATGGGGGGCATTTCATAACCGGCCTGTCGGGGCATTTCCGCGATTTGCTGGTCAGCAGGGATGCCGTTACCCTTCCGTTATTGCAAGTGGGAGCGAGTATTCGCGAACGCTATCAGGCGCAAGCGCAGAAATGCCCGTTGCCTTTCCTTTACCGTGCGATGAAGCTTTGCAATGACTGTGATTTGAATTACCGTGCCAGCAAGAATAAGCGACTGCTGGTGGAACTGACCTTGATACAGGTTGCGCAGCTTACCGCCGAGGGGGACGATGCAGGTGTCGGGCGTAGCCCTAAGCAACAATTAAAACCCGTATTTTCCCAAGCTGCTCCTACAGCTTCCGGTCGGCCGAAAACAGCTTCCGGTCGGCAAACGACAACGGTTGAGTCATCGGTTCAGGTGGTTTCCCCGCAATCACAGGGTGCTTCTCCATCTCTTGCGAAGGCAACTTCCGGTCGGTCGCAAGCTGATACGGCATCTTCACAGATCGTTCCCGAACAATCGCAAGCGACCGTTTCTGTATCTGCAGAACGTATAAAGCCTTCCGGTTCACAGAACGCAACTTCTGCTATGAAAGCGGATGCGCTGCCTTCGGAGAAGGTTTCTGCAGCAGCATCGTCTGTAGAAGCTCCTTCGAAAGTTTACCGTACCGTTGCGGCTTCTTCCGTCGATGCCGGCGATTCGTCTGTGGTAAAGGAGAACAGGAAAGTTCCAAGGATGAAAATATCCACTCTGGGTATGTCTATCAAGAATCCGCAACGCGAAGAGCCCGCTCCTGCCGCTCCTGCCGATATTCGGAAAGTTGATTCGGAGCCGGAAGAGGACTTTATTTTCAACGAAAGAGATTTGAACTATTATTGGCAGGAGTATGCCGGAAGCCTTCCTATGGAACAAGTGGCTATTGCGAAGCGTATGCAGGTGCTCCGTCCCGTATTGCTTCGTAACTCCACGACATTCGAGGTGGTGGTGGATAATGAGATTGCCGCAAAAGACTTTACGGCATTGATTCCCGAACTGCAAACTTACCTTCGCGGGCGTTTGAAGAACAGTAAAGTGGTAATGAAAGTACGAGTCAGCGCCTCTACCGAAAATGTTCTTCCCGTAGGGCGTGTGGAGAAATTCCAAATGATGGCCCGGAAGAATCAGTCGCTGATGCAACTGAAAGAAGAGTTCGGGCTGGAGCTGTATTAATGATTATGGCGGTCTCCTATCCGGCTGCCGTATCTGTCGCTATATCTTTCATCAGGCATCACGATCCATAGAATGATGTAAACGATGGTTCCTGCAAATGCGGTAAAGATAGTAGCCAGTACGTACACAACTCTTAAAATGCTGACGTCCCATCCGAAGTATTCTGCCAATCCACCGCATACTCCGGCTATCATTCGTTCCTTTCGCGAACGGGTGAGTTTCTTGTTTCTTTCCATGGCGATATTCTTGTTTTATTTGTAAGCACGATAGGTCTTTCGTTGTTATTTATAATAAACAAGTCCTGTAAATCTTTTGTTTACAGGACTTGCTTTGTGGGGTGGCAGATGGGACTCGAACCCACGACATTCAGAACCACAATCTGACGCTCTAACCAACTGAACTACAGCCACCATGTTTGCATTTCTCTAATGCGGTGCAAAGATAGGTATTCTCTTTCAATCTCCAAAAGATTTTGCTACTTTTTTTCAAAGAAATCATACTCTTTTATTCCCCGATTGTGCCTTTTGAAGAGCGAACGGGTGTCATCGATGAAGATTTTCAATGACTTACGCCCTTTCATGGGAATGGAGTCTTGGGGAAGATTGGCAGGCAGTATCCGGTAGTTTTTCTTTCCTGAAAGAGCAGGACGGGCAGTCCATACCAGACTGTAAGCGCAATCGTGAAGCCGGACGGTTCCGCTTTTTATAAATTCCATTCTAAGCATCACGCCTCCGTCTGTGCCTCGCAACGACATGTTCGAGATATAATTGCCCAGTGAGTAAGCTATCAAATGTTTCTCATTGGTCAGGCTGTCTGTGCGCACTTCCATCGGCTGTACGACATGCGGATGAGAACCGATGACATGGTTTACTCCTTTTTCTATCAGCCAGTCGGCCAGACGGATTTGTTCCGGATCGGGGAGTGACCGGTATTCGGTTCCCCAATGCATATAAGCAATGATTATATCCGGTTTAAGTGTTTTGCTTGCTTCTATATCTTCGGCAATGAGCGTGGTGTCTATATAGTTCACCATGTTGGGCGGCGTGACGGCAATTCCGTTGGTGTCATACGTGTAGCTGAGTAAAGCGATACGAAAATCGTTTTTTTCGAGAAAGAGAGGGGAGCGTTTGTTGCGATCTTCCTTATCGGTGTAAGTGCCTGTATGCTGTATGCCGCAAGAATCGAGTTGCCGTATCGTCCGCTCCAATCCTTTCCTGCCGCGGTCGAGACAATGATTGTTGGCGGTAACCAATACGTTGAATCCGGCATTGCGGATTGCTTGTAGAAACTCGTCGGGGGCGCTGAACGCAGGATATCCTTTGTATGGCTTGCCTCCTAAGGTTACCTCCAGATTTGCGATGGCAAAGTCTGCCCGCTGCGCTTCTTCTTTGATATATTCAAAGCAAGGGGAATAATCGTATGTAGATGAATCGGTAAGCGCGGCGTCGATTTGAGCCTGATGCTGCATGAGGTCTCCCGCAAAAAGGAGTCGCAGCGTATCCGAAGAGATGAAATTTTCGACACCTCCCCTTATCTGCGACTGCGAAGTGCAGGATAAGGAGAGGAGTATAAGGACCGGAAACAAAAAATGTTTCATGAATAGATGGCTTTCTTTCCGGCCAAGAGTGTATTCTTCATCAATGAAACGATGGTCATCGGACCTACACCGCCGGGAACCGGAGTTATGTATGAGCATTTCGGAGATACTTCGTCGAACTTCACGTCGCCTGTCAGTTTGAATCCGGACTTTCTGGAAGTGTCCGGAACGCGTGTGGTTCCCACATCGATTACTACGGCACCCTGTTTCACCATGTCGGCTTTCACAAATTCGGGCTGTCCCAAAGCGGCGATGATGATGTCTGCTTCCCGGCATTCTTTCACCAGGTCTTTGCTCCGGCTGTGGCATACGGTTACCGTGGCATCGCCCGGATACGTTTTTTGCATCATCAAGGCAGCCATCGGTTTGCCTACGATGTTGCTGCGTCCGAGCACAACGCACTTCTTGCCGGAAGTCTCTATCTTATAGCGTTTCAGCAGTTCGAGGATTCCGTTCGGAGTAGCCGAAACGTAACAAGGCAATCCGATCGACATTCGTCCCACATTGATCGGGTGGAAGCCGTCCACGTCTTTACGGTAATCGATGGTTTCGATCACCTTTTGCTCGGAGATGTGTTTGGGCAGAGGGAGTTGCACGATGAATCCGTCCACGTCGTTGTCTTTGTTCAGTTCGCGTACTTTGGCAAGAAGCTCTTCTTCGGTCACATTACTTTCGTAGCGGATGAGCGAAGACTTGAAACCGCATGCTTCGCATGCTTTGACCTTAGCCGCTACATAGGTTTCGCTACCACCGTCGTGTCCTACGAGGATGGCTGCCAGATGCGGACGTTTTCCGCCGTGTGCTACGATTTCAGCCACTTCGGCGGCAATTTCCCGCTTCACTTGTTCCGAAATGGCTTTTCCGTCTATCAGAGTCATTTTTTTAAGGTATTTATTGTTGATGGATATTTTTTGCGATACGGTTATCTTCTCATCTTGGGCATCATTTTGCCCATTTTGCTGCCGGTCACCATCTTCATCATCTTACGGGTTTGCTCGAACTGTTTCAATAGGCGGTTCACTTCCTGAATACTTGTTCCGCTACCTTTGGCAATACGTGCGCGACGCGATCCGTTCAGTATCTCCGGATTAGAACGTTCTGACGGAGTCATGGAGTGAATGATGGCTTCGATGCTCTTGAAAGCGTTGTCGTCGATGTCGATGTCTTTGATGGCTTTTCCTACACCCGGAATCATGGATGCAAGCTCTTTCAGGTTACCCATCTTCTTGATTTGAGCGATTTGGCTGAGGAAATCGTTGAAGTCGAACTGATTCTTGGCTATTTTCTTTTGCAGCCGTTTCGCTTCTTCTTCATCGTATTGTTCCTGAGCGCGTTCTACCAGTGAAACGATGTCGCCCATTCCTAAGATGCGGTCGGCCATACGTGCCGGATGGAATTGGTCGATGGCATCGAGTTTCTCGCCCGTACCTACAAACTTAATCGGTTTGTTGACAACCGAGCGGATAGAAAGAGCCGCACCGCCGCGTGTGTCACCGTCGAGCTTCGTCAATACCACACCGTTGAAGTCGAGACGTTCATTGAACTCTTTGGCTGTATTCACGGCATCCTGACCGGTCATGGAGTCTACCACGAACAGAATTTCGTTCGGATTAATGGCTTGTTTGATGGCGGCTATCTCGTTCATCATCAGCTCGTCGATAGCCAGACGTCCGGCGGTATCGACAATCACAAGGTCGTATCCTTTGGCTTTTGCCTCCTGAATGGCGTGCCGGGCGATTTCTACAGGGTTTTTGCTGTCGGGTTCCGAGTACATAGGTACGCCGATCTGTTCCGACAATACGCGCAACTGTTCGATTGCCGCAGGACGGTAAACGTCGCAAGCTACAAGTAACGGCTTACGGTTCTTCTTGGTCTTCAACATGCGTGCCAGTTTACCCGAGAAAGTGGTCTTACCCGAGCCTTGCAAACCGGACATCAGAATGACTGCCGGGCGCGCGTCGATATTGATTTCCGCAGTTTCCCCGCCCATCAGTTGTGTCAGTTCGTCGTGAACGATTTTCACCATCAGCTGGCTTGGTTTCACGGCTGTAAGCACATTCTGCCCGAGAGCTTTTTCTTTTACCGTATCGGTGAAGTTTTTTGCAACCTTATAGTTGACGTCGGCATCGAGCAATGCTTTGCGTACGTCTTTCAGCGTTTCCGCTACGTTAATCTCGGTGATTTTGCCTTCACCTTTCAGAATCTTGAACGACCGTTCCAGTCTTTCACTTAAATTATCGAACATAGTTATTTAATTACGAATTAGACGAATTACAGGCTGCAAAAGTACAAAATTCTCCTGTATTTCATATCCTTTTGTGTTGCCATTTTGCTTTTTTGAGATAAATATAGCTGGTTATCAGTAACAGCGTATAGTACAATATCTCAATCGTAAAGCAGATTTCCACCGGGGCCTTGAGCCAAATGCCGACAATGAGTATGTAGGCGCCATAAGCAACCAGTGTAATCATTTCGAGCAGTAGAGCGGCCTGGGTGTTGCCTGTACCGGAAATCCCGTTGAACGCGATGCCGGCTACCGACGCGATGAGCATGGCAAAGCAAATGACGTAGACCGAAGGAACGGATTCTGCAATGAGCGCCTGCTCGTTGGTGTAGATGGAAAGCAGCGGTTGTGTGAAAAGAACCGATACCGTAACCAGTCCGAGCATGATGAAGAAGGAAAGACGCCCGATTTTGTTGATTAACGGAATCACGTATTGCGTGCCTCCCGCACCGATGGTGTTGCTGACGAGACTGTTGCTGGTGGTACCCAGCGCATGAACCGGGATCAGGAGAATCAGATAAATGCTTCGCACGATGTTTGCGATAGCCAGTTCGCGTTGTCCCAACCGCTCCACAGCGACGAAAAAGACGAACCAGATAGCCATTGACAAGAAATATTGGAGCATGGTGAAGGAGGAGATGCTTAGTACCCTCTTCAAGAGATCCCAATTGAACGAACGCAGGTGGTTCAGTCCATATCTTTTCAGATCGACAGTAGCGTAAGTATACATAAGAAAGAAGCACACTGAGCCGGCTTCTGCCAGAACAGAGGCAATAGCCGCTCCCTTGATGCCCATTTCGGGCAGTCCGAAGTTGCCGAATATCAGGGCATAGTCGAGTATCACATTGATGAGCGCCATCACTGCGGCATTGATGGTAAGTACTTTGGTACGGGTGATGCCGATGTATAAAGCCCGAAACATGACGTTGACAGCCGCGAAAAAGAATCCGTAGATGCGCCACTCGAGGAATTCCATCGTTCCTTCGTAAATGGGTTCCGAAGAGATGAGCAGGCGCATGATGTCGCCTCCGAACGCTTGGGTAAAACTAAATAGAAATAAGGCTACCGCCAATAAGAACATAGAGCCTTGTATCATGACCGGGCCTACATCCGTGTAACGCTCTTCTCCGTTGCGTCGGGCAATGACGATCTGCGAGCCGGTGCTGAAACCGAAAGCCACGGTAAATACGCATATATAAAACAGACCTCCCATGGCCGAAGCTCCAAGGGCTACTTCTCCTACGTGTCCGAGAAAGGCGGTGTCGGTGACATTAATGATGTTTTGGGCCAGCAGGCTCAATAAAATAGGGAAACTGACATTCCAGATCTGTTTGTTGGTATACATGTGTATAAAGCGTTATTTGGCAATGCGCAAAGATAGCTCTTTATTTCAAATTATAGTTTCCCTTAAAACGATTTGACTTTTTGTTTTGCCTTATTCTGAGAATATATCCGCAATGTCAAAGACGGTATTATTAAAAGAGGAGCGCATAGAAACCGCTTTACTGCGGTTTCCGTACACTCCTTTATACTTCAGGCATTTTAGTTCAGAACAAGTGGGCTGCATTGAAGAAAGTTATGTATGTAAACGTGCTACCCGGCACAGTGAACTTCTTGCCGTTAGTTTCTGTCGGTTCTACCTTCCCACCGATGTCGAAGAGCAATTTTCTGTTGTGCGGCACATAAACCGAATGGCATATATCGTCAATGTGCAGCTGTTGCCGTCATGTCGGTGGTGAACCCTTTCAGAGATGTTTCAAGTTTCGAATGAATGTGTCAATACGGATTGAAGGCGAAAGTGTAGACGAATGTCAACCCTGTCGCTTTCCGAATTTAGGAATAGCATTCTCTTTTCGTCGACAAAAACAATATTAGTGAATGATTAAAACCGGATACCAGTCGAAAGCCCAAGATTCCAGTTCTGTGCTTTATCGTTGCCTTTTTGCATGATGTTGATGAGTCCGAAATCGCAGTGCATACCGAAACGGAATTGCCGGAAGTCGACAGCCGCACCGACAACCATTCCACAATCGAACCGTTTCAGAGCGATGCTGCTAAATGTGTCCTGCTTATGGTCTCCCTCAGTAATTTGGCCATTCACACCATAAGACAGATAAGGGCCTGCATCAATGATGAGAGCCAGTTCGTCTGTCATCTGGAGTTTATAACCTACGGTGAGAGGAAGCTGAATGTAGTTCGCATTGATGTGTTGATCGTCAGGACTAAGCTCTACGATAGGGCCTTTGATAGTATATTCCAATCCCGCAAGTAGGTAGATCTCGTTTGTGAACGCATAGTCTATCGTAATGCCTGCGTGAAAACCTGCTTTAGCCTTAATGTTGTTGTAGTTGCCACCTCCGATGCTACTCACATTGAGTCCCGCTTTGACACCCCACTGTGTGCGTTTATTGGGAACTTGTCTTTGTTGTTGCGCCCATGAGACTGTTGTAACCATGACCAAAAAAGCGACTGTTAGAACAACTCTTTTTGAAACGTTGACTACGGTAACTGTGATTTTCTTTTTCATAATAATAATGTATGAGTAGTGTGAATGAATATTTGTTGTTTGTCATCTGTTTGTTGCTTCCCAATGCAGTACAGGCCGTTTCCGCTGCTCGTCCCATTTCCACGGTGCGGTTTCATCCGACCCGAACGGGAAGGCAATCATCTTTTGCTTCATATTCCTGTCGGCTCCGTCGGGCAAACGCCACCACGATTCTTTCTGTATGGTTGAAAGCGGAACGGCACGCTTCGGTGTCAGTTTCACGGGCGGTTGCTCCACATCGTTACCGTCGTAGCGGCGGAGAGACATGTTTTCAAGATAGTAAAACTGCGTTTTGGCATGGGAAAACATTGTCTTTCCAAATAGTCCGCCTGGAAACGGAGAGGCTTTGGGCAAAGGTTTTCCTGCACCTCTGACCTCAATCAGACGGTTCAATGCCGCACAATTATTCATGATGCATGTGCCATGAGTGATTACGACAATTCCTCCGGCATTTCCTGAGGAAAACACCGATGCTTCGGAATAACAATACTCGATAAAGCCGTACTTGCCTTTCGATGATCCTGGAGTTGCACCCATGCTCATGCCTCCCGATCCTATCCCGATGCTTAAACTTCCTGTTACGAGCAAGCCGTTACCGCAGGCGATCCCTGCTGCAGAGCCTAATGCCACGCGTATGCTTCCGTTGGAGTAACAATGCCGTATTTCACCATTATTGACGCCTGCGATACAGCCGCCGTATTGTCCTCCTTCATATCCCGAGAGTGCTTTCACTTTCTTGTGAGGTTCTGTTTGGGTGTACTCGCAAGTAAGTTCGGCAGTCGAAACACAACATGTAATTTTTCCTTTGTTCACTCCGGCTATACAGCCTATATATAGGAATTTCTGTCCGTCGGTATAAGTCGGTTTGCCGGCTACGCGCAAGTTCTTTATCTCGCCTTTTCCGTCAACAACCCCAAACAGTCCGACACTTCTGTTATCCGTTTCAGGATAGAAACTGTTGAGCGTTATTGTGCGGCCGTTTCCGTCGAAAGTTCCGCTAAATCCTGTTTCACCGTCCTTGTCCATCCTTCCGATGGGCATCCATCCGTCGAGCGTCAAATCATTCATCAATATGTATGAACCGCTCAGAGCTTCTTTGTCCGTGCCAATAGCCATCAGCTCTTCCGCCGTGCGGATTTTTGTCTGCCCCATCGCCGAACCGATGACGGCGGTGAGCAGGGCGGTCAATGCAAATATTCGTTTCATCTTTTTGTTTGTTTTATGCCCCGTTGCCAAAGGCAGATTAATGTTTTCGTTCATTGTTTTTTAAAATCCCTTCCGGAATATCTTGTGGTGTGGTGGTGTTTTTGAGCACAGCATATACCGATTTTGTGCTACCCATATCCATTTTAAATTTTATCTGCCCGTATATGCAGGCATTCGTAACTGTCAAGTCGCAGATTAACGGTTTTTGCCCTTGTGTTATTTTGCCATCGATGACATTGATAGAATCTCTTGTCTCGAATCCACCTTGAAAAACGAGGCTACTCACTCCTTTCTCCGAAGGGTTCATTTTCAATCTTTCCGCAGATAGGTTCAAATGAATGACTTGCTTCAAATCGCGCGACAACGTCATTTCCAGCGTTACGTTCTTCGCGTTCTCGAAAGGTATTTCTCCCGAATATTTCTGTTCGGTGAAAAACATGGGCGTGTAGGTTGCTGTAAACAGGTTGTCTGCAATGCGGGGCACGGGGGTGAGTACGCTTACGGCTCCTTTCTTATTCTCGACAAGGAAGAACAGTGGAGGGATGGCTGCCTCTTTCGATTCGGTAGGAGCGATGCCTTCAAAACCAATAAGTAAGAATGGTATTTTGATGCTGTCGAGCGCAAGGCTATGTCCGTATGACACGGATTGTGTCGTGTTCTTCGCCGACATATCGGCAATCGTCATAACTTTCACCTTGGCGGGCAGCCGCACTTCGGGATTCAGTGCGTCGGCTACGAACCAGCGACCGGTCAGCTCGCTTACGTGTTCCTGACTGCTGTTTATCAACGTTGATGAATAGCTTATCACCAGAGGAATGCCATCCATGATTTCGAACGAGACGGGAGGTTTATTCCCCTCCGCTGTTAACCGGACATATGATTCGTACTTTTTCAGCACATCCTCCGCAGAGGGACTGCAACCGTGAAATAGGGATACTAAAAGTATCGCAGTCATCCATTTTGTTATTAGTTTCATATTCTTTTATTTTATGCCTTTGTTGCCAGAGGCGGGTTAGAAGTTAGTTCTTCAACAGAGTCATTGTGTTCCGAGAATAGTCAGTACACCGTTATCCAGTTCATATTTCAGCCGGGCATACACCGAATAGGCTACGGTGTTTTCCCCGGCATAGATCGTTACAGTTTGGGTGCCGTCCATCGATTGCACCATCGATATGCCATATCCTTCCCAACTTTTCGTTCGGTATTTCTTGTCGCCCAATTGAACAATAAGCGCGACGGCTGGCAATACGTAGATGTTGCCGACAAGGTATTTCTCGAATGGCTTGTCCATGCCGTTCCTGTGCAGAAGATAGCGGAGCAGGAAGTAGGGAATAAGGAAGAAAACGCCGAGCATCATCCACAACACCACTTCTTCCCGATCAAGGTTGAAGGAAAGAAAGCTTGCTGCCATGCAGAGGGCGGCTGGCAGCAGCGCCAGCCATCGGCCTGCCGGAAGTTTGCGGTACACGAGTATAGCTCCGGCAATGCCTGCCAGCGACAGCCCGAAAAATGTCGCTGCCATGTAATTGAAGATTCTTCTTTTCATGATTTCTTTCGTTTTTTCCTTATGGGAGAGGGGGGAGGCGTTTAATAATCAGTCTGGTGGAAAGAGAATCGCAGGGCAAGCGCCATTTTCTTTGGGGCTGTCCTGCAGTTCTCGTCAGGTGACGGTTCGATAGACCGTTGTTTTTGGGCAACCCGTTATCGCTTTTTCTTATGTACCGGGATCGGGGGCTTCGCCTCCACCGCCGGGCGAGGGCGTTGGCTTCTTGGCTTTTTTGGCGGAGACTTCTGTCCGTTCGTAGCTCACGCCCGTGAGAGTGAAGTACCGTTTCGAGGGCGAGAGTTTCACAACGGGTTTGGTGATGTGAACGTTTGCATTGAATTCCTCTTTGCCTTTTTCCACGAGCTTGCTCTGGAATGAGGGGCGGAGCGTCCCGATGTCGCCGAAATCTACGATATCGCCATTCTCAACGTGTCGTTTGGCGATTTCGGAGGCCAGCCGCAGCACCGCTTCCACTTCTGCTCCTGTGAAAGTGGTGGCGCGTGCCACTTCTTCGCAGAATGTGCGGTGATCTACCCGTTTGCGTCCCGTGGGACTTGCCTGAATCACAGTTTTGCCAGCCAGTTTGCCGACAGTTGCCTTACGCTCGCTGAGCGTGTAGGCCAATGGTCTGTTTGCCATAATTCTTGATTTTTACATTTATAATTATACTGATAAATTCTACCGTTTGTACGTTTTTGAACCGTCTGTCCGACTTTGCATTTCAGGGGGCCCTAACCTTCTCTCTTGAAGGGTCTACCTTTTTGCCCCAAACCCTCGAGGGTTTTCTGAAAAATGGTCGAGGGTTTCTATGGAAACCCTCGTGGGTTTTAAGGAGGCAGATTGATGACCGGGCAGCTTTCCCTCTCTTTTTCTCTTTTTTCAAGCCTTTTGGGGAAATGCGGGATTGAGAACTCACGGTACCGTTTTCTCTCTGTTTGGTGTAGCGTTTTCTGCCGTGTTTCGTGCGGCACGGCGGTAGACCGGAGATTGTAGGCTTCGGACAGCTTTCGAACTCATGTCCACCCCTGTGGCTTCCAGCCAAGCGGAAGAGCCGTCGTATTGAAGCACGGTGTATTTATTTTTGATGATTTTGAATACCCCCGAGCGGAAAGTCTTTCCTTTTGCATCGGTCAATTCACCGATGTAGTTGCCCACAGGTAGTTCGTAAGAAAATTGGTATTCCGGGGGGAGCCGATCTTCATCCGTACTGAGAAGATTGCCATCGGCATCGTAGAGCTTGAGCATGGTAATGTCGCAGTTTTCGCTCAGATTCTGGACAACTAAGTATCCCGTCCCGTCGCCTTCTTCTCCTTCTTCACGAGTGAATACGGTTTGGCTTGCCGCCTGTGTGCCGATCATGCCGATGACCATCGGGTTGACAAACGTAAGTACGAGTTTTCCGTCTATCAGTCCTCCCGTACCCAAGACAGCATCTTGCATGCCCACGAATGTTGCCTTACCACTGTTTATGAGGTATTCTCCCTTGTCGTACGTCCCGCCTTGTCCGGGTTTGGAAATGTCGAAACGGAAGTCGGTCGGGGTGATCTTCATTTTCAGGTCATAGCCCGATGCCTTAGCCGTCCACGTACCCACGATGCTTCCTGTTTCCACTTTCTCTTTGTCATCGTCTCCCGAACAGGAGAAGAGGCTCGTCATCATAATACCCATTAGGGTAGTAAAGAAAATTTGTCTCATAGTCTTGTTATTTAGATGTTATATTGCTTCTATATTATGCCTCAAAGTTATTCCTCTTCCGGCGGAAGCAATACCCTACTTGTAGGAGTTTTTCGGTCAACAGGCAAAAAAACACATCCGAAAGTTGGGAACGATGATGTTTTTTTTCATTTACGGATGGAAAATACCGCCACTTCTTCATGGGCTACGGTTTGAGATAAAAGGATAATCCGGTATTTTGTGAAGAAAAATCAGTTCGTTCACCATAAAATATACGCTCAATGGCATTGCTGATCATCGTAAAAAATATACCTTTGTATAATCCGAAATGATTTTATATGGTAAATTACCATCAGTGGCAGGATTGAGTTGATCTTAATTATAGGGTGAAAGGAGTAATTTGTATGTTATTGGTAAAAATATGCTACCGCCAAGGGTGTATTTCCGGAAATATATTGCAGAACGTTCTGCATAAAGCAGCTTTTGGGATATGTAATGTCACCGACATTTAATGATCATCAGACAACGATGCTGAATAATTTGCCTGACGGCGACTTTTCGGTGAGCTGCGACCTCCCAAAAAGCGGGTGGAAGCCTGCAAATGATGCGAGATACGGCCATAATGTATTTAAATACATGATAATCAGAGGTGATTTGTAACGGGAGTAAGGTGATGATTAGAGTACAAGTTTCCCGTTCAGAGAGGTGAAAGTTTCGGAAACTGATGCCGGATGTCAAAAGCAAAATTCGACTCTACCGAACAGTGCTACAAGTATAAAGACTGTCGAAAAGATGGTTATGACTCGTGAAAACTCCCACAAGTGGGGTATTGCGTTTCATATGAGGGATATAATTTTGCGACAGAAACATTTGAATCTCAACTATCCGACAAGATGAAAAGAACATACGCTATAATAATCCTGCTGTCGCTCTCTATCTTCCCCTTTCTCTTTGCACAAGGCGGTAAAACGGTGACGAACGATACGAGGGAAGCCTATCCGGATTCCCTGTGGGGCGTGTTGCGTACTTCGGAGCTGACACCTAAAGAGCAGGTCGGCATCTATCGGTTATTGTCCAATTGGTACGGAAGCTATGACACGCACCGCACCATCGCTTGTTTGAAAAAAGGATTGGAGATAGCTGAAAGGGAAAAGGTGACAAAGGAAATTCCACATTTCACTCGTTCGCTCGGAGTCTATCACAACATGTTGATGCAATATGATTCGGCCAAGATGTATCTCGACCAATCGCTTGCTTGTGCTGTCAAGCTGAAAGACCGTCGCGAAGAAGTACAGGCTTACCGTTGTATAGCCCATTGGAATTATCGGCAGAACCGCTATATTGAAACTCTTGACAATTGCATGACGGTACTCCGGATAAGCGAAGCCATCAACGACACTTCGAGTCAGTTCAATGCCTTGTCGAATATCGGCTCGCTCTATCGGGAATTAGGTAATTTGGACCGTGCCGAATATTATATTCGAAAGAATATCGATTTGAGCAAAAAGTATAATATACCTGAAGACCGTATGGCTTACTATGAACTGGGGCTTATCTATATGGAGAAGGGCGAACTCGATCTTGCTTTGGAATATGAACTTAAAGCAAACGAATGGTTCAAGTTAGGTTATAAAACATTCGAAATATATTGCGATCAAGCCATAGCCAAGATTTATACTTTGAAACGAGAGTACCCTCAAGCCATAGAATATACGGAAGAAAGTATCCGGCTGGCGCGTGAATTCAGTGATACGCGCCTCGAAACCATAGGTCTGCAGATACTTTCTACTATCTATCGAGAGCAAAACCGATATGGCGAATGTGAGACCATAGCCTTCAAAGCATGGGAAAACGATTCTACGATGCTCGATACCGCTCCTGAATTGGCCTATAATTTAGCTTTTGCTAATTTACAACTCGGTAATAGGGAAAAATCTTCATATTTTTTCCGCCAATATGCCCGGCTGGTGAACGAACAGAACGTGAAGGGCTTTCATCGGACTATGGCGGACATGGAAATCAGGTATGAGACTGAAAAGAAACAACTCCAGATTTCTTCCTTGCAAAAGGAAAAACGACTTTATATTATAGTGAGTGTGTCGGGACTCCTTGTTCTTTTGCTGATAATGGGGATGCTCATGTATCGCTACCGTTTGATCCGTCAGAAACGTGAGCTCGCTGAGCAGCAGGTCAAGCAGTTGAAGCAGGAGAAACAACTTGTAGCCACACTTGCTTTGTTAGACGGAGAAAATGCCGAGCGTACCCGCTTGGCACGTGACTTACACGATGGGTTGGGGGGCATGCTTTCGGTTATCAAACTGCATTTGTACGGTATCAAAAGTCTTTCCGTACTGCCGCCGGCAGATGCAGAACGGTTCAACAAAGCTCGAAAGATGCTCGACGAACTGATGGAAGAACTTCGCCACGTGGCGCACAACATGATGCCCGATTCACTTTCACGCTATGGTATCAAAACCTCGTTGGAGGATTTCTGTCGTTCTGTTCCAATGGCGAATTTCCAGTTTTTCGGTGAGAATCCGCGGCTCGACAGCCGTCTCGAAGTGCTTATCTACCGTTGTGCCTACGAGCTCATTAATAATGCGATGAAGCACGCTGACGCTACGCGTATCAATGTTCAGTTGACAGTTGATGAACGTCTCGTCTCTCTTTCCGTGCAGGACGACGGCAAAGGATTCGATCTCGAAACGGTGGCATACGGGGCTGGCTTTACTAACATGATTAACCGCATTGCTGCTTACAATGGTACAATCAATGTATATTCCTTACCCGGCACGGGTACGGAAGTAACCATAGAAATAGAACTTACGTCATGATACAGGTACATATCGCGGATGACCACCGCATGTTGGTCGAAGGGTTGCAGGCCGCAATCGAAGAATCAGGCATCGCCAGAGTCGTGGATAAGTCTCACACACTTGATGTATGTCGTAAAACACTTTTGTTCAGGTGTCCTGATGTGCTCCTTTTAGACATCTCTATGCCCGATGGAAGCGGTGTCGATTTTTGCGAAGAGGTACATGAAAAATATCCGGACGTGAAGATACTGATGCTCACTACTTATGATGAATATACGATGGTCAACCGTGCCCTTGCCGCTGGAGCATCGGGATACATCCAGAAAAATGCCTTGTCGGAGGAAGTGGTGAAAGGTATTGAGACTGTTATGGCCGGCAATACATTTTTCAGCACTGAAATCGACCGGATGATGAAGAAACGTATCAACCAAGCCGTATGGCTCACTACTCGCGAACAGGAATTACTCCGCCACATCGTGGACGGCTGCACCAATCAGGAGATAGCCGACCGTATGTTTCTCAGCGTAGAGACCGTCAAGACCTATCGAAAGAACCTCACACAGAAGCTTGGAACCAAGAATGTGGCAGAGTTGATACGTATTGCTCTGCGTGACAAGTGGGTGTGAATGGTTTCCTTTATTTTAAGGAGCGAGATATCTTATTGTTGATTTCAGCGAAGACACTTGCCTCGTTCGATCCAAGTTTGATATGCTACACCGACCTAATATCCGGTAGCAGATTGTTCTGCTTGTCGTTGAGAATGATAGCTTCTTCACTCTTAATACGACTTCCACGGCGCAGTTCTAACAAGTGGATAAAAAGACCCCCTTTAATATTACAATGTCTTCGTTCTGAGGAAGATGATTTGTTTCATAATAGGAAACTTTCCTGACTTGTCCAATTTGTTATGTGTACGCTGTACACATGAACATGGTCGCTTTTCAGTGACTCTTTAGACAAACGTGAAAAATTTCTTAGACGGAGACTTTATCTCTTTTTAATCAGTTCACGAACACTGGGGCCTCTATGATGCGGGTATCCCGGAGTATGCTCTCTGCAGCGGGCATCGGCGTTTACTTTTAGGCTGCGGTAATCATCTCCGGTGCGGGTAATGTAATCGTCGAGCAATGCACGGTGTTCGGCAAGTATCGCGGTATATTTCGGGTTTTTGGCGAGATTTATTCGCTCGCCCGGATCTTTTTTCATGTCGTAAAGCTCTTCACCGTTCCCTTCCAGAAAATGCGTGTATTTGTATCTCGGGCTTCGTATCATCCGTCCGGGAGTAGTGATGTACTCGTATTCGGTATGCCACTCCGAAGCCACATAGGCGTGTGTCTTTTTCTGCTTTTCTCCTTTCAACGTCGGAGCAAGGCTGATACCGGCTTTATCTGAGGGGACAGGGATATTTGCCAGCTCGCAAAGTGTGGGCAGAAGATCTAATGTAGGCTGGGTGAGCAATTCGGATACAGGTTTCTTCCGTTGCTTGATGCCCGGACCGGCAAAGATGAAGGGAACGTTCGTCATTTCATCATAAAAACTGAGGTGTTTGGTCACCATGCGGTGCGAAGCCATTCCGTCGCCATGGTCGGCTAAGATCACAATGATAGTATTTTTGCCTGCGGGTGTGGAATAGAGTGCTTTCAGCACGCTGTCTATCTGCCGCGATACCATCTTGGTGTAGTGCCGGAAAGCGGCAATATAGTGGCGGTAGTTTTCTTCGCTCCACTGAGAGGCTTGTGTCATACGGCGGTGTCCGCAACAGATGTATTGAATCGGAATAGGGATTTGACTCCAATCTTCCACTTCAAAGTTAGCAGGCAGTTCCGGAAGTTCTCCGCTGATGGGGCGGTCGGTATGCACGCCCTGATTCTCGCCTACGAATCCGCAAATATTGTGCGGGTTTTGGAAATCGGCGATGCAGATAAATGGTTTTTGGGGCGGATTGCTCAGGTATGCCACCGCGTCTTCGCAAGTCCCCACATCGAGGAAGCTGTCGTTGTTGACCGGAAAATCCGGATCGGTGAAAGGCTTGGGTACGGGTTCCTTATGCTTGAAGCCCCTTAACGCGCCCATGTCGTGTGTCTTTCCGAAATGTACGGCCTCATATCCGTGGTCCGAGAAAAGGCTTCCCAGTGTCGGTACGCTGTCCGGCAGAGGTGTGTTTACGGGTTCAGCGGAATTGGAACGCACATTCGTCTGATGAGGCATCAGTCCGCTCCATAGCCCCGCACGTGAGGGCTGGCTCAGGGGGCATCCCACGTAAGCGTTGGAGAAGATGACTCCCCGTGCCGCCACTTCGTCGATAGGAAGCGTACAGCCTTGGGTTTGTCCGTATGCGCCTACGACACGCTGGGTCAGATGGTCGCATTGGATGATTAAAATATTGGGTTTTTCTTGCGCTTGGGTTGCTGCACCGCATAGTGCCAATCCCATAAACGGATAAATTGTTCTCATTCCGGTTAGAATTAAGTGATAAAATGATTTTCAAACAAAAGTAACGAAAAACAAGAAGCAGGCGGCTTGTATGCCGACTTTTTGAACGTAAACGAAAGGATTTTGTACAAAATAAAGAATTACCGCCGATGTCGCGCGCTGCCGTCATACGGTTTTGCGTGCATCGTTGGTAATTCGAATACTCTTGTTTTCCGATAAATGTCGGAAATCGATAGGTATTTGTTAACTGTTCATGCTCATCAGGAATTCGTCGTTGTCTTTGGTTTTCTCCAAACGGTCTTTTACGAAATCCATCGCTTCGAGAGGATTCATGTCGGCAAGATATTTGCGCAATATCCACATGCGGTCGAGCGTAGTTTTATCGAGCAACAGATCGTCGCGCCGAGTACTGGAAGCCGTAATATTGACTGACGGGAAGATACGCTTGTTGGACAGGTTGCGGTCGAGCTGCAATTCCATGTTGCCGGTACCTTTGAATTCTTCAAAAATCACTTCGTCCATTTTCGAACCCGTATCGATCAATGCAGTGGCGATGATGGTAAGCGAACCGCCGTTTTCGATGTTACGGGCTGCGCCGAAGAATCGTTTCGGCTTGTGCAACGCATTGGCGTCCACACCGCCGGAAAGAACTTTGCCCGAGGCGGGAGATACAGTGTTGTAAGCGCGCGCCAAGCGGGTAATGGAGTCGAGGAAGATAACCACATCGTGTCCGCATTCTACCAGTCGTTTGGCTTTTTCGAGTACGATGCCCGCTATCTTCACGTGGCGATCGGCAGGTTCGTCGAATGTAGACGCAATGACTTCCGCATTTACGCTGCGTGCCATATCCGTTACCTCTTCAGGGCGTTCGTCTACCAGGAGCATAATCATGTAAACTTCCGGGTGGTTGGCAGCAATGGCATTGGCAATATCTTTCATCAGGATAGTTTTACCTGTCTTCGGCTGGGCGACGATCAATGCTCGCTGTCCCTTGCCGATCGGTGAAAACAAGTCTACTACGCGGGCAGACATCGAATCGGAATACCCTCCTTTGCAAAGCTTGAACTTTTCGTCCGGGAAGAGCGGGGTCAGATGCTCGAATGGAACACGGTCGCGTACGAATGCTGCATCCCGGCCGTTGATTCTTGATACTTTGACCAGCGGGAAGTATTTTTCTCCTTCTTTTGGCGGGCGAATGACGCCTTCTACCACATCGCCTGTTTTCAGGCCGAACAGTTTGATTTGAGACTGCGATACGTAGATGTCGTCCGGTGAAGAAAGGTAATTATAATCCGAAGAACGGAGGAATCCGTATCCGTCTTGCATAATTTCGAGCACGCCTGTTCCGCTCAGGATATCATCGAATTCGTAAGCCTTTTCACGTGGTTCGGGAGCTTTTCGCTCCTGTTGCTGCGGCTGGGTGTTTTCGTTTGAGTTATTCTGCTGGGCAGGGCGTTGCATTTGCTGACGCGGATTGTTGCGTTGGGCGTTGTTGTTTCCGGCATTGTTGTTGTCGCGTTGGCGGGCGATGCGCGGACGCTGTTGCGGTGGGGTTCCCGGTTCGGCAGTGGCTTGAACGGGTTCGGCTTTGGTTGCTTCGAATTTGCCGACAAGCTCGGTGGGAAGTTCGATTTTTTCGGAAGGCAAATCTTCGATGGGGATGAAATCATCTTCATCTGCGCTTGATAAAATAGCGCTTTCTTCATCGATTACGGGTGTGGGCTTAGTAGGCTTGGTTACCGGTTGAGGAGTTGTTTTAGGTGTTTCTGCTTTTTTCTCCGTTTCTTTGCTTGTCTGCACATTGTCTGCAACAACGGCTTTCTTCTCGGCGACAGTTTTTTCTTCGGTTGTTTTCTCTGTTTTTGCTACAGTTTCTGCTTCTTTCTTTGCCTTTGCCGTTTCTTTACGGGGACGTCCGACTTTACGCTTCGATTCGGTTGTTTTTTCCATTGTTTCTGCTGCGGTAGAACTTTCGTTTTCTTTACCTGCCGTTTTTTCTTTCGGAAGCGCCGTCGGTTGCGGGGCGGGAGTGGTAGCTTTCGTTTTGGTTATTTCTCCCTCTTTCGTTGCCGACATTACTTTGTCTTCTTTTTTAGGGGCGGCAACGCGTGAACGCTTTTTCTTTTCTTCCTTGCGCTCCTCTTTCAGCTTGTCCGCCGCTACTTTCTTAGTAGCGCCGGCTATTGCCTGTTCGTCGAGTATTTTATAAACAAGTTCCTCCTTTTTTAAAGATTCGGTTTTTTTTATACCCAATTCTTTGGCAATAACTTGAAGTTCCGACAAGTTTTTGTCGTTCAATTGAATGATGTTATACATATAGTATGGTAAGTTATTAATAGTTTTATCTTATTGATCTTTTTGAGATATGGGTGACGTGACTACAGCCTTTAAGCCACAGATATGCATGCATATATTGTATCTTACAAATAATTATGATTTTGGGATGTTGTATATCGGTTGAATAGTGGAATTCATTCAACGAGGCAAAGATAGGAAATATTTTTTATATTCGGTACGATTAAACGTTTTTTATGTGAAAAAGGTAATAAGTTTTTTGTAATGTCAGGTAGTGCGGTAGACTACGACCCGTCGTGTGTGCTCGTCTATGCGGAATCGGTCGTCCGTTCGTTCGCCTATTAGCCATGCGATGTGTTCTCCGCAGCATAGTACCCATTGTTGCTCTTTTTGTTTGATTGAAAATTTATGGTCGGTCAGGTAGTCGCTTACTTTTTTCTTCCCTTTCATGCCGAAGGGCACAAACACATCTCCCTTCTGCCACTTGCGGCAATGCAGGGGAGCGTTCAGTTTATCGGCGTCGAAGCAGGCGTACTCTTTTCCCCGGGGAATCTGAAAATCGGGAGTATAAGATTTTTCTTCACTGATCAACCGGAAAGGCGGATTCTCTTCTTCTTCTTCTTCCGATTGCAGGGGGTCAATCAATAGAAGGCTGCGGTCTTTGATCACTCTCCATTTTTCGTTGGTGAAAATCTTTCCCGGCTGGCTTTGCAGGGCGGAGGTGATATCATTGATTTGCGAAGGGTTGAAACCCAGCGGGTGAAGAATCTCGAATAAAATGCTTCGAGGAGCCGGTTCTTCGAGTAATTTGTCGATACGGATTCCTTCCGGCGTCATTACCCGTTCTTTGGCATCTGCAATACCTTTGTGGTATATCGCATAAGCTTCGTTCAGATAACTCCCTGTCTCCGTCAAGTTTTTTTTGACCGAAGGATTAATCTCTTCCATCAGCGGAAGCAGGTGCAAACGGATTTTGTTACGGGTATATTCGTCTTCCGTATTGGTACTGTCGGTTACATATTCCTGTTTGATGTGTCGCAAATAGCGGATGATTTCCTCCCGGGTCGCGCAAAGTAGCGGACGGACAATGGATCCGTTGCGCGGGCGGATGCCGAGCAAGCCTTTGATTCCTGTTCCCCGGATCAGGTTTAGTAGCATTGTCTCCACACTGTCGTCCTGATGATGTGCTACGGCGATGGCATCTGCCCGATATTCGACTCGCAGTTTTTCGAACCATTCATACCGCAGATCCCTTGCTGCCATTTCTATGGAGACATGCTTTTCTGCGGCATAGCCCGTTGTATCGAAGTGGGTGGTGTGAAGCGGAATGCTTAATTCCCGGCAAAGCCTGCGGACAAACCGTTCGTCCCGATCGGATTCCGTTCCTCGCAAATGAAAGTTGCAATGCGCGGCTTCGCATCGGTAACCGATGGAATGGAGTAGGCGCAACAATGCTACCGAGTCGGCTCCGCCGCTTAATGCTACAAAAACTTTACTCTCAGGTGAGAATAACTTTTCTTTTTCGATATATTGTTTCACCCGTTTCTTTATCATAGGGGCAAAGGTACTAATTATTCTTTTGATTTCGTTCAGATAGCCGGTTTTTCGTTTGTAGTTTTAGAGATCATATTCGTTCAATTTAAATCTTTGCTTGCTTGCAAGTATTTCTTGCTATTTGAAAACAATCTAAATAATTTGCGCACTCGGGAGTAATGGATTATCTTTGCCGAAAATTAAGAGAGTTATGCGTTTGTCCGATCTGAGAACAGGTGAGAAAGGTGTGATAGTCAAGGTACTGGGGCACGGAGGTTTCCGCAAGCGTATTGTGGAAATGGGTTTTATTAAGGGCAAAACGGTTGAGGTGTTACTGAATGCTCCCTTAAGGGATCCGATAAAGTATAAAATATTAGGTTACGAGATATCCCTTCGTCGGCAGGAAGCCGAAATGATTGAAGTAATCAGTGAAGAGGAGGCGGAAAAGAATGCGATGGATTCGGCTTATCATAAGGGATTGGCCGAAGATGTTTCGGTAAAGGAAGAGGTCTTGAAGAAGATCGCTTTAGGAAAACGTCGCACAATAAATGTCGCATTGGTGGGAAATCCGAATTGCGGCAAGACCTCTTTGTTCAATCTGGCTTCCGGAGCTCACGAACATGTGGGTAATTATAGTGGGGTGACAGTGGATGCCAAAGAAGGCTATTTTGATTTCGAAGGGTACCACTTTCGTCTCATCGACCTTCCCGGAACTTATTCTTTATCAGCTTATACACCTGAGGAGCTGTATGTGCGTCGCTATATTATCGACGAAACTCCCGATGTGATCATTAATGTAGTCGATTCCTCCAATTTGGAACGCAATCTCTATCTCACCACTCAGTTGATTGACATGAACGTGCGCATGGTGGTGGCTCTTAATATTTATGATGAATTGGAGGCGAGCGGCAATCAACTGGATTATCGGTTGTTGAGCAAACTATTCGGTGTCCCTATGATACCTACCGTGTGTAAAAAAAACAGGGGTGTAGATACGCTCTTTCATGTAGTGATCAACTTGTACGAAGGTGTCGATTTTTTCAACAGAAAGGGGCAAATGAATCCCGAAGTCCTCCAGGGATTGATGGAATGGCACGATTCATTGGAGTATCGCAAGCATCATGAAGAAGAGCATCCGGAAGATTATACGCATGCGCATGAGTCGGCTGGACGGGTTTTCCGGCATATCCATATTAATCACGGACCCGATTTGGAGAAAGCGATTGATGCCGTGAAAGAAGAGGTTTCGGAGAATGAATCTATCCGTCATAAATATTCCACCCGTTTTCTTTCCATTAAATTGTTGGAGAATGATAAGGATATAGAGCGGCTGGTACTTCAATTGCCCAATGGCAACAAAATTATCGGAATGCGCGATAAAATGTCGAAACGATATAAAGAGACAAACGGTGAAGAATGCGAATCGGCTATAACAGATGCCAAATATGCTTTTATCAGCGGAGCTTTGAAAGAGACTTTCACTGACAACCATTTGGAGAAGCAACAAACCACCAAGATGATCGACGCGATTGTAACGCATCGTTTCTGGGGATATCCCATTTTTTTTCTTTTCATGTTCCTGATGTTTCAGGCTACTTTCGTATTGGGCGAGTACCCTATGCAAGGAATTGTATGGATGGTTGAGAAGTTTGGAGATTTTGTGCGCGGATACATGAACGACGGACCTTTGAAGGATATGATCGTCGATGGAATTATAGGAGGAGTAGGGGGTGTGATTGTCTTTCTCCCCAACATTCTCATTCTCTATTTTTGTATTTCGCTGATGGAAGATTCGGGATATATGGCCCGCGCCGCCTTTATTATGGATAAAATTATGCATAAGATGGGGTTGCACGGCAAGTCTTTTATCCCTTTGGTCATGGGATTCGGGTGTAATGTGCCGGCAGTAATGGCGTCTCGCACCATCGAAAACCGGAAAAGCCGTCTTATCACCATGTTGATTAACCCGTTGATGTCTTGCAGTGCCCGCTTGCCCGTCTATTTGTTGCTGGTCGGAGCTTTCTTTCCCGGTACCGCCAGCCTGGTGTTGCTAAGCATTTATGTCATCGGTATCTTGCTGGCTGTACTGTTTGCCCGGTTGTTCAGCAAGTTTTTGGTGAAAGGCGATGATTCTCCATTTGTCATGGAGCTTCCCCCTTACCGTATGCCGACCGCAAAATCTATTTTCCGCCACACGTGGGAGAAAGGAGCACAATACTTGCGGAAAATGGGCGGAATTATTATGATTGCTTCTATCATTATCTGGTTTTTGGGATATTATCCCAATCATGAGACGTATCCTACCGTTGTAGAGCAACAGGAAAACTCTTACATCGGTCAGCTGGGGCGTGCGATGGAACCGATTATCAAGCCTTTGGGGTTCGACTGGAAGTTGGGCATAGGTTTGTTGTCGGGAGCGGGGGCAAAGGAGTTGGTTGTCAGTACGTTGGGCGTTCTCTATGCGGGCGATTCCGATGTCGATACTGTCAGCTTGTCCGAACGGATTTCCATTACCCCTTTGGTCGCTTTTTGCTACATGCTGTTCGTTTTGATTTATTTTCCCTGCATCGCAACATTGGCGGCTATCAAGCAGGAATCCGGCAGTTGGAAATGGGCGCTTTTTGCGGCTACTTATACCACTTTGCTGGCTTGGCTGCTTTCCTTCGCCGTTTATCAGATAGGGAGCTTGTTTGTTTAATTGTCAGAGACAGGCTTTGAAAACGAGTTATGCCGCTGTTGGTTTTTCGTTTTCTTTGCCGTCCGATAAAAAAGGAGAATTTATATGAGTAATTGGCAGGAATGGGTTGTCGGGATAATTGTTTTGTTCTGTATAATCCGTGTTTTATATGGAGTGCTTCTTTTTTTTCGCCGAGCCGAAGCGAATAAAAATCCCTGTTCTACCTGCGTAACAGGTTGTGAATTAAAGGAACTGATGGAAAAGAAGCGGAATGAATGTAAGTCTCAGAAAAAAAGTTCAAAGAAAAAGTGTTGCGGATAGTTGGTTATTATAAAAAAAACACTACCTTTGCAACCGCAATCGAAAAAGATTTGGTTCCTTGGATGAGTGGCTTAGTCAGCGGTCTGCAAAACCGTGTACGGCGGTTCGAATCCGCCAGGAACCTCATAAAACTCTTGTAACAGACTGAATTTCAGTACATGTTACAGGAGTTTTTCTTTTTAGGACTAAAAGAGAATTAAAAGCAATGATGCTTCAGTGAATTATAAGATTTTCAAGGAGCTGGTAAAGTATAATGGATCAGTTATTATATTCATATACTCTACAAAGACCAATTGGCTGGGATTCTGACTGAAAATGATGCAGGATATGAGTTCCGCTATTTGCCAATACAAAAATTCTTAAATATATTCCGAAGCACCATGTCGTTTGTCACTTCGCCGGCTATATCGGAGATGTAGAAGATGCACTCGCGGATGTCTTGCGAGAGGAAGTCGCCTGAGATTTGCGAGGCGAGACCGTCTTGTACGCGGCGGATGGCGTCCAACGCTTTGGTGAGAGCTTCGTAGTGGCGGACGTTGGTCACGATGATGTCGTTTTGCGTCACAGAGGGCAGGCGGGCGGCATCCACTAACATTTGCTGGAGCTTGTCGGTATTCGTGTGCCGGCGTGCCGACAGGAAGATGTGCGCGGTGTTCTCTTGGGGGAAGTCCTTCAGCAGGGCAGAGAGCGATGTCTGCTCTTCCGTGTTTATCAGATCGCATTTGTTGAATACGACGATGAGGCGTTTGCCTGCGCAGCGTGGAAGGATGCGGGGCGAGAGTTGGGCGATTTGCGAGGAGGCGCGTGAGGAGTCGACCATCCAAAGCACGATTTCCGCCTGATCGAGCTTCCGGAACGTACGTTCGATGCCCAAACTCTCGATCGTGTCTTTGGTGTCGCGGATGCCTGCCGTGTCGATGAAACGGAAGGTGACGCCTCCGATGTTCACCGTGTCTTCTATCACGTCGCGCGTAGTGCCGTGGATGTCGCTCACAATCGCTTTCTCCTCGTTCAGCAGCACGTTGAGCAGAGTCGACTTGCCGGCATTGGTCTCGCCGATGATGGCTACGGGAACGCCGTTCTTGATGGCGTTGCCCACGCTGAACGAATGCGCCAGCCGGGTGATGACACGCTCTATCTCCCCGGCAAGGGCTTTCAGGGCGCTCCGGTCGGCAAACTCCACATCCTCTTCGCTGAAGTCGAGTTCGAGTTCGATCATCGAGGTGAAGTGTAGGAGCTTGTCCCGAAGTCCGGCAAGCTCCTTGCTGAAGCCTCCTCTCATCTGGTTCATCGCCAGCCGGTGAGTGGCTGCCGAGGTGGAGGCGATCAGATCGGCCACCGCTTCCGCCTGACTTAAATCCATCTTGCCGTTCATAAACGCGCGTCGGGTATATTCTCCGGGCTCTGCCATGCGGCATCCTTTGCCGATGAGCAACTGCAACACTTGCTGCAAGATGTAGGGCGAACCGTGGCAGGCTATCTCCGTGCAGTCTTCGCCGGTGTAGGAGTGGGGGGCGCGAAACAGGCTGACCAGTACTTCGTCTACCACTTCGTCGCCGTCATATATGCGCCCGAAAGTGATTTTGTAAGCATCCTGCTTATCGAGAGGGCGGGAGCCTGTCGGTTTGAAGATGCTTCCGGTTATGGAAACCGCCTCCGGACCGGAGACGCGGATGATGCCGATGGCTCCTCCCTGTGCGGTAGCGATGGCGCAAATCGTATCGGTTGAAATCATTCTTTGTCGGTTATTATGTTTTTCGCGGCTGGAAAACGTCAGATTCTGTCGAGCACTGTCGAAATCAGCGTGTCGATGGTGTTCTTGTATCCCGTGTTCGCCTCTTTGATCAGCCTGTTGGCAATCACCATGCACACGGTCATTGCTTTGTGCCCCATCAGGCGGCTGAGTCCGGCAAGGGCGGAGCTTTCCATCTCGAAGTTGGTGATTTTGAATCCCTTGTATTCGAACGATTCGATCTTTTCGTTCTGCTTCGGATCAGCCAGCGGGATGCGGAGTTCCCTGCCCTGCGGACCGAAGAATCCTCCGGCGGCGATGGTCACCCCCCGTACCATGTCTTCGCGGGCAATCCGGTCTATCAGCTCCTTGTCGGCGTCGATCACGTAAGGAGCGGGGGCGCACATGTTGCCCGACCATCCCATGTGGTTGAGGAACGCGCGTTCGAAAGGAAGGTCGCACACGGCGTTGCGTCCGGCGTAGAAATTCAGCAGGCCGTCGAATCCCATCGACTTCTGCGAGCACACGAAAGTCCCTACCGGAGTGTTGGGTTGCAGCCCTCCGCACGTGCCGATGCGCACCAATTCCAGTTGGCGGAAGTTCTCTTTTTCTTCCCGCGTGCCGAAGTCGATATTGGCAAGCGCGTCCAGTTCGTTCACCACGATGTCGATGTTGTCGCACCCGATACCTGTGGAAACCACTGTAATCCGTTTGCCTTTGTACGTTCCCGTGATGGTCTTAAACTCGCGGCTTTCCACTTCGCATTCCTTGTTTTCGAAGTGCGACGCCACCAGCGCCACCCGTCCCGGATCGCCCACGAGGATTACTTTGTCCGCCAGCATTTCCGGTTTCAGGTGAAGGTGGAATACACTCCCGTCTTCATTGATGATGAGTTCCGATGAAGGAAAATATTTTTTCATTGCTATATAATTTTGAGGCATTCCCGTGTTTCCGATTCGCGGGAGTTGCCGTGTTAATAACTCAAGTTGATAACATTCGCCGTTTGCTCTGGAGCTTGTGGGGTACAGGCCTTTCCTTTCAGGGCTTTCACCGGCTTGTTTGTCCCCATTTGTCCGGCGACTAATGGGATGTACAAGTACTCCCTTTCAGGGCTTTCACCGGCTTGTTTATTCCCATTTGCCCGGCGAAACTTTATTGAATTTAAAGCGTTTGCCCCTTGCTACTTGCTCAGCGGCTGGTTCGTTACGCTGCCCGACGACGGCTTGGCGATGTTTTCACGCATCGAGGTGTCCGCCTCTATGTTCTTCATCCGGTAGTAGTCCATGATGCCCAGATTCCCGTTGCGGAACGCTTCCGCCATGGCTTTCGGCACTTCGGCTTCGGCCTCTATCACCTTGGCGCGGGCCTCCTGTGCTTTGGCTTTCATCTCCTGTTCCGAAGCCACCGCCATTGCCCGGCGTTCCTCCGCTTTTGCCTGCGCGATGTTCTTGTCGGCGTTCGCCTGATCTATCTGCAGGGCGGCCCCGATGTTCTTACCTATGTCGATATCGGCGATGTCGATGGATAGGATTTCGAAAGCAGTTCCCGCATCCAGTCCCTTGCGCAATACCAGTTTGGAGATAGAGTCGGGGTTTTCCAGCACCGACTTATGGTTCTCTGACGAACCGATGGACGAAACGATACCCTCGCCCACACGCGCGAGAATCGTGTCTTCGCCTGCGCCGCCCACCAGCTGGCGGATGTTGGCGCGCACCGTCACCCGTGCTTTGGCGATCAGCTGGATGCCGTCTTTGGCAACGGCAGTCACCGGCGGAGTGTCGATAACCTTCGGGTTGACAGACATTTGCACGGCCTCGAACACGTCGCGTCCCGCAAGGTCGATAGCGGTAGCCATCTGAAACGGCAGTTCGATGTTCGCTTTCGAAGCCGATACAAGCGCGTGCACCACCTTCTCCACGTGTCCGCCCGCCAGATAGTGCGCTTCCAGTTCGTCGCGCGTGATATCTTTCAGTCCCGCCTTATGCGCTTCTATCATGCCCGGCACGATGATATACGGCGGCACGTTCCTGATGCGCATCAGGAAGAGCTGCACCAGCGAGATGTTCACTCCGGACACTTTGGCCGAAAGCCACAGGAAAAACGGTACATAATGAAAGAAGATGGCCAGGAAGATGATACCTCCCGCAATCAGGATAATGGGTAAATAAACGGATGTTTCCATTGAATAGATTATTTAATTGATTATGTTTATTTTATTTATGATACAGCTTGGCTTATCGCTTTGCTTTGGGGCTTGGCTTATCGCTTTGCCCTATTGTTTTACTGTATATATTTACACCATACTATATATACGTATCATAATATTATATTTAGCCTGCAAGCGTTAATTTTATATGAACAAACATTAATTCGTTTGCCGCTCCACCAGAATCGTTCCGTCGGTGATGCGCCGCACCACGATGGGCGTCTTTTCGTCGAGGAAGCCGTCGATCGACCTCACCTCCACGATATTTCCGTTGATTTCGGCGTATCCGATTTGTGCGAGCCGGGTGGTGCTTATACCCGTGTCGCCTACCTTCACGCTCTTTTCCGCGCTGCGGTCTACCTTAGAGTCGATGTCTTTCTTCAACGCCAGCTTGTCGAGCGTTTTCGAACGCATAAACCATACGATCGAGCCTACCCCGGCAATTACCGATACGGCCAGCGTGACGAGACCGCCCGTCATGCCCAAGCGGGTAAAGGCGTAGTAGTTGGCATACAGCATGCAGCCTACCGCCGCGAAGCCGGCCAAGCTGAGCCCGGGGATGACGAATAACTCTAACAGAAAGATGACGATTGCCGTGATAATGAGAACCGCAATGATAAATATTTCCATAAGTCTTGTTTATTGGGTGTTATTTATTTGGTGTCGTTTATTTCCGCGTTGCGTATGCCCCTCCTCATGCTGTCCATTTCCAGAGCCATTTGCAACACCCTTTCCTCAAGGTCGCGAATGGCGGGCGCCATCACCGCCCGTTCGCTCTCGCCGGCTTGGGCGTACTCCTCACGTTGAGCGTCCAGCTTTTCCCGTTGCAGGCGGTAGTCCTTTTCCAACTGTTGGTACTGCCGGAACATCTCCTTCGCCTCTTCCGAGCGGAAGTCGCTCAGCAGATAGTACGTCCTGCGGTCGTCTATCACAAACTCGAAATCCATCGCCCGCTGTTGCTTCGGGCGGTAGTTCAGGGCGGCCTCGAGCCGTTTCTTCGCCGCTGCCACCGCCTCCTCGTCTTCCCATGTCTCTTTCAGCGAATGCAGCTTTGCCATCCGCACGATGTGCCCCGGCTCCGCCGATTCGTAGTCGTACGTCTGCTTCGAGGTGTTGGGGATGAACACATACACGCACACCTTCCCTTCGGGCTGGAAGCGGTCGGAAGCGAACCATCCCAAGTTGTTGTACTCGTCGATTACGTACATATAGTCGTTGTAGGGCGAGTTGAACGGCATCCCCACGTTTTCGGGGGTGAGGTAAGTGTCGGTATTCGTGTTGTACCGCGTCACGTAGATGTCGTATCCCCCCAGACCTTCGCCGTCGGTGGCGTAGTACACCGTCGCCCCGTCGGTCATCACGAACGGATAGCCGGTATTTCCCTTTCCGTTGATGTTTTCGGGCAACGGGCGCGCCGCTCCCCATTCGTTGCCGAGCCTGCTCCGCGAGAATACGCTCAACGTTCCCTCTCCGCCGTCGTCGCCGTAGTATATCCTGTTTCCTATCTCAGTCTCGTACACCGTGCCCGGATGCTTCCCTTCGGTGCCGAAGAAAGCGTTGTACGTGTGCAGCTTGCCCGACTCCCCGCTTATCTTGTAAGCCTCGAGAAACCGCTCTTTATCCACCGTGAAGCTGTCTATCACGCACACCTTTTCCACCCCTTTCAGCATCCGCAGGCGGGCCTTGCTCCGTTCCAGCAGCCGTTCCCCTTCTTCCGCCGGGCGTTTCAGGCGTTTCAGGTCGGCCACGTATTTCTCGAAACAGGCCACCGCGTCTTCATACCGGTACGTGGCGTCGTACGCCTGCCCCAGATGCAGTTGCCCCCCTGTCACCCGCTTTTTCACGGCAGTCTCCAGATGCGGCACCGCCTCTTCCGGCTGTCCCGTTTTCAGGCAGCATACGCCGTACCAGTAGTTGTAATTGCCGTTTCCCGGCTGCGCTTTCAGCTGTATTCTGAATACCGGCTTAGCCTTTTCGTATTCCCCCTTGGCGAAAAGCTCGCGCGCCTCTTCGAGTGTCTGTGCCGAAAGGCCGGCGAGGAGGAAGCTGCAAAGGATGGTTAGTATCTGTTTTTTCTTCATGTTTTCTTCACATTTGCTTGGGTTAGCTTGTCCAAAAATACAAATTTATCGGCAATAAACCCTTTTTGCCCCATTCTATTTTGTTAATTCTTCTTTAAATGATTCTTTTCGTTTATTTTTGCATCCGTTTATAGCATGGTATGACGAAATTTACGGAAGAAGAAAAGACGCTGCGCCGCATCGAGAGGCGTTTTGCCAAGGGCGTGGTGCAATACGGCCTCATTGAAGAGGGCGACAGGATACTCATCGGACTTTCGGGCGGGAAAGACTCGCTCGCGCTGGTCGAACTGCTGGGGCGAAGGGCGCGCATCCACAAGCCCCGTTTCTCGGTGGCGGCTCTCCACGTGGTGATGAGCAACATCGCCTACCGTAGCGATGCCGCCTACCTGCGGGCGCATTGCGAGGCGCACGGGGTGGAGTTCGTGCTGCGCGAAACCTCGTTCGACGCCTCTACCGACATGCGGAAATCGCCCTGCTTCCTCTGCTCGTGGAACCGCCGCAAGGCGCTTTTCACCGTTGCCAAGGAGATGGGGTGCAACAAGATTGCTTTGGGGCATCACATGGACGATATTCTGGAGACGCTGCTCATGAACATCACCTATCAGGGCGCGTTCGGCACCATGCCGCCGCGGCTGGTGATGAAGAAGTTCGACATGACCATCATCCGCCCGATGTGCCTCGTGCACGAGTCGGACTTGGCGGAGCTGGCGGCGTTGCGCGGTTACCTCCCTCAGGTGAAAAACTGCCCCTACGAGTCGGACTCCGGCCGCAGCGAGATGAAAGAGGTGCTCCGCCGTTTGGAGGCGATGAACCCCGAAGCCCGTTATAGCCTGTGGGCAAGCATGACGAATGTGCAGGAGGAGCTTTTGCCGGATAAAATATAAAATTGTTGCTCTCCCTTTTCCTCTGTCTTCTCAAAACGTACTCAAATATAAAATTTTATAAGATTTGTTGGCTGATTTGTACGATTCGCTAGTCGATTTGTACGATTTATTAGTTGATTTGTACGATTTATTAGTCAAGTCAAAGCATATATTTCCTATATTTAACAAAAATATTCAGTAAGGTGAAAGTTGTTTTTAGATAAGGCAGCTTTTAAAACTAATACTTAATAGAAGAAATACGTAAGCAGAAACAATAATCTCTAATCTTTTTGATAAAATTATTGATAAAACTTATTTAATAAACAATCTAAAAAGTATGCGAAAATTTTTGTATTTTTTTACAGCTATCCTTGTTCTGATCGGCATAGCGGCTTGCGGCAATGGAGCAGCCGACAAATTGAGAAAGCAGGTGGACTCTTTAGAGACCATCAATGCGCAAAACCAGAGTATCCTCGAAAACATGACTTCGTTTGTGTCTGTTCTTTCCGAAGGACTTGACACGATTGCCAAACAAGAGGGTCGGCTTTTCTTTTCGAATAAAGGTACGGAGGGAACATTGGTAGATAAAGAACAGTTGAAGAAAAATCTGGATTCCTTTGCCAATACACTTATGGAGCAGCGCGAAAAAATACAGAGAATGGGCGCTTTGCTGGAAGCCAAAGGCATGGATATGAAGAAGCTGGAAACGCTTGTCGATTATCTGAACCGGCAGATCGACGAAAAGGACAAAATGATAACTAATCTGAAAAATGAGCTGGACCATAAGAACGTAAACATCGCTCAACTGCGTGATAAGTTGACTTCTATGGGGCAAGATAACCAAGCGCTCAGCCAAAAGCTGCAAGAACAGGAAAAGTTGATGAGCAGCGCGAAAATAGGAAAAGGCTTTATAGTTATGGGTTCCAAAAAGATTTTGAAAGAAAGTGGAATCTTGAAGAAGTCTAAGGTGAACTATGATGATTTGCCACACGAGCTTTTCACGGAAGTGGACACGCACACTTTTGGCGGAATGGAGATTCCCGCAGGCAAACCGAAAGTACTCTCAACCATGCCCTCTTCTTCCTACGAGATTGTGCGCAAAGGAAAGGAAGCTTCGGAAATTCACATTTTAGACCCGGAGGCTTTCTGGAGTAACACGAAATACCTGATTATTCAAACCAATTAAATCTCATAATAATTAACTTTTAATTTTTCTTCTATTATGAAACGATTCAGATTTTTAATGATGGCGGCATTCGTGGTAGTCTGCGCCTCAATTTCCGCGCAACAGGTGATTACACTTGACCAGCTGAAAGAGAGAAAGCAAAACAAGCAGTCACAGTCACAGTCGCAAAACCAGCAGAAAGCACAGCAGAAGAAGCAGACTAAGAGTCACAGCTCGTCTGATTACGAAGGCTTCAATGCGGCCATCTTGCAGTATAATGCGGTCAGTTTAAAGAGTGGAGATAGCAGTGTAAGTTATTCCTGCCTTTCCGCCGGCTATCTCAAAGCTATCAACATGGGCGGCACACCGTTTTACTTCGAGCCGGGTGCCATACTCCAATATCAATTTAAGGATAAATTCAAGATGCTGTCCGTTAGGATACCCGTCAGTGCCATCTATACTTTCCCGATTAGCGATGGCATCAATCTCGATCCTTATGCAGGACTCTATTTGCGGGGTAATATCATAGCGAAAAATGACGGAGAAGATCTTTTTTCAGACGATGCTCTGATAAAATTCAAGCGTGTGCAGTTCGGCCTTCATTTTGGGCTTCGCGCTCGTTTCAACAACAAGTTTATGGCGGGTATCGGCTATTCGATAGACTTGAATGAGATTTCTGAACATTCAAAAGTCCGTTCGCTCGACTTGACGTTCGGACTCGTCTTTTGACGTCCGTTGATATAAAACAGGAGGGGCCAAGGCAATGTTTATCTGAGTCATGTTAGGACGTAGGATGATGAAAACATTGAACTTCTGGCAAAGAGAATACCAATTTCCTATTATATTATAAGGATGGATTAATAACGATTTCAGATCAAAACAGACACGTCTGAAGAAAGGAAAGGGGCGTGTTGAGATAATTGTGAACTATAGAAGTTATGCAAAATTATTAACCTTTTAAATACAAAGAATTATGAAGAAGCATTTATTGTTATTATTTAGTTTGCTTGCGACACTTGCAGTATGCAGTGGATGTGATAAAGTAAAAGATTTGGCAAACGTGAAATTTCAGTCTGAAGCCCAAATTGATATTCCTGTCAGGTTGAACAACGATACATCGGGTGATGAGCAAATAACCGTATCGCTGGAAAGTAATCCGAAAATAAAGGAGTACATAGATTATTTAGAGAATATCACGGTGAAAAGTGTCATTGTAAGCCTCCCCGATTATAAAGGAAGCGATGCCACGTATGATTTGATTTTGAAAATAGATGGCTCTACCATTTGTAAAGAAGACAATGTCAACCTGCCTGAAATGAAACGACAGGGAACAACCATCACTGTGGCAGAGCAAGCTGTATTGAAGCGTATAGAAAAGAATTTACTGAATAATAAAAAGATAAATGTGTATGGTGCTGCCGAATCTAAAGTAGGTGCCGTGACTGCCAACTTCACAGTGCGATGTGTCATCAAGATGGAGCTTACAGCCAACCCACTGTAAAGAAAGAGTGTGTTTTTGTGTTTTCCACAGTCATCATTGTTATGCGAATTTATTGACCTTTGAATACAAAGAATTATGAAGAAGCATTTATTGTTATTATTTACCTTGCTGTTGTCGGCATGCTTTTTTTATCTCTTGTGATAAAGAAGACGGAGGAGACGATTACGAATTTACGAACACATCCGTAAACGGGAAGTCGTTCTATTCGGTCTACGAGGAGTTGCGTATGCGCATGATTTTCGGTCTTGCCAATCCGGATGCCTCTTACAACGATTCGGATAGGATATACGAACTTTTGACGGCTCTCGGTGAGAGTCAGGCAAAGACGCGCGGGGCGATCGGTAAAGTTAAGGCGGGTTTCGATTTTTACAAAGCGATGGAGTCTTCCATCGCCCTGCCGAGATATGCGGCCCTGGGTGTCATCAAAAAGGCGGGCATAAATATAAAAGACAGCAAAGTGAGACGCGAACTGTTTGCCGCCGTAAGAGTCGAGAGTCTGCCTAAGGATAAGGTATATAACGTTAAAGATTTTTGGACCGATTTCTCCACGGGGAAACTCGACCGCTATGCGCCTGCGATTTTTAAGGATATATACTACACCGGCGGATTTTCAGGACACGGAGGTGAACATATGCCTTACTGCGAAGCTTTTCAGAACTATTATTTCAAATCCGATCATACAGGAGCGTTTACAGTCCACGAAGAGTCCGGGGTAGTAGTCGGTTATGCTACTTTTAATTGGAAAGTATCCGGTAACAAACTCTTCCTGTGGATAACGGGAGAAGAGCCTTCGGGAGAACTAGCCGAAAGCGATAAGGAAGAGCTGGCAAACGGAGTGAAGATTGTTTATAAAGATGGAGTGCTGATTCTTACATCATTCGATGGTGAGTCAGTAAAGCTTTATCCTGCCAATAGATGATGGATGATTGAACCTTTGCTCAATTAACGTGAATTCGATAAAAACGCTCTCGTCATTCGTGCGATTTTTGTAATTCATATCCATATACTTGTTTCCGCCGAGAATGAAAGAGCTGCATCGTTACTCAAAACTGAGTTCGACGCAGCTCTTTCCATTACTGATTTCAAGCGATTCCTATTTTTCTCTTCGTTCCGGCTTTTCGCCTCACCTCTCGTTCCAACGCGTGGCGGCATCGAAGCAGGGACAGGCCTTGATCCACTCTTCCGGCTCTATCTCCCCGTTGCCGTCGAGGTCGGGACTGAGGTCGCGGTGTCCGCATACGCGGCAGCCCGGGAAGTCTTTCAGCAGGGTGAGTATGAGCACCCGCATCGAGTGCTTCTGCCACGGCGTGCGCGTGTCTTTGGGGCGTCCGTGGCAGTCGAGCCCGCCTTCGTAGCAGATGCCTATGCTTTCGCCGTTGAACCCTTTGGCGTGCGCGCCTACCCGTTCGATGGGGCGGGTGGACTTGATGTCGCCGTTCTTGCGGATGTAGAAGTGGTATCCCGGTCCGTCGAATCCCCGCCTGCGGTGGCAGGTGTCGAGGTCATACTCCGTGAAGTCCCTGTCCTCGCGCGTGGCGGAACAGTGGACTACAATCAGGTTGACGCTTCTCATAGGCGTTGTTTGCACTCCCTTTTGCGGCACTCCAGTACGGCTGCCTGTGTGAGTTGTTCGCGGAGCGAGAAGATCTCGGCGTGCATTTCCTTCACTTTCGCGCTGAGGTCGAAATAGTCCTTCAGCACCTTTTCGAGTTGGTCCATCAGAAAGCCGTACTGGTCTTTCACCAGTTCGCTGAATTCTTTCACTTCGCGCGCCATCTCTTCGCGCTTTTTGCGGTTGCCCAGAAAGGGGAGCACCGCCATGAGCAGGTCGATGATTTTGTTGAACATGGTTCATGCGTTTTTCAGGTTACGATTACGGTTGGTTACAATGCCGGGTCGGGAGCTTCGGAACCGCCCGGTTTCGGGCCTTCCTGCCCGCTTCCTCCGCCTCCGGGCTTCGTGCCTCCTCCGGAGGTCGACGGCTTGCCCCCTTCGTCTTCTTTCCCCGCGAGGAGGAAGTCTACGTTGTTTCCGCTGCGGGTGGTCACCAGCCCCGAGTTCACCAGATGCAGCGCCTTGTCGGCGATGAAGCGCACGTTCACCCGGCGGATGTTGCGCACGGTGCACTCTTTTTCCGTCTTCGCGCCGGTGCTGCTCAGGGTGATGTGAAACGTGCCCAGTCCGGCGATTTTCACCTTGTCGCCCTGAGTGAGCGAGAGGCGCAGTTGCTGCACGAATGCCTCGATGGCGTGCTTCACGTCGCCCGCCGTGAGCGAGGTTCCGGCTTCGATGGCTTCGGCGATTTTCTGGATGTTCATCACCCGTACCGTGCCCGTTTTCTGACGGATGTAATACAACTTCGGCGACTCCGGATTGTGCATGTGCTGCTTGCGTTGGTAGCGTTCTACTAATACGTTCATAATGGTAAAAGTTAAGGTTTAAGTAAAAAAATATTTGTTTGTTGTCGACAATGCAAATATACAAAATATAAAACTGGAAGTCAAGTAATTTTAGATAAATTTTGTCTGTAAATATGATTATTTCCGGTTCTTTATTTTGTTATGTTTTTTCTTTTTCTGTTCGCCTGCTTCCGGTTGCTTGTCCGCTCCGTTTCGGCGGCGATGTCGTACAGTTTTCGGGGGCTTTTCGTAGAGCTTGCTTACCCCGGTTTCCGGGCGTTTTTCAGCAGATATTCCATCGGCGGCACATAGTCGGCTATCCGTGTCATCGAGGGGTTGTGCCCGAAGTATGCGTTGCCCGTCTCGCCGTTTCGCTGCTTGGCTACGATCACCACGCCCAGTCCCTCGGCGGGGTAACCGCTCTCGCGGTCGGCGGCGAGGCGCGCCAGTGCGGGACGGTAGAGCAATGCCACGATATCGGCGTCTTGCTCTATGGCCCCGCTCTCGCGCAGGTGGGCGAGTTCGGGACGTCCTCCGGGGCGGTTTTCCGACTCCCTGTTCAACTGGCTGAGCAAGATCACCGGCACGTTCAGCTCCTTCGCCAGCAGCTTCGCCTTGCGGGTGGCCTGCGCCACCTCCTGCTCCCGGTTGCGGTTGTTCTGCCCCGTGCTCATGTCGCAGAGCTGGAGGTAGTCGATGATGATGAGGTCGCACGCCTTGCGGCTTTGCAGCAGTCGCGCGCTTGCCCGCACGCGGTCGATGCTCATCGAGCTGCTGTCGTCCACATATATGGGCAGTCGCGCCAGCGAGGCGGCTGCCGTGCGTGCCTCCGCCATCTCGTGCGGATCGGCTATTCCCGTGCGCCAGCGGTAGGGGTTGATGTCGCCCGCGCTCAGCAGCCAGCGGTCGCCCAACCTTTCGCCCTGCATTTCGAGGCTGTACACCGCCACGGCATGCCCCGCTTCCGCCGCGCTCCGGGCAAGGTGAAGGGCGAAGGCGGTTTTCCCCACCGACGGGCGTGCGGCGATTACGATGAGTTCGCCGTTCTGCCAGCCCGACGTCATCCGGTCGAGATCCTTCAGTCCCGTGGGGATGCCCGTCACCCCGTTGACGCTCTTCGCCGCGCGTCCTTCGGCTTCCGCCATCGTGTCCTCCATCAGGCGTTGCATGTCGCGCATGCGGTCGGCGGTGCGCGCTTCGCCTTCGAGCCGGTCGAGCAGTCCGCGCGCGTCCGTCAGCACGTCGTCGATGTCCATCGTTTCGTCCATGGCGCAGGCGAGCAGCTTGTTGAGCCCCGTCACCGCCTCGCGCCTGATAAACTTCTGGTGCAGGATGCGGGCGTGGAATTCGAGGTGCGCCGAGCTTGCCACCTTGCTGCTCAGCTGCACGATGCCGTAGGGACCTCCCGCTTCGTCGAGCTTTCCGCGTCGCGTCAGCTCCTCCTTCACGGTGAGTATGTCGATTTGTGTTCCCGCATGGTACATGGCGAGCATCGCCGAGTAGATGACGCAGTGGCGGGGGATGTAAAACATTTCAGGTCGCAGCCTGTCGGCTACCATCGGCATGGCGGTGCGTTCGATGAGGCACGCGCCTATGACGGCTTCTTCAATTTCGGTTTCGTGATACATGTTCGATTCGTTTTTTTCAGTTATCGTATTCGTTCAGGTAAGCTTTGTTCGACAGATAGTTGCACGCCCTCAGCGTGAATTGCGTGTCGGCGAGGTGGTAGTAATACTCCTCGATGCGTTCGATGGCGAGTATCTGCTCCTTTTCCGCCAGTTTTTTCCATTCGCGCTGCGCCTTCCCGATGTTCTCTTTGGGCAGCAGTGTGATGCGGTGGTATTCGTCCCAAAAGCGTTTGAAGCGTTCCTCGCCGGCCTTTCCGCCCCCTTTGCATGCGGCGGGAGTGCCCGTCCAGTGGTCGTATTCGGCGATTCGGATGTGCAGGATGCTCCGGCTTTCGCGGTGGGCGATCACCTCGATCAGCCCGTCTTTTTTCAGTTTGCGGATGAAGCGGAACGTCCGCCCCAGCGACCAGCCGAACACCTTGCTCCAGTCGCGGTAGCTGTACAGGCTTTCGCCCCGCCCGCAGGCAAGCCCTTTGTTCGTCCCCGTGTCTATCTTCATGTCGGTGTAGTTCACCTTCATCAGCATTTTCAGGAAGGCTTCGAAATCTCCGTCCCGGCAGTCGGATGCGTCGTTGAGCTTTTGCAACATCATTTTCGGTACGATGAGGTAACCGTGTTTCAGAATTTCCGGATTAAATTTGTTCATACATGTGTTTTTCTTGGGTTATACTTGGTTTGTGCCGCAAAGATATATCATCCGAAAGCCTTTGTCAATACCCTCCGGACGCGTTTGGACCGAAACGGACCGAAATGGGCGAAAATGAACCGAAATGGACGAAAATGAACCGAAACGGACCGATTTGAACCGAAATGAACCGTTTTGGACGGAAATGGACTGTTTTTCGCGGAGAAACGGACTTCTTTTTGGTGGAATGCTCTGTTTTTTGGGGGGGCGGTTTTCCGCCGGACGAAGAACGAAGCTTTTGCCCCGATGTAAAACAGAGCCTCTGTCGAGTAAAATCGGAGCCTTTGCAAACGCAAAACGGAGCCTCTGCCGGATGGCAAAAAAGGCTCCGTAAAAGCGAACAGCAAATGGAACACTTTTTTTCTTCGATAACATTTTGTTCCACTGTTCGTTACGAGAATTTCGTAAAGAGGGGGCGAACGCCTAAGCGAACACTTAATAAATAAGGGAGATAATAAATATATTTTCTTCAAAAATATATTCTGATCGATTTTCGCGTTTTTGCCCGTTTTTGTCCCGGCATCCGCGCCCATTTTTCAGTGTCCGTTTTCGGCATATTTCCCCCTGCCGCCTACTCGGATTTTTTCTTTCCGCTAAGCCTGATTTTCGGCAGTCCCCAATACTTGTAAATGATGCGTTGCATTTCCGGACTCAGCAAGGTGATTCGCGGCGTGTAGTGAGCGGCTTCCAGTTCAGCCTTCAAGGCTTTGTTTTTTTCGATGTCTTTCTGCATTCTTTTTCTTGCCGCGCTGCTGCTTGCATAGTTTGGAAAATACTCCATTGCCAATTCGGAGAAATGTTTGAAACCATTTATTTCGAAATCCTCTCCATCATCAAGAAAATTTTTCATAATACGACTTTTGGGTTAATAAAAAAAGATATTTTGAAATTTTGCGGCAAAAGTATAATAAAAAACGATTCGTTATTCTCATTTTTGTTGTTATTTTTAATGATTATTTTCACGCTGTAAAAAAATATGACCGCATCGCTTATATTAAGAGGTGCAGAATACCACAAAATGTAATTTAATTTTATTTATTTATGAACAGCTTTATTTTATTCATGAGACAGGTTGCGGGCGAACTTCAGCACTCCGGCAATCAGGGAACCGCCCATGTTTATCGTAGCAGTCTGAACGCGATTCTCGCTTTTCAGGGCGGCGAGTCGTTGGCTTTTCGCGACATTACCCCCGAATGGTTGAAGAAGTTCGAGATCAGCCTTCGTGCCCGCGGTTGCAGTTGGAACACCGTATCCACCTATCTGCGCACGCTGCGTGCCGTCTACAACCGTGCGGTGGACCGTGGCAAGGCTGAGCACGTGCCCCGCCTGTTCCGTTCGGTCTACACCGGCACCCGCGCCGACCGC
>NZ_KE386624.1:71484-89903 GCF_000428105.1 Bacteroides pyogenes DSM 20611 = JCM 6294 | reverse complement strand
TTTTTTTCTTTTTTCTCATGTCATAACCTTTTTCAGGTGGTTATAGCGCGAGGGTTCCACCTCTTCCCATTCCGAACAGAGCCGTTAAGCCTCGCCGCGCCGATGGTACTGCGTCACAGTGGGAGAGTAGGTCGCCGCCTTTTTTTTCTTGTATTCCCCTCTTTTCCCCTCAGAAGGAAGAGAGGGGAATCTTGTTTTTACCCACCCTTCACCTGCCGGTCACTGTATACATGCTGTTTAGGATATGGTAGATAATTAGGAATCACAGCGGAAAATTAGTGGGGCTATGCGTAAATGCAAGATAATCTGAAAAGAAAGGACTTCAGGTCTGAAGTTTCTATTAATAATAGCTCCTTTCTGTGGTGTAGGACTACTAAAATTTTGCGATTGATGCTAAACCGTTCTCCTTTTATAATAACTCCTTTCTTTTGTCTAGACTATGGTCTGAATTTAGCGAAAGATTATGAGGATTGCGTATTAAAGTTGGACGGTCTGAATAAAAAGAATTAGATGTCAGTAATTTTGGCTAAAAATTCTTTTTTAAAGTATTATAAGATTTTTTCTTTTCGTCTTTCTCTTTATTATCTAATTGATTTTTGTAAATTTGGCGAGAATCTAAGAAAAAAGAGATCATTTATAAAATAATCATATTAAAATATTTCTGTGGATATGGAAAACAAGATTCAAGAGTTGACCGATAAGATTTATCGAGAAGGCGTGGAAAAAGGCAATGAAGAAGCGCAGAGACTTATCGCGAATGCTCAGGAGGAAGCAAAAAAAATTATTGAAAATGCTCAAAAGGAAGCAGAATCAATGATTTCCTCTTCTCGTAAGGCTGCTGATGAAATGGCGGAAAATACTAAATCTGAATTAAAGTTATTTGCCGGACAGGCAGTCAATGCTCTCAAATCAGAAATTGCCACAATGCTGACAGACAAATTGGTGGAGGATTCTGTCAAAGGATTTACTCAGAATAAAGATTATTTGAATGCATTCATTGTAGCTTTGGCTTCTAAGTGGAGTGTGGATGAGCCGATTGTTATTTCAACAAAAGACGCGGAATCATTAAAACAATATTTTGCAGTTCATGCAAAGGGCTTGTTAGATAAAGGTGTTACCATTGAGCAGGTGAATAAAATTAAAACTCTGTTTACAGTATCTCCTGTAAATGGTTCTTATAAAGTTAATTTTGGAGAAGAAGAATTTATGAATTATTTCAAAGCTTTTTTGCGTCCACAATTAGTAGAAATGCTGTTTTAAAAGAAGCAACTATGAGTCAATATTATTACTTGGTAGCCGGTTTACCTGATCTTTCATTGGAAGACAGTAAACTGAACTATACAGTAGCCGATTTTAAAAAAGAAATTTATCCAGAATTGTCTGCGGCGGATCAAAAGCTTATTGATTTGTTCTATTTGAAGTTTGACAATGCCAATGTGTTGAGACTTCTTAAAGACAAAGAGGCTGAGGTTGATCCTCGAGGGAATTTCTCCGCTCCGGAATTGCTTGAATATATTTCTATTTTAAAAGAGGGAGGCGAAATCAACTCCAAAGAATTTCCTTCTTATTTGTCTGTTTTTATTTCCGATTATCTGAATACTACTGTTGAGCCTACGGTACTTCAGGAAGATTATTTGGCTACTTTATATTATGAATATGCCATGAAATCGGAAAATGAATTTGTCTCTTCGTGGTTTGAATTCAATTTAAATCTCAATAATATTCTAATCGCATTTACTGCACGCAAATTCAAATGGGATTTTGCTCATAATATTATTGGAAATACAAATGTTTCCGAAGCTTTGCGTACCTCTAATGTTCGCGATTTTGGGCTCTCCGGTGAGATTGAATATTTTGAGCACTTGTTGAAAATCAGTGAGATGACAGAATTGGTGGAACGGGAAAAAAAAATGGATCTTTTGCGATGGAATTGGTTGGAAAACGCCATTTTTTTTAACTATTTTACCATTGAGCGTATTTTTGCTTTTTTGCTGAAATTGGAAATGATTGAGCGTTGGATTGCGTTGGATAAAGAAAAGGGAAATCAATTGTTCCGTAGTTTGATTGATTCGCTAAAGAATGAAGTAAAAATTCCCGAAGAATTTAGATAATAAATTAAAAAAATATATGGCAACAAAAGGAACTGTTAGTGGCATTATTGCCAACATGGTGACTCTTGCCGTTGACGGCCCGGTAGCACAAAATGAAATTTGCTACATATCTATAGGTGGTGATAAGTTGATGGCAGAGGTAATTAAGGTTGTAGGTTCTCATGTATATGTTCAGGTATTTGAAAGTACCCGTGGATTGAAAGTGGGAGCTGAAGCCGAGTTTACAGGGCATATGCTTGAAGTGACAATGGGCCCGGGCATGTTATCGAAGAATTATGATGGTCTGCAGAATGATCTTGACAAGATGGAAGGCGTCTTTTTAAGAAGAGGACAATATACCTACCCATTGGATAAAGAAAGTATCTGGCATTTCGTACCATTGGTTGGTGTAGGAGATAAGGTACAGGCTTCTGATTGGTTGGGGCAGGTTGATGAGAATTTTCAACCATTGAAAATCATGGTTCCGTTTACAATGGAGGGGATAGCTACTGTAAAATCTATTATGCCCGAGGGTGATTATAGGATAGAAGATACGATGGCTGTTTTGATAGATAAGGAAGGAAATGAAGTTGCTGTTAATATGATTCAGAAATGGCCGGTGAAGAAAGCGATGGTCAACTACAAAGAAAAACCTCGCCCATTCAAACTTCTGGAAACGGGAGTACGCGTTATTGATACTTTGAATCCTATAGTAGAAGGAGGAACAGGCTTTATTCCCGGTCCATTTGGTACAGGAAAAACAGTTCTTCAGCATGCAATCTCCAAACAAGCTGAGGCAGATATTGTTATTATTGCCGCTTGTGGTGAACGTGCTAATGAGGTGGTAGAAATATTTACAGAATTTCCTGAATTGGTAGATCCGCATACCGGAAGAAAATTGATGGAGCGTACCATCATTATCGCAAATACCTCTAATATGCCGGTTGCAGCGCGTGAAGCATCTGTGTATACTGCTATGACATTGGCGGAATATTACCGCTCAATGGGGTTAAGAGTATTATTAATGGCTGATTCTACTTCTCGTTGGGCTCAGGCTTTGCGTGAAATGTCCAATCGTATGGAGGAGTTACCGGGACCGGATGCTTTTCCGATGGATATTTCTGCGATAATATCTAACTTTTATGGTCGGGCCGGTTATGTAAAACTCAATAATGGCGAAAGCGGTTCCATTACTTTTATCGGTACAGTGTCTCCTGCCGGCGGTAACTTAAAAGAGCCGGTGACAGAGAATACAAAAAAAGTAGCTCGCTGTTTTTATGCTTTGGAGCAGGATCGGGCTGATAGGAAACGTTATCCGGCAGTTAATCCCATCGATTCATATTCAAAATATATAGAATATCCTGAATTTGCCGCTTATATTAAAGAACACATTAATGACGAATGGATCGGTAAGGTCAATGAACTTAAAACACGATTGCAACGTGGAAAGGAAATTGCCGAACAGATTAATATTTTGGGCGATGATGGTGTTCCTGTAGATTATCATGTAACATTTTGGAAGTCAGAATTAATTGATTTTGTTATTCTGCAGCAGGATGCTTTCGATGAAGTTGATGCGGTAACTCCTATGGAGCGTCAGGAAGCTATTTTGAATATGGTAATAGAGATTTGTCATACGGATTTTGAATTTGAAAACTTCAATACAGTAATGGATTACTTTAAGAGTATGATTAATATTTGTAAGCAAATGAACTATTCTGTATTTCAATCCGATAAATATAATGGGTTCCAAAAAGAATTGAAAGAATTGATTGCTGAAAGAAGTGTGAAGCAGTAATGTGTAAATAGCTAAATGAAATAATAGAGATGGCAACAAAAGCTTTTCAAAAAATATATACCAAGATAACTCAGATTACCAAAGCTACCTGCTCTTTGAAAGCTAGTGGCGTAGGGTATGATGAGCTTGCTACAGTGAATGGGAAACTGGCACAGGTAGTTAAGATTGCAGGTGATGATATTACTCTTCAGGTATTTGAAGGAACAGAGGGTATTCCGACAAATGCGGAAGTCGTATTTCTCGGCAAATCTCCTACGCTGAAAGTTAGTGAGCAATTGGCCGGTCGCTTTTTTAATGCTTTCGGCGATCCGATTGACGGTGGTCCTGAGATCGAAGGAGAAGAAGTGGAGATCGGCGGCCCGTCAGTGAATCCGGTTCGTCGTAAACAACCGTCGGAACTGATTGCGACAGGTATTGCAGGAATTGATTTGAATAATACATTGGTTTCCGGACAGAAAATTCCGTTTTTTGCCGATCCCGACCAGCCTTTCAATCAAGTAATGGCAAACGTGGCTCTACGTGCAGCTACGGATAAAATCATTCTTGGAGGAATGGGTATGACAAATGACGATTATTTGTACTTTAAGAATGTTTTCTCCAATGCCGGAGCTTTGGATCGTATCGTGAGTTTTATGAATACAACGGAAGACCCTCCTGTGGAACGTTTGCTGATTCCTGATATGGCCCTTACGGCTGCAGAATATTTTGCAGTGAACAATAATGAAAAAGTTTTGGTATTATTGACCGATATGACTTCTTATTCCGATGCTTTGGCCATCGTTTCGAATCGTATGGACCAAATTCCTTCGAAAGATTCGATGCCGGGATCACTCTATTCCGATTTGGCCAAAATTTATGAGAAAGCTGTTCAATTCCCTTCGGGAGGGTCTATCACAATTATTGCAGTGACGACTTTGTCGGGTGGAGATATTACGCATGCTGTGCCTGATAATACGGGTTATATTACCGAAGGGCAGCTGTTTTTACGTCGTGATAGTGATATCGGGAAGGTTATTGTAGACCCTTTCCGTTCGTTGTCTCGTCTGAAACAGCTGGTAACAGGAAAGAAAACGCGTAAAGATCATCCTCAGGTGATGAATGCCGCTGTACGTCTTTATGCCGATGCTGCCAATGCAAAAACCAAGATGGAGAACGGTTTTGATTTGACAAATTATGATGAACGGACCCTTGCTTTTGCAAAGGACTATTCTAATCAGTTATTGGCCATTGATGTAAATCTCGATACTACTGAAATGTTGGATGTAGCCTGGGGATTGTTTGGGGAATATTTTCGTCCCGAAGAGGTTAATATTAAGCATGAGTTAGTCGAACAATATTGGCCTAAATAAAGATTTTGCAATCAAACATTGTGAGGAGTCGCGATCGCGTTTAGTAACAGGTTGAGTTGAGCGAATTTCAATGTCTGATTGTCAATGGTTTTAAATAGTAGAATAACGAAATGGCTATAAAATTTCAATATAATAAAACTTCTCTTCAGCAGCTTGAAAAACAACTGAATGTACGCATACGAACATTGCCTATTATCAAAAATAAAGAGAGTGCATTGCGTATGGAAGTAAAGCGTTGCAAGAAAGAGGCTGAGGCGTTGGAGGATAAGCTTGAACAACAAATTCAGGCTTATGAAGCCATGTTCGCCCTTTGGAATGAGTTTGATGCTTCATTGATAAAGGTAAAAGATGTTCATCTTGGTGTGAAAAAAATAGCCGGTGTACGCGTACCATTACTCGAAAATATCGATTTTGAGATACGGCCATATAGTATGTTCAATGCTCCCAAATGGTATTCTGATGGAATTCATTTGCTAAAAGAGCTTGCCCATACAGCCATAGAACGTGAATTTATGCTTGCTAAGCTGAACTTACTTGAACATGCGCGTAAGAAGACTACCCAGAAAGTGAATCTTTTTGAAAAGGTACAGATACCGGGTTATCAGGATGCTTTGCGTAAGATTAAAAGATTTATGGAAGATGAAGAGAATCTATCTAAGTCATCACAAAAAATCATGAAATCTCATCAAGAAAAAAGGAAGGAGGAGGAGGAGGTATGATTGCCAAAATGAAAAAACTTACGTTCCTGGTTTATCACAAAGAGTATGAGCGCTTCCTGAATAGTTTACGCGAATTGGGAGTTGTTCATATTGTGGAGAAACAGGAAGGTATCGTTGAAAATGCGGAATTGCAGGACAACATTCGTCTTTCCAATCGTTTGCTGGCTACTTTAAAGCTGCTTCAAAGGCAGCCTCATGAGAAAGAGGCTGTAATTATGACAGAAGGAGGTACCGCAACTCGTGGCTTACAAGTGCTGGATGAGGTAGACAATCTACAAACCGAGCATGGAAGATTACTGATGGAATTGCAGGGATATGCTAAAGAAAAAGCGGCTTTGCAAGCATGGGGAAACTTTGAACCTGAAAATGTTCGTCGTTTGGAGCAGGCCGGTTATGCTGTCCGTTTTTACAGTTGCTCGGAAAGGGATTATAAAAAAGAGTGGGAAACCGAATATAATGCTATAGTTATCAATCGGATTTCTTCAAAAGTCTACTTTGTAACTGTTACTGAAAAAGGCAAAGAAGTTGATTTGGATGTTGAACAGTCTAAGCTTCCTGCATATTCATTGGCTCATTTGGAAACATTGTATAACGCCACAGAGCAGGCTATAACTGAAATTCAAAAGCAGTTGGTTTTGCTTTCTGAGACTGAAATTCCTTCGTTGCAGGCGGCAATGAAAGAGGTACAAAGCCAAATTGAGTTTTCGAAAGTAGTATTAAGTACCGAGCAAACTGCCGGTGACAAATTGAAATTGATTGAAGGGTGGATACCGATCGCTTCTCAACGGGCTGTTGAAGCATTCCTGAATGAATCGAATGCATACTATGAAATAGCAGATCCCGTACCGGGAGATAATGTGCCTATATTATTGAACAATAAAGGTTTGTTTGCCTGGTTCGAACCCATCTGCAAGCTATATATGCTGCCTAAATACAACGAGTTGGACTTGACTCCGTTTTTTGCTCCGTTCTTTATGGTGTTTTTCGGACTTTGTTTGGGTGACTCCGGATATGGACTGTTTTTGTTTACCGGAGCTACAATCTATCGTTTCGTAGCGAAAAATTTGAGTCCGTATATGAAGTCTATTTTGTCGTTAGTACAAGTACTTGCTGCTTCGACATTCTTTACAGGCCTTCTTACGGGAACATTTTTCGGGGCAAACATATACGACCTCAATTGGCCTTTTGTACAGAAGTTGAAAGGTGCTATTTATCTGGACAATAACCAAATGTTTCGTCTGTCTCTGATTCTCGGAGCGATCCAGATTATGTTTGGTATGATTCTGAAAGCTGTGAATCAGACTATTCAATTTGGTTTTAAATACGCTGTTGCTACAATCGGTTGGATTGTATTATTACTCTCTGTGGCATTTTCCGTTTTATTCCCAAGCGTTTTACCGTTAGGGAGTACGCCTCATTTAATCATTTTAGGTGTTTGCGCTCTTACGATATTCCTTTATAATAGTCCCGGGAAGAATATTTTCCTGAATATCGGATTAGGTTTTTGGGATTCGTATAATATGGCTACCGGATTGCTCGGAGATATCTTATCTTATGTCCGTTTGTTTGCTCTCGGTCTTTCCGGCGGTATCTTGGCAGGCGTATTCAATAGCTTGGCAGTGGGAATGAGTCCGGATAACGCGATCGCAGGACCTATTGTAATGGTATTGATTTTCATCATCGGGCATGCGATTAATATGTTTATGAACGTGCTTGGAGCGATGGTTCATCCCATGCGTCTGACTTTTGTAGAGTTTTTCAAGAATTCCGGTTATGAAGGCGGAGGTAAAGAGTATAAGCCTTTTAAAAGTTGAACAACAAATAATAGAGAGAAAGAATAAATAAATAATTAAATCAAAAAAGAATAAAAGAATTATGGAAATGAATTTGTTTATTGCCTATATTGGCATTGCTGTTATGGTAGGTTTGTCGGGTATCGGTAGCGCTTATGGAGTAACCATTGCCGGTAATGCGGCAATTGGAGCATTGAAAAAGAATGATGGCGCATTCGGTAATTTCTTGGTGTTGACAGCTCTTCCCGGCACACAAGGATTGTACGGCTTTGCCGGTTACTTTATGTTTCAAACGATTTTTGGTATTTTGACTCCGGCGATTACTGCCATTCAGGCTTCGGCTGTTTTAGGCGCCGGCATTGCATTAGGAATTGTCGCATTGTTCTCAGCCATCCGTCAAGGTCAGGTTTGTGCCAATGGTATTGCGGCGATCGGTCAGGGGCACAACGTATTCGGTAATACTTTGATTCTGGCCGTATTCCCCGAGCTTTACGCCATTGTAGCTTTGGCAGCGACTTTCTTGATCGGTAGCGCTCTTGTCTGATACCTTTTTAAAAGGATTTTATTTTAATACAACGATATCCCCTTACGGATGTGACTTTGCATCCGTAAGGGGATTATTATTTATATTTATTGCATATTTTGTTCTTTTACATAGAATTATTTGTATTTTTGCACATGCATACTAAAAAGAGTTTTAATATAATATGATCAGAGATCTATTAACTCCCGATTACATCTTTGAAGCCAGCTGGGAAGTGTGTAATAAAGTAGGAGGAATATATACTGTTTTGTCGACTCGGGCCAATACATTGCAAGAGAAGTTTCGTGACAGAGTTTTCTTTATAGGTCCCGATTTATGGCAGGGGAAAGAGAATCCTTTGTTTGTCGAGTCGGATAATTTGTACGCTGCATGGAAAAAGTACGCGGAGGAAAAAGACAATCTTTCACTTCGTGTCGGGCGGTGGAATATTCCGGGTCATCCTATTGTCATCCTTGTCGATTTCCAACCTTTTTTTGATCAGAAGAATGAGATATATACTGCGATGTGGAATCGTTTTCAGGTAGATTCGCTCCATGCTTATGGCGACTACGATGAAGCTTCCATGTTTTCGTTCGCTGCCGGAAGAGTGGTTGAGAGTTTCTATCGCTACAATCTTACCGATACAGATAAAACGATATTCCATGCGCATGAGTGGATGACGGGCATGGGAGTCCTCTATTTGCAGGAAGCTGTTCCCGAAATAGCGACTGTGTTTACCACCCATGCCACTTCCATCGGGCGTTCCATTGCCGGTAATCATAAGCCTCTTTACGACTATTTATTCGCATATAACGGCGACCAGATGGCGCAAGAACTGAATATGCAGTCCAAGCATTCTATCGAGAAACAAACCGCGCATTATGCAGACTGCTTTACCACAGTGAGTGAAATTACCAATAACGAATGCAAGGAATTGCTTGATAAGCCTGCCGATGTTATCTTAATGAATGGCTTTGAAGACGATTTTGTGCCGAAAGGATCTACTTTCAGGGGTAAACGAAAACGCGCGCGCGCATTGATGCTTAGCGTGGCCAATCATTTACTGGGGACCAAACTCGACGACGATACCTTGATTGTTGGCACCAGCGGCCGCTATGAGTTTAAGAACAAAGGGATAGATGTTTTTCTGGAAGCGTTGAATCGTTTGAACTGTGACCAAAACCTGCATAAGCAGGTGCTTGCCTTTATCAATGTACCCGGTTGGGTAGGAGATGCCCGTGAAGATTTGCGCATGAGGCTGAAAAGTAGAGAAGAGTTTGACACTCCGCTTGAAACTCCTTTCATTACCCACCGGCTTCATAATATGGAACAGGACAAAGTGCTGGAGATGCTGAAATGCTTAGGTATGAAGAATCGCCCGGAAGATAAGGTGAAAGTGATTTTTGTTCCTTGCTACCTGAATGGGAACGACGGTATCTGGAACAAAGATTATTATGATTTGCTGATAGGGCAGGATTTGAGCGTTTACGCTTCATACTATGAACCGTGGGGATATACCCCTTTGGAGAGCGTCGCTTTCCGTGTCCCCACCATCACCACCGACTTGGCCGGTTTCGGTTTGTGGGTCAACAGCTTGAGAAACCAACATGGAATTAACGACGGAGTAGAAGTGTTGCACCGTTCAGATTATAATTATTCGCAAGTGGCAGAGGGTATTAAAGGAACTGTCACAGTCTTTTCGAATAAGACGGATAAGGAAGTGAAAGAGATTCGCAAGCGTGCTGCCGAAGTGGCGGAACAGGCTTTGTGGAAACATTTTATACAATATTATTATGAGGCTTATGATATTGCCTTGCGCAATGCCATGAAGCGTCAGTTGTCATAAGGTTGTTACTATTATTAATAATATATTAATCAAAAGCATTATGAAAATTCAAGTGAGTAATGTGAATGCTCCCAATTGGAAAGAGGTTACTGTAAAATCGCATATTCCTGAAGAGTTGGAGAATTTGTCTGAGATTGCTCGCAACCTTTGGTGGGCATGGAACTTCGATGCCATAAGCCTTTTCAAAGATTTGGACCCCGAACTTTGGAAAGCGTGCGGTCAGAATCCGGTTTTACTCTTAGAGAGTATGAACTATGAGAGACTGGAAGCTTTGGCAAAAGACAAAGCTATTCTCAAAAGAATGAATGATATTTATTCGAAGTTCAAAACCTATATGGATGTAAAGCCCGACAATAAGCGTCCGTCGGTAGCGTATTTCAGTATGGAGTATGGACTGAACCAAGTGCTGAAAATATATTCGGGAGGTTTGGGCGTACTGGCAGGCGACTATTTGAAAGAGGCGTCGGATAGCAATGTGGATCTTTGTGCCGTAGGATTCCTTTATCGTTACGGCTACTTTACACAGACACTGTCTATGGACGGTCAGCAAATAGCCAACTATGAAGCGCAGAACTTTGGGCAGTTGCCGATCGATCGTGTGTTGGATAGCGAAGGAAAACCTTTGGTAGTAGAAGTCCCTTATTTGGATTATTATGTATATGCCAATGTGTGGCGCGCGAATGTAGGACGTATCTCTTTGTATTTGCTCGATACGGACAATGAGATGAACAGCGAGTTCGACCGCTCTATTACTTATCAACTGTATGGAGGAGATTGGGAAAACCGCCTGAAGCAAGAAATCTTGCTGGGCATCGGGGGTATTCTTACTCTTAAGGCGCTGGGCATCAAGAAAGATATTTACCACTGTAACGAAGGGCATGCCGCTTTAATCAATGTACAGCGTATTTGCGATTATGTGGCTACCGGCTTGACATTTGAGCAGGCCATCGAATTGGTTCGTGCTTCTTCTTTGTATACGGTGCATACGCCGGTTCCTGCAGGACACGATTATTTCGATGAAGGTTTGTTCGGCAAGTATATGTCCGGATATGCCGCCAAGATGGGCATCAGCTGGGATGATCTGGTAGATCTCGGGCGCAACAATCCGGGTGATAAAGGCGAACGTTTCTGTATGTCGGTTTTTGCCTGCAATACTTCTCAGGAGGTGAACGGTGTGAGCTGGTTGCATGGAAAGGTTTCTCAAGAAATGTTCTCTTCAATCTGGAAGGGTTACTTCCCCGAAGAAAACCATGTGGGATACGTCACCAACGGTGTGCACTTCCCTACCTGGAGCGCAACGGAATGGAAAAAGCTTTACGGGAAATACTTCGATGAGAATTTCTTGCAGGATCAGTCGAACCCCAATATATGGAAAGCCATTTACGATGTACCCGATGATGAAATCTGGAACACGCGCATGACCATGAAAAAGAAGTTGGTGGACTATATCCGCAAGCAGTTCCGTGATACTTGGTTGAAGAATCAAGGTGATCCTTCGCGCATCGTTTCGCTGATGGACAAAATCAACCCGAACGCTTTGCTGATAGGTTTCGGCCGTCGCTTCGCCACTTATAAGCGCGCTCATTTGCTGTTTACCGATCTCGACCGCCTTTCCAAGATTGTGAACAATCCCGACTATCCGGTGCAGTTCCTCTTTACCGGCAAGGCGCATCCTAACGATGGCGCCGGACAAGGATTGATAAAGCGCATCATTGAAATTTCCCGTCGTCCGGAGTTTCTGGGCAAGATTATTTTCCTCGAAAACTACGACATGCAGTTGGCCCGCCGCCTTGTTTCGGGAGTAGATATATGGTTGAACACGCCCACACGTCCGTTGGAAGCATCGGGAACATCCGGTGAAAAAGCGTTGATGAACGGTGTGGTAAACTTCTCCGTATTGGACGGCTGGTGGCTGGAAGGCTATCGCGAGGGAGCCGGTTGGGCCTTGACCGATAAGCGTACTTATCAGAATCAGGAGCATCAAGACCAATTGGATGCGGCTACTATCTACAGTATTCTTGAGACGGAGATTCTGCCGTTGTACTACGCGCGCAATAAGAAAGGGTATTCTGAAGGTTGGGTGAAAGTGGTAAAGAACTCTATCGCGCAGATTGCTCCTCATTATACCATGAAGCGTCAGCTTGATGATTACTACAGCAAGTTCTATAACAAACAAGCGAAACGCTTCCGCTCTTTGGCGGCTAATGACAATGCCAAAGCGAAGGCTATTGCTGCATGGAAAGAAGAAGTGGTTTCGAAATGGGATTCCATCGAGATTGTGTCGTCCGATAAAGTGGAAGCTTTTGAAAACGGAGACATTGAAAGCGGTAAGGATTATACCATCACTTATGTGATAGACGAGAAAGGGCTGGACGATGCGGTCGGGTTGGAAATGGTGACCACATACACCACTCCCGACGGGAAGCAGCATGTTTATTCGGTCGATCCATTCAGCGTAATCAAGAAAGAAGGAACTCAATACACATTCCAGGCTGTTTGCAGTCTGTCGAATGCCGGAAGCTTTAAATATGCTTTCCGTATGTATCCTAAGAATCCGGATCTTCCGCACCGTCAGGATTTCTGCTACGTGCGTTGGTTTGTCTGATTCGCTTTGCGTAAGATATGACTGAAAAGTCCCTGTAGTCGAATAGTGATTACAGGGACTTTTCTTTATTTGCGGCAGCTTTCGCAACGCCCGTTTTTAGCGTCCGGATATTCGTGCTTGCCGCTTTAAGACTTTCATTATTACTTTATTATCTCTGCCAGCTTCTCTGCCAATCCGTCGCCGTGCAGCCCGCGGGCGATGATAGTGCCTTCACCGTCTATCAATACGGTGTGCGGGATGCTGTTTACGGCATAGAGCTGTGCGCCTTCGTTTTGCCAAAGTTTCAGGTCGGACATTTGCGGCCAAGTCATTTTCAGGCTCTTGATGGACTCTTTCCATGCTTCTGCGTCCTGATCGAGCGACACGCCTACGATTTCGAATTTCTTGCCTTTGTATTTGGCATAAGCTTCCACGAGATTAGGCATTTCGCGACGGCAAGGGCCGCACCAGCTTGCCCAGAAATCTACCAGCACCACTTTCCCTTTGCCTGCATAGTCCGACAGTTTAACGGCTTTTCCTTCGGGCGTTTTCATTTCGAAGTCGATAAACTTTGTGCCTACGGCTGTCCTCTTTTGTTTCTCGGTCATCTCCTTAATCTTAACGATTGCCTCGTCGTTTTGGAAGTTGGCGGGTATTTGTTGCAGCAAAGCGTCGTTCTCGTCGATCGAATTTTCGTAGAAAGTTCTTTTAAACAGATGTATTCCTACCGCATTGCCGATATTCTTTTTCACGGCTTCTTTCAGAGCGGCGCTGTATTCCACTTCCAGTTGTGCCGCTTCTTTCAGTTTGGCTTCCCGTTGTTCGTCGGTCAGCAGCGTGTCGCTCAGCATATTGAATATTTCATTTGTCTTTTTGCCGATTCCGTCGATCTTTTCTCTGATTTCCTGATAAGCGTCGTTAGACGGAGTACCGGTGGCGGAGTCGTTCTCTTTTCCCAATGCGACTTTGATTTTTCCGTTCTCGAGAAAGAAGTCCATCAACAAGGGTTGGTCTTTGACCTGACAAGTGAGGTAACGGTTCACGGCGGAATCTTGCTGCCCTTTGAAAGTAAACGTGCCGTTTCGGATGATGGCGGTGTCGATTTTGACCAATTCACGCCCGTTCGCTTCCTGCAAGTACACGGTGTCGCCGTCGGCGGCGCCTTCTACGGAACCGGTTATCACATATCCGTTTTTGTTTTCGCCGGTACAGGCTGCGATGGTCAGAGCGGCAGCCGTGATGGCCAAGTAAGTTAGTTTTTTCATCTTTTGTTCGTTAATTGGTGAATAAATGTAGGTTACAAATATAGTATAATTTCTCATTCTGTTTGGCCAGATGCGTGTCATATTCCGCTTTTTACCGCTTCATGCTTCGTATTTGCTTTTTTGTGGCGGCGGGTATTCGCAATGATTCGACGATCTTTTGCAAGGTTTTATTGTAAGTCCAGTCGTCTAAAAAGTTCTTGTTTTGAAGCTGTTTCATTGTCTTTTCGGGGAACTTGAGGAAGCAGACGGACAGCAGCCATGCCATTGCCATGCGGGCGTAGTAGCCTTCGTGCGCGAATTCGCCGGCGTAGGAGAGCAGTTGGCCGATGTGTTCCGGGTCGGTGAAATGAAACAGCATCACTACTCCGAACCGCACTTCAAACTCTTCGGACGAGCGCAGGTAGGGCTGTATGAATTGCCACATCGCTTGCGGTTCTTGCTTCACCGTGCGCTTCAGCTCCGAGCAAAAGGTGTCGCATACCGCCCAGTTGTCGATACGGGGGACGAATCGGCGGATATACTCTTTCCGTTCGTTGAAGTCCATTTTCGCTTTTCCTATCACGAGTCCTTGCAGCATCGTTTCTTCGTAGTATATCGTGTCGGGGCGGTCTGCAAACATTCTCCAGCCTGTCTGTCCGGCTAACTCCCGAGCCAGTTTCCTCAAATGCGGAATGCGTACGCCCACAATGTTTGCTGTGCCCGGTAGCAGCCCCGCTTGAAATTTCCGGTACTCTTCGTCTGCCAATGCTTCCAGCCGTTTGCGAATTTCTGTCAGTGTCATGATTTTGGGCGATTTTAAAATGATGTGTATGAATAAATTCCGGTTGCGGCAAAGATAAATAAACTCCGTCTCTGCTCCAAGCACTTTGGCGGATTATTGGGAGAGAACCTTTTGTTCGCCTGTTGTTCCGGGTGCGGCGCGGGTCGGGAAAGAGGCGGGGAGGGTACGGGCAGAACTATTGTCGGGGTGAACGGGATTTCTGTCGGGGAATGGTGGCAATCCCGTTCGAATGAGGCGAAGACTTTGTTTGATTTGAGCCGAAGCTTTTTCGAGTAAAACGGGATTTCTGTCGGGGAATGGTGGTAATCCCGTTCGAATGAGGCGAAGACTTTGTTTGATTTGAGCCGAAGCTTTTTCGAGTAAAACGGAATTTCTGTCGGGGAATGAACGGCAACCTCTTTCGAATGAGACGGAGGCTTCGTCCGGTTTGAACAGAAGCTCTGTTCGGGCGAAACAAAACCTCTGTCGGATTGAAACAGAACTTCTGTCGGGAGCGAATGGAGCCTCTGTTTATAGCATGGGGCAGAACCTCCGGCGGAGAGGATACTTTTCATAAACGGGAAGTCGGCATTTTCTTCATCCTCCACTTATGTCCTGTTGAAGGTTGCTCCCGGAGCACTCTTTCTGTTTGGTAAAGAACGATGTTGGGCGATGTGACCGATAAAATGGGGCAGGTCAGACGGAAGACGGACTCAAAGGCAACCGGTGAACAGCTTGAAAAGAACGTTTGAAACGGCCTTTTACCATTCCTGTCGACTGATAATGCTTCCACACCCGGCATAAATAAAAAATCCCCTTCGGCTTGGCCGGAGAGGATTTATGCTTTTTTCAAAGCCCTTGTCAGCAGCTTGCCGGAATTTATTCGGCGGCAGCTTCTGTTGCAGGCGCTTCTTCTGCGGGTGCCTCTGCTGCTTCTTCAGCAGGTGCTTCGGCAGCGGCTTTCTCTGCTTCTTCAGCGGCTTTCTTTTCGGCAAGAGCTTTCGCTTTTGCTTCGTTCACTTTCTTTTCTGCTTCCAAACGTGCTTTAGCCTCTGCTTTCTTGGCTTCTTCCTGCTTTGCTTTCAGCGCGGCCAGACCCGATTGCTTGTTGTTTTTCCAAGCCTCGAACTTAGCTTCTGCTTCTGCTTCTCCGAATGCGCCTTTAGCTACACCGCCCAACAAGTGCTTCTTCATGTATACACCTTCGCGGGAAAGGATGTTGCGTACCGTGTCTGTCGGCTGTGCGCCTTTCAGTACCCATCCCAGTGCAGAGTCGAAATTCAAATCTACCGTAGCAGGATCGGTATTCGGGTTGTATGTACCGATCTTCTCAATAAATTTACCATCACGTGGTGCTCTGCTGTCTGCAATTACAATTGAATAAAACGCGTAACCTTTACGTCCGTGTCTCTGCAATCTGATTTTAGTTGCCATTTTAAATAAATGTTTTTTTATTAATGATTTGAATTATATGCTACTATCTCGTAATAGCGGCTGCAAAGATACGCTTTTTCTTTTGAACGGCAAGCGTTTCCGCGTCATTTTTCTTTCAGGAATATTTTCTCGGATATCGCAGCAGAATGGCCCCCAGCGCAAAAATCCCCATTGTGAACGGGTAGTAAAGGTTGCCGATGATGTGCAGCGGAGAGATGTTTGCCAGTCCGGCGGCAATCAACATCTGCGCTCCGTAGGGGATGATGCCCTGTATCAGACACGAGAACGTATCGAGTATGCTGGCCGTTTTTCTTCTGTCGAGATGGAACCTGCGGGCAATGTCTTTCGCTATCGGGCCGGTTGTGATAATGGCGATGGTGTTGTTGGCGGTGCACAGGTTGGCGATACCGACCAGCGCGGCAATGCTCAACTCGGCTCCCCGCTTCCCGCTTACACGTCGTGTCAGCCGTTCGATGATAAAGTCTATCCCCCCGTTGTAGCGGATGGTTTCGAGCATTCCTCCCGCCAGCAGGGTGATGATGATGAGCTCGCCCATCCCGGTGATGCCTTCTCCCATCGCGCCGAACCATCCGAAAAGGTCGAGGCTGCCGGTGGATATGCCGATGATGCCGCTCATGATGGCTCCCACGAGAAGTACGATCATCACGTTTACCCCTGCGATTGCCGTGCCCAGAACGGTGATATACGGAATCACTTTGACCCATTCTATCGTTTGCGTATGCGCCGGAGCGGTGACAGACAGCCCCTGAAAGACATATATCGCCAGTACGATAAGAGCCGCCGGGACTACAATCATGGAGTTTACGCGAAACTTGTCGCGCATCACGCACTCCTGCGTTTTCGTCGAAGCAATCGTAGTGTCGGATATGAACGACAGGTTGTCGCCGAAAAACGAGCCGCCGACGACAATCGCTACCATAAACGCAAGATCGATGCCGGTCTTTTCCGCCAGTCCTGCGGCAACGGGCGTCAGGGCGACTATTGTTCCCACGCTGGTTCCGATAGACAGGGAGATGAAGCATGCGGCGATAAATATGCCCGCCAGCAACAGATTGTCCGGGAGAAAGTGCAATGTCAGATTCACTGTGGCGTCGATAGCTCCCATCTGCTTGGCGCTCTGCGCGAAAGCCCCGGCAAGGATGAAAATCCAGATCATCAGCATGATATTCTTGTTCGAAGCTCCCACCGAGAACTGATAGATTCGCTGCTCCGGCTTCAATCCCCGTGTGATGACGATGGCATAACACGACGAAATCAGGAAGGCCACAGTGATGGGAACTTTGTAAAAGTCGTTGATGATAAGCGAAGTTGCCAGATACAAGCAAAGAAATACGAGCAACGGACTCAGCGCCCACCAGTTTCCGGCGCGACTGTTTTTTCTTGTTTCATTAGTCATAAGGAATAAGATTGTTTTTATTTAAAGACACAAAGTTAATAAAGAGATAGGTAAGTAGTGTTGTAAATTAATTTAAATATTTCAATTGATAATTGATGTTTAAGTAATTTTGTTACCTCATTAAAGGTTATATAAGTGAATTTTATAGTTTATGAGCAACTTTATTTTTTTCATGAGAGATGTGGTCGGTGAGCTTCAAGATTCCGGCAATCTGGGTACAGCCCATGTTTATCGCAGCAGCCTGAATGCTGTTCTTGGTTTTCATGGAGATGATTTGCTACGTTTTGTGGATATCACTCCGGAATGGCTTAAAGGTTTCGAAGTTTATCTTCGTGCCCGCGGTTGCAGTTGGAACACCGTATCCACCTATCTGCGCACGTTGCGTGCCGTCTACAACCGTGCGGTGGACCGTGGCAAGGCTGAGCACGTGCCCCGCCTGTTCCGTTCGGTCTACACCGGCACCCGCGCCGACCGCCGCAAGGCCCTCGACGGCGACGAGATGCGCAAAGTGCTCGGCAGCCTTCCCCGGGAAAGTTCCGTACCCCCGCCGTTGAAGCGCGCGCAAGAGCTTTTCGCGCTCATGTTCCTGCTTCGCGGCTTGCCGTTTGTCGATTTGGCCTATCTGCGCAAAAGCGATTTGCGGGGTAATGTCATCACCTACCGCCGCCGCAAGACCGGTCGCTCCCTGTCGGTGACGCTCACTCCCGAAGCCATGCTGCTGCTGAAAAAGCACAAGGACCGCAATTCCCACAGCCCCTACCTTTTCCCGATTCTTCGGAGCCGGGAAGGCAGTCGCGAGGCATACCGCGAGTATCAGCTGGCATTGCGCAGCTTCAACTAC
>NZ_KE386624.1:0-70799 GCF_000428105.1 Bacteroides pyogenes DSM 20611 = JCM 6294 | reverse complement strand
CGGGAAGGCAGTCGCGAGGCATACCGCGAGTATCAGCTGGCATTGCGCAGCTTCAACTACCGTCTGGCATTATTGGGTAAGCGTCTCGGCCTTGCCGACCGGCTTAGTTCGTACACCGCCCGTCACACATGGGCCACCACGGCTTACCATTGCGAGATACACCCCGGCATCATTTCCGAAGCCATGGGCCATTCTTCCATTACGGTGACGGAAACTTATTTGAAACCTTTCAGAAATAAGAAAATTGATGAAGCCAACAGAAGGGTAGTCGATTTTGTAAAACGTTCAGGGTATGTGCTCTCTGTGTAAAGTTACGGCCCGTTACTTGATAGGTAACGGGGGAGGAATATGTCGCAAAGATGAACATTATTCTGAAAATAAGCAAATAAAAAAAGTTTTTTTCTTTTAAAAATAAACAATTAAATGAATACAATACACAAGTTTTAGAGCGGATGTTAATCTTTTATAGACTATAAATAAAAAAATAACACAACAATTCCTTTGTAATAGAATTTGGGTTATTTCTATTTCCTCAAAACACTTCGTCCTTTCATAGTCAAAGGATAATGTGAACACTTCTTTGTTTATTTTATTTATTCTTTTTCTTCTTGCTGCAATAATCATTTGCCATCATGGACAATTCCCCCGTTACCTATCAAGTAACGGGAAGTTTAGAGTATATCATGAAACCTTACTTGAACTATAAATGAAGTGCAGAAACATTGTTTGATATTATATTTCGAAAACTATGAATGATAGCTGTTATTTACTAATTAGAATTGACAATTTAACTATTATACTATAGATCATTAGTGAATTTCTAAACTTAACTACTTAATTTAAGAAAATGAGAAGTAAACAAACATTTTTTTTATCAATAATCAGTTTGTTATTGATAGGTTGGGCAACGTCTTGCACGGATGTTGACATTACCATGCCCAAGGGGCCGAAAGGAGACACAGGACTTTCAGCGTATGAGTTCTGGAAGGAAAAAGTGGCCGACGGCACGATCGATTGGCCTAAGAACGAAGTGGAAGTGACCGACTTCTTCAAATACCTTAAAGGTAAGGACGGTAAAGACGGCAAGAGCGCTTACGAAGTGTGGAAAGAAGAAATCGCTACGGGTAACGTGGACGATCCGCACAACCCCGGAAAGAAATGGGATCCGGCGAAGAATACCGTATCCGACTTCTGGAAGTTCCTGACGGGAGCCACCGGCGAGAACGGACAGACACCGCACATCGGTGAGAACGGCAACTGGTGGATAGGCGACGTGGATACCAAGGTTCCCGCACACGGTAAAGACGGCAAACCGGGAGAGCCCGGCAAGGATGCCGAACCTCCTGTGGTGACCATTGGCGCAAACGGCAACTGGTTCATCGACGGCGTGGATACCGGCAAACCTTCGAAAGGCGAGGACGGTAAGGACGGCAAGACTCCTACCGTGACTATCGGCGCTAACAATAACTGGTTCATCGACGGCAAAGACACAGGCAAACCGGCTGTGGGTAAAGACGGAAAGTCGCCCGAAGTAGCCATCGGCGAGAACGGCAACTGGTGGATCAACGGCAAAGACACGGGCAAACCGGCTTACGGAAAGAAAGGTGACAACGGCAAGAGCGCGTACGAACTTTGGAAAGAAGAAGTGGCGGCAGGTTATGCCGGAACGGGACCGAAGGTGAAAGATCCGAAGAACCCGACAGAGGATTGGCCGCAGGATAAAGTTTCTCAAGCCGACTTCTGGGAATTCCTCCGCGGAGCCGACGGCAAGAGCGCGTATGAAATCTGGAAAGAAAAGGTTCTCGACGGCACGATCGACTGGCCGAAGGATGAAGTGGAAGTGACCGACTTCTTCAAGTTCCTGAAAGGTAAGGACGGTAAAGACGGCATAGACGGCAAGAGCGCTTACGAGGTGTGGAAGGAAGAAATCGCTACGGGTAACGTGGACGATCCGCACAACCCCGGAAATAAATGGGATCCGAACAAGAACACGATATCCGACTTCTGGAAGTTCCTGACGGGAGCCACCGGCGAGAACGGACAGACGCCGCACATCGGCGAGAACGGCAACTGGTGGATAGGCGACGTGGATACCAAGGTTCCCGCACGCGGTAAAGACGGCAAACCGGGAGAGCCCGGCAAGGATGCCGAACCTCCTGTGGTGACCATCGGCGCAAACGGCAACTGGTTCATCGACGGCGTGGATACCGGCAAACCTTCGAAAGGCGAGGACGGTAAAGACGGCAAGACTCCTACCGTGACTATCGGCGCTAACAATAACTGGTTCATCGACGGCAAAGACACAGGTAAACCGGCTGTGGGTAAAGACGGAAAGTCGCCCGAAGTAGCCATCGGCGAGAACGGCAATTGGTGGATTGACGGGAAAGACACGGGCAAACCGGCTTACGGCAAAGATGGCAAACCTGGCGAAGACGGTAAGGACGGCAAGAGTGCGTATGAACTTTGGAAAGAAGAAATAGCAGGAGGAAAAACTCCCGATCCACACAATCCCGGAGTGATGTGGGATCCGAATAAGAATACTGTAGCCGACTTCTGGGAATTCCTTCGCGGTAAAGACGGAAAAGATGGACAAGACGGGCAAGACGGTGAGCCGGGAATTTCTATTGAGATAGGAAAAGCGAATGTATTGCCTGTGTACTACAATGGTACTCTTAAAGAGTATGTAGATCCTAAAGATGGCTCTGTGATATTCCAAGTTTTTGATAAAGAAGGGAAAAAAGTAGCACAAGGTGCCAAAGTAAAGGGACTGCCCGGTGTGAAAAACCAAGATAAGGAATATGTGACAGATAAAGATGGTAGATTTACTGTTCCGGCAACAGATCTTCCTAACAATGAGGATATTTCTAAAAGAAAAGGAGCGCCGAAGTTAGTATTGATTAATGACAAACCGGAAGATGCAGCGGCAAATACAGAAGTTCCCAACAAAATTCTGACTCGCATCAATGCAGAGATGGTATATCCGCGCCAGATGACAACGGGGTTGAGTTATGCAAGTATGTACGATTCTCATTTTGTAGTGGTACATTATAAATATGAGAGATGTGTAGATGGTGTGTGGGGAATGTATCCGACTGAATATCCTGAACCGGAACTCAAAGTAGTAAAGGTGAAAAATGTAAAAGCTGATATTGAAGCAGCAGATTTAGAAACAGGCGATTGGAGCAAATGGAAAGTGAAGAACCTTTATGGAAATTTTGTAAATGCCAAGAAAGTAGCACTTATTCACCGTCCTATAGTACTTACCGAGTCAGAGAAAAACGGGGAAGAAATGAATTATCCGTCTCCGAATCCGGGCTTCACGGAAGTAGCTACTCTGAATAAAAACTTGACAAAAATCAAAGAGTATGAGTGGAATGAAGTTAAGAATTATTTTTCTATTCAGGGGAGTAAATATTTCTACGGAGAAACTCCGATAATGCCGAGTCCTGTTCATATTCCTGAGATATATCCTGCTCCTGTGACAAAAACGGCTTCCTTGGATATGAAACTGGGGATAACATACATGTGGGGAACTCTTGATAAAACGTCCTTTAAGCCTTTCTACTTGAAATACAAGAAGCCGGCTACAGTTGGCGGCATATGGGAAATCACCCAAGAAGAAGCTAAAAAATTGGAGACATTCAAGAATGCAGATGGAGATTCTAAAAAGGATGGAGTAAATATCAGAGTTCTTATGACTAAAAAGATTGGCTCAGGGGCAGGAAACACCGTTCAAGATCGCTTCTGCAAAAGTCTTAATGATGATTATCAGTTCTATTTGGATTCAACTTTGCCGGAGAACTATTTTGCAACAACCATATGGGTGCCGGATGCAAAAGGTAAGGTAACTCATGGGGAAGTGGTTGATCAGATGATTGCTCCGGACTATGTACTCTATAGAGTTGTACCTGACTTTAAACTTACCAAGGAGGATACACCTGATAAGTATTATAGAAAGAAGGTCTTCAAGACAACGGATAAAATAGAGGTAGAGCAAAAGGCTACGCCTACTGGTTGGCCCAAATAAATAGAATTTAAAGAAAAATAATCATGAAATTAGTATATAAACTTTATGTATGTTTGTTAGTCCTGTTATTAATAGGGACTGCTGCATTAAAAGCTCAAAATGCCGACCAAGATACCCGGCAGCGCAAGCCTAAGCGCGCATGGGAAATCGGTGCCGGCGGAATGTTGATCAATTGGGACAGGGTTTCGGTGACAGGATTCCAAAGTACTCCCGATCAGTACCTTTATCACCTCAAGGTGAAACATCTCTTGGGCGGGGCGAACCTTTACATAGCTCGTGAATTGAACCGCTGGTTCTACCTCGACTTGCAAGGGACGGCAGGCTTCGCCGGCAAGGAAGAGGGCACTTCCAACGACAGCAAGAACAACTATACGCTCATGGGCGGACTCGGTTTGCAATGGCGTCTGAGCCCCATGTTCAGGTCGAAGTACGTAGAGCCTTACCTGCGTGTGGGTGGAAACGTGTTGCACAAAAACTTCCTGACCACCGGAACGGGAGTGTTCTACAACGATCCCACAGGGCAGGCGGGTTGGATTTCCGACGATACATGGAACGAGAAAGGTTACTCGCACGACAAGAAAACTTATTTCCCCGTATCGTTCGGAGCAGGTGTGAACGCATGGCTGAACAACTCTCTCGGATTGGGTTTGCAGGGCGAATACCTCACTCCCTTCAATAAGAAGGCTCCCCGTTTTGCCCAGATCACCCTGCGTGTGATGTGGCGCATCGGCGGACACGACAAGCGTCCGGCACCGGTGGTGCGATACGTGGAAGTGGACAGACCGGTGGAACGCATTGTGGAACGGATTGTGGAAAAAGAAGTACGTGTTCCTGCCGAACGTAACATTTGCGAAATGTTCGACAACGTGAACTTCGAGTTCGACAAATATGTGCTTACCGCCGAGTCGGAAACGATTCTCGACAAAGCTGCTGATATTCTGAAAGAGAATATCGGTTCACGCTTCCTGATTACGGGGTATACCGACGCCCGGGGAACGGACGCTTACAACATGCAGCTCTCGCGTAACAGGGCGAAAGCCGTTGTGGACGCGCTCGTGAAGAGAGGTGTGCCGGCGGATATGCTCAAGTGGCGAGGTGTGGGCAAGCGCGCCGTATCGGTTCCGGCAAGCGAATCCGTCAACGTCCGGCTGGGCGACCGCAAGGTGACTATCGAGCGGATCACGAAATCGGAATATTGGAATAAGCTGCCCGACCGGCAAGATTGATGCTGTATTGATTTTCCTAAATCTGACCTTAGATTAAAAAGAGATAGCTCACTAAAGTCTTTAAACGTTGTACTCATGCAGCTATCTCGAGGATGCCCGGACACCCCTTACGGGCATCCTCTTTTTTTTTATTTCGTTTTTCTTCATGTCAGTCTTTTCGCATTGAGTTTCGTAGAATGCATATTGTAAGGTACAAAAAATCATGATTAGGAATGATTTTGATTTTGAATATTTCACTTTGCACCCATTCCTTCCCCTGTTTTATGTAGTTTTTCATGAATCTGTCGTTTGAACTAATAATAAAAAATATCAAAAAAAACAACAAAACTATAGTCGAAAACGGTTGCTGTTCTTCATTTTTGTAGTTATTTTGAAAGGTTATTTTACCATTTTCGTTATTTCTATTTATAATATAGAACCTTTTTTACATGTATTTTTATTTATGAACAGCTTTATTTTATTCATGAGACAGGTTGCGGGCGAACTTCAGCACTCCGGCAATCAGGGAACCGCCCATGTTTATCGCAGCAGTCTGAACGCGATTCTCGCTTTTCAGGGCGGCGAGTCGTTGGGTTTTCGCGACATTACCCCCGAATGGTTGAAGAAGTTCGAGATCAGCCTTCGTGCCCGCGGTTGCAGTTGGAACACCGTATCCACTTATCTGCGCACGTTGCGTGCCGTTTACAACCGTGCGGTGGACCGTTGCAAGGCTGAGCACGTGCCCCGCCTGTTCCGTTCGGTCTACACCGGCACCCGTGCCGACCGCCGCAAGGCCCTCGACGGCGACGAGATGCGCAAAGTGCTCGGCAGCCTCCCCCGGGAAGGTTCCGTACCCCCGCCGTTGAAGCGCGCGCAAGAGCTTTTCGCGCTCATGTTCCTGCTTCGCGGTTTGCCGTTTGTCGATTTGGCCTATCTGCGCAAAAGCGATTTGCGGGGTAATGTCATCACCTACCGCCGCCGTAAGACCGGTCGCTCCCTGTCGGTGACGCTCACTCCCGAAGCCATGCTGCTGCTGAAAAAGCACAAAGACCGCAACCCCCACAGCCCCTACCTTTTCCCGATTCTTCGGAGCCGGGAAGGCAGTCGCGAGGCATACCGCGAGTATCAGCTGGCATTGCGCAGCTTCAACTACCGTCTGGCATTATTGGGTAAGCGTCTCGGCCTTGCCGACCGGCTTAGTTCGTACACCGCCCGTCACACATGGGCCACCACGGCTTACCATTGCGAGATACACCCCGGCATCATTTCCGAAGCCATGGGGCATTCTTCCATTACGGTGACGGAAACTTATTTGAAACCTTTCAGAAACAAGAAAATTGATGAAGCCAACAGAAGGGTAGTCGATTTTGTAAAACGTTCAGGATATGGATTAGTAGTCTGATTTTTTGTCTGTTACTTCGTAGGTAACGGGGTGAATAACGGTGCAAATATGAGTATATTTCTGAAAAGAAACAAACAAAATTGTTTTTTTTTTCAAAAGAACGACTAAAAAAGAGAATATATCTGGCAAAACATATGAATTCTTGATTTTAGGGATTTGTTGACCTCTAATTTTTGAAAAAAGACTCCCTCCCCTCTGCCGCCATCCGGAAGCAGGGGTAATACATTTTTCGACTTTTTTAAGAGTTTTTCCATACCATAGATGCTTTAAAAGCGTCCGGGCAAAGGTTTTCCCGTTACCTACGAAGTAACGGTTTGGAATGACTCAAACATGTACATTACTACTTTTTTATATATGCAATGATAAAAACAATAAATAAAGATGAAAGGTGCGAAGACGGCATACTATCGGTCATATATATGGCTTTGCTTTGCGGAATGCTTATTGGAGCTTTTTGGGGAGTATTAATAGGCTATTTATGTGCGAGTACGATAATTACATAAACGTATAAAGAGCAAATGAAAAATGAGATATTAAATTAATTATAGAAGTTGAATGAGAGAACCAATTTTATTTTTCCTTTAATTTATAAATTAAAAGTTTTTATTATGAACAAAAAGTTTTTAAGTGTTGCCCTGTTCGGCGCATTACTTGCGACTACTACAGGTACATTCACGTCTTGTAAAGACTACGATGACGACATCAAGGGCTTGCAAGAGCAGATTGACAAAAAGGGAGCTGCGATGGAGACCATTGCAAACCAGCTCAAAACTTTGGAGTCTGCTTTAGATGCCGCTAAGACAACTGCTGATGCCGCTAAAGATGCTGCCGCTAAAGCGCAAGCTGCAGCTGATGCTGCTAAAACAGCCGGTGACGATGCTATGGCCAAAGCTCAAGAAGCTGAAGCAAAAGCTCAAACTGCAATTGCTGCGGCTGCAACTGCGAAAACAGAAGCTATAGAAGCAGCTAAAGCTGAAATAGCTACTTTGAAGACTTTGCTTGAGGAACAAATTGCAGGCAAGGTGAGTCAAGATGTGTACGATGCTGCCGTTGCTGCTTTGGGCGGTAGAATCGATGGTATTCAAGAAGGTCTGAATACGCTTAAGACCGGTGCTGTTGCTAAAAATACCAAGGACATTGAGGATATTTTCAAACTTATCGGTACCTCTACCGCATTGGAGCAGGATTTGCTTACTCAGATCAGAGCTCTGCAAGCATATCAGGAACTGAGTGAAGGTATGTTTGAAGAACAAGGCGACAAATTGGAACAACTTCGTGCCGATCTTGGAGTTGCCGAGGGTAAAATAGACAAGCTTTGGAAGGAAATATTTACCGAGGGAACCGGATTGAAAGCCTTGATTGCTACACTGCGTCAAGATTTCAACGCGCTCAAGGAGAGAGTTGAAAGAGAATTGCCGCAGATACGGGAGGAATTGACAAACATCAAGGGCGATATCACAAGTATCAATAAAAAGATTAGTGAGGAGATTATGCCCGATTTGGCAATGCTCCATACACTGATCACTTCGCGTTTGACAAGCATTAAATTTGCTCCTAACTATTTTGTTGATGGAATCGAAGCTATCAAATTCAATTCTTTGAATTATGATGCCATGCCGGCAAATGAGAATGCGGAGATTCCGGGAGTATATAAACATTCTACCGCCAACTTAGCTACTGCCAGCTATCATTTCAATCCTGTAAGCTTTAAGCTGAAAAATGCAGATTATCAGTATATTGATCGTCGGGCTGAACTTGGAACGTTTTACCAATATGTAACCGGACGAGGGCGCGCCCTTAATACCAGCAGTTTGGTTGAAATAGAAGGAGAACCGGTATTGAATCCCGTGACAGGTACGGTAGATTTCCAATTACGTCGCTTGAACGCATGGAGCAACATGTTACCCAATGATAATGAATGGAATAAAATCAATATCATTGCTTTGCAGGCTATGTTGAAAGGCGAGGCCATTGATAAAGAAGAAACAGACGTTATTATTACTTCTCCCTATGTGGCGGTTAAAGACTTCATTTTGAGTAAAAAGGATGTTCGTATTGCTGATAAAGCAACTTTGGAAGACGGCGATAACGCTCATTATGCTTTGACTTTCAATGCATGTAAAGATCAAGAAGCCCGTTATAAGATGGCTTATGACAAAACTTTCGATTTGAAGGAATTGGTTGCTACTTGCTTCGCTAATGGTAATCATGAAGAATTCCCTGTTGCAGACTATAAGTTGTCATATCGGTTTGCCGTAGCAAGCTCTGAGTACAATATTTCTTCGGAGGGAACTCAAACCAATCAGCAGGAATGGATTAAGTGTAACGATGCGGAAAAAGGAATTTTCCAGGCAGAAGGTTTTAATAAAGAGGCTATTGGCCGTACTCCGATCCTCAAAGTTGAATTGGTTGACGAGGCTGGTCGCGTTGTTCGTCGCGGTTTTGTGAAAGTGGAAATTGTAGCGGTGAAAGTACCTGATATGTATATCGGCGCCGGTATCTCCTATGACGACATTGTTTACAAATGTGAGAGCACTTTAACCGAGAAATATGAAATCTCAGAAAGATACATGCGTGAAAACTTGTATCGTGTGATTACCAACGGTAAAGAAACAGGAATGAGCCATGAAGAATTCTGGAGTATATATGAACTGGAAAAAGCGGAAGTAACTAAGAATGGTTCGGCTTCCAATATCTCCAAACCGCAGCTTATTGCAGGTGTATCCGAACAAGGCACGGCTACTAAAAAAGTAACTTGGCAGTTCAAACATGGTGAAGTAGGTGCTATCGGTGCCGGAGGAGCTAATTTAGTGGCTACGCTGGTTGTTAAGAACAAGCTTGCTTCTTCTGAATATCCGCAAAGAGTATTCTTCAAATTCAATGTGAAAGTGGTATTGCCGCAATTTACACTGAATAAGAAAGAGAATGATCTTTATTGGGAAAAAGACGGTGACACATACGTAGCATATAGAGTGAACGTGGCAGTTCCGCAAACTCCTGAATCACCGGCTGAGGAATGTGTATTCAAGAGATCTATATTGGAAGCTTATTCTACCTATCAAGTGAATATGCCAGCGGGTACATGTACCGAAGATAAATATGAAATAATTAGGACTTATAATAACGGTACTCCTACTTCTACTGTGATGGCGGGTGTGAAACTTGATGGTGTTATTATTTCTTTGGATAAGAGTAATGAAGCAGTGAAAAAAGCTCTGAACAGTTCGAAAGGTCTGCAGGCTGTAGTTGCACACAAATACAAACTTAATAGCGGTGATGTTATCACTGTAAATGAGTTTATGGTAACATTCATCCGTCCTGTGAACTTGAATATGCCTGGTGGCGTTGAAGTTACCGATGCGGTTGATGGTGGTGATGTAGCTGATTTCCAACACAATGGTCTGCTGACAGACTGGAGAGGTGAGCCTATTGTAGCTCCTTATTGGGAGAAACTGAATAAAACTGTAGGATTCTGGGAAAACACTTACGTTCCTCAATATGCTTGGACAGAAGGTCATTACGAGCTTGTGAAAGAGGCTGAGTTTAGTGTTGAGACAGGTACAGTTTCATTCACTGCCGGTGTGAATCTTACCATGTACACGGGTCATGCAACATATAAAATAAAGAAAATTGGTGGCTTAATTGTATGGGGAAATAAAACGTTCTACGTGAATGAACCTAAGTTGACTAAGGATGCAGTAGATGCTGATCTCGAAGCACAAGTTCAAAGCTTTATCGGCCAGCATAATCTTTACAGTAACTATGAGAAAGTAGGTGAAACTGAATACACTGAAGTGAAGATCCTTGAAGGTCAGGAGGTTGAGTATACTTATATTAAAGATATCAAGTATGTGCCTGCTGAGTACGAATGGGTTCCGGGAGAATGGACAGAAGTTCCTCATACTCCTACTGCTATGCCTGAGTATGACGGTACAACTAACGGACAAACCTCTGGTGACTGGAAGTGGGTGATTAAGACGAAAATTACTGATAACTGGGTTGCCGGTAAATATTGGGATTTCTACGGACCATTCACTGATGTTAAGCTTGATGTGACTAAGGCTACGACAAGCTTGGAATACAACAATCATCAATTGCCTTCCGGAGCTACACTGGTACAGGATGGTAACACAGTGAGATATGAAAACGTTGGTTCTCCTGTAGGATATAAGTATACGATTACTATACCTGCTACCGTAACTTACGGTTGGGGAACGACTTCTGCCAAGCTGGTTATCACTGTAAATCCGAAAAGATAAATCAAGAAGAGTTCTTTGAAGAGCTTTGATAATTGACTAAAAGAAAGGTGTTCTCTTTCCGAAAGGGAACACCTTTATACTAATAAAAACGGTCTTTGTGTTTTCTCTCTTGTTATGAGATGAGCTGGAGGGTTGTTTGAGTGAGAATGCAACGATTGTTTTGATAAGATTTGTTTAATCTTCATTTACGGGGTAATGTCATCACCTACCGCCGCCGCAAGACCGGTCGCTCCCTGTCGGTGACGCTCACTCCCGAAGCCATACTGCTGCTGAAAAAGCACAAGGACCGCAACCCCCACAGCCCCTACCTTTTCCCGATTCTTCGGAGTCGGGAAGGCAGTCGCGAGGCATACCGCGAGTATCAGCTGGCATTGCGCAGCTTCAACTACCGTCTGGCATTATTGGGTAAGCGTCTCGGCCTTGCCGACCGGCTTAGTTCGTACACCGCCCGTCACACATGGGCCACCACGGCTTACCATTGCGAGATACACCCCGGCATCATTTCCGAAGCCATGGGGCATTCTTCCATTACGGTGACGGAAACTTATTTGAAACCTTTCAGAAACAAGAAAATTGATGAAGCCAACAGAAGGGTAGTCGATTTTGTAAAACGTTCAGGATATGGATTAGTAGTCTGATTTTTTGTCTGTTACTTTGTAGGTAACGGGAAAATATTGGGTGCAAATATGAGTATTTTTCTTTCAAAAAACAAATAAAATTCTTTTTTTTTCAGATTAACGATAAAAAAAAGAACAGAACAAGTAAATCAATGTGACTTTTTATTTTAGGTACCCATTAATTTTCTTTATTCTTTGAGAAAGGGTCCCCTCCCCTCTGCCGCCGTCCGGAAGCAGGGGTAAAATAGTTGTCGACTTTCTTAAGAGTTTTTCCATATATAGATGCTTTAATACGGTTCGGGCAAAGGTTTCCCGTTACCTACAAAGTAACGGACTTGGAATCTAAATATGACCTGGAATCTAAATATGATTGAACCAATTCATAAACACAATGAGAAAATTAGCATTTTACTGATTATAAAACAAAATTGATACATTAAAATAAAACACTCGATTCTCTTATAAGTGAGAAAAACTATTTTATCTATTCACTAATTTTTAAAAACACGTTAAAATGAGAAACACAACACTGAAACTGCTGGGGGCAGTTTACATCTGCTGTTGGGTCATGTCTTGTTCCGACAAAAAAGATTCAGGCGGCGGTACAGCCTTTAACCCCAATCAGGACATTGTTATTGAAGATTTTTATCCCGACTCGGGAGGAATTGCGACCCCTATGATTATTGAGGGGAAAAACTTCGGTGCGGACACAACCGGACTGAGTGTGTATTTTGTTGACGAAGACCAAGTAAGGCGTAAAGGCGGTCTGGTTTCGTCTAACGGTGAGAAACTTTATGTGTATGTCCCTTCCGGACTTACTTACAAGCGTAACATTGATTTAGTTGTAGAACGGAAGATGCCCGGAAAAGAAGAAGTATATTCGGGCAAGTCTTCCCATCCTTTTATTTACAAGACTCAAACTTCGGTGACTACTGTAATAGGGCAGGTGTCTACGGATCCTCAGCCAACTAAAGCGGCGGATTTGAACTCAACGACTTTGTCGGCTCCGGGATTTATCTGTTTGGACGATGAAGACAACATCTTTATTGTCGAGCGTACGTTCGACTCGGGTAGCGCGGAAAAAGGCGGTGATATTTATTGTAAGAAAACCGATGGAAACGGTTCAAGCGGTAATGTCTTGAAAGCTTCGTTGACGAGAAAGGATGTAGTTCTCCTTTCCGAGAATCAGATAGAGCGCCCCAATGCTCCGGCCTTTTCCGATGAGAAAGGATTGGAGACGGTATATGTGCCGGCGGATTTGGGGATGCATTATCTGGCTATGGCCAAAGCATTGGATTATCAACCCCGTAAATTGTTGGCGCTGAAGAATGAGCAATATCCGGAGATCGATACGAGAAACTGGAAGTATAGCTTTGTGGTGAATAAGAATGACAAGCAACTTTATACTGTGATGTATAACGGTCAGTTGGTGCGTATCAACCCGAAAACAAGACGTACGGAAGTGCTGTTGAAAAGTATCGGAGTGCATGGGGGAGGAGACACATACATAAGCTTTAGTCCGATTGAAACAAACAAGCTTTTTATCTGCCTGGCTGATAAGCACGAGATTTGGACTGTGGATATCGACCAGTTGGAAGATAAAGATATTAACGAATACCACGGCGAACCCTATGCCGGAAAAGCATGCTGGGAAGGAATCGTTGCCGGTAAAGGCTGGGAAGACGGATTGCTGAAGAATGCAAAATTCAAATATCCTCGTCAGATCTGCTTTACGAAAGACGGGAAACTGTATATCGCCGACTCCGGGAATTGTTGCATACGTACTATCGATACAACGCTTCCGCAGGATAAAGCGACTGTGACTACAGCCATCGGTATACCCGGTTCCAAAGGCCATCAGGATGGAGGTCCGGATATCGCAAAATTCAATTTCCCTTTTGGAGTAGCGGTCAGTCAAGATGGACAGACTGTATACGTGGCAGATACGTATAACAGAGTAATTCGTAAATTATCCATTGAGTAATCTTTAAAGTATGAGAAACTATATATTATTTATATTATGCATGTTGGTCTTATCGCCGTTAGATGCATATAGCCAGGATAAGAAACAATTTACAGTATCGGGTATTGTTGTGGATGATTCGGGCGAACCGTTTCCCGGTGCTACTGTTTATGTGAAAAACATGCCCGGAAAAGGAACCGTTTCCGATTTAGACGGTAAATTTAAAATCAGAGTAGACGCTAATGCGGTTTTGGTGGTACAATCGGTTGGTATGAAATCGGTGGAAACTCTTATCAATAAAGACATGCCTAAACTGAAAATTGTGTTGACCGAGGACTCTGAAAGTCTTGAAGAAGTAGTTATCACCGGTTTGAGTTCACAGAAGAAAGTTTCAGTGGTAGGAGCCATCTCTTCACTGGATGTCAGCCAAATTAAGACTCCGGCCACTTCATTGAGCAACATGATCGGTGGTCGGTTGGCAGGTGTTATCACCATGCAGACTTCGGGTGAGCCGGGAAAGAATCTTTCGAACTTCTGGATTCGCGGTATCAGTACCTTTGGTGCCGGAGGCGGCGCTTTGGTGCTTATCGACGGATTGGAAGGAAATCTTAACGATATCGACCCGGATGATGTGGAATCATTCAGTATCTTGAAAGACGCTTCGGCTACAGCCGTTTACGGTGTACGCGGAGCGAACGGTGTTGTGCTTGTAACTACCAAGCGCGGCGGAAAAGATAAGTTGAACATTACCGGTCGCGCTACTGTGAAAATGTCTCACATCAAACGCTTGCCTGAGTATTTGGGTGCTTACGACTATGCATTGCTTGCCAACGAAGCGCGTGCCATGTCCGGACAAGAAGACCTCTATACTACCTTGCAACTCGACTTGATACGATCCGGTTTGGATAAAGATTTGTATCCGGATGTGAATTGGACCGATGAAATCATGAAGCGTAACTCCTGGCAACAAAACTATTATGTCAGTGCCCGTGGCGGTGGAGATATCGCTACTTATTTCCTTTCTCTGGGATATCAGGACGAAGGGGCCGCTTATCGTCAGGAACAAAATATTTTTGACGAGCCGCTGGCTTATCGGAGATTGACTTATCGCGCCAATATCGATATGAATCTGACCAAAAACACCAAACTTTATTTCGGTGTCGATGGGCATATTTCAAATTACACTACTCCCGGTGGACAAAGTACGCAAGATGTGTGGAACGCCGTTCGTTTGCTTAACCCGTTAATGTTTCCGGTTGTTTATTCCGATGGAACAATGCCTACATACGGCAGAAATGATTTAATCTCTCCTTATGTAATGTTGAACCACACTGGATACCGTTCTCAAGATAATAACCGGAACGTGCTTACGCTTAAAGTGTCGCAGAAATTCACCGGCGCGCTCAAAGGACTGACTTTGTCGGCGCAGGCCATGACTGAGCATGTGGGGAATTTTAACGAACGCCGGTTCATCAGTCCGAACCTGTATCGTGCTTCGGGACGTACTTCCCAGGGTACCTTGATTAAAACTTTGCGTCACAAACAGCAGGATATGGTTTACTCCTCGAATACTGTTACTTTCCGGAAGTATTATATGGAGTCTAAAGCCGATTATAACCGTTCTTTCGGCAATCATAATGTGGGCGCGCTTCTTTTTTATTACATGGAGGATGCTCAAGGTTCCAATTGGGGTACCGACGCATTGGGAATTAACGCAATTCCTCAACGTCGTCAGAACTTGTCCGGACGTCTTTCTTACGGATACAATAACTGCTATTTTATCGACGGAAACTTTGGTTATACCGGTTCCGCCCAATTTAAAAAAGGAGACCGTTTCGGTTTCTTCCCCTCAATTGCTGTGGGTTGGGTGCCTACGGCCTATAAGTGGGTGAACAAAAACATGCCATGGTTGAGCTTCTTTAAAATACGCGCTTCTTACGGATTGGCAGGTAACGACCAAATCGGTGGCGGAAGATTCCCTTATTTGACTTTGATAGACCATCACGCTCCGGTATATTGGGGATATGTAGGTCGCGGAATCAGAGAAAAACAAACCGGAGCCGATAATCTGACATGGGAAGTTGCCAAAAAAGCGAATCTGGGTATCGATACGAAATTTTTCAAAGATAAGCTTTCTGTGACGGTAGACTTCTTCCGCGACGAACGCGATCATATCTTCCAGGATAGAGTTACTTTGCCCCGCTATGTAGGTATGGTTACTTTCCCGAAATCCAATGTGGGACGTATGCACAGCTACGGTTCGGACGGTAATATTTCATATTTCCATGAGATAAATAAGAAAATGAATTTTACGTTACGCGCCAACTACACGTTCTCACAGAATATTGTAGATTATTTTGAGGAGAACAAACTTCCTTATGACTATTTGAGTGTAACCAACAAACCTTATGGTTTGATACGAGGTTACATTGCAGAAGGGTTGTTCAAGAGCAAAGAAGAAATCAATACAAGTCCTGATCAGCAAAGCTCGTTCGGACGTGTCCGTCCGGGTGACATCAAGTATCGCGATGTAAACGGCGATGGCAGAATTACTGCCGATGATAAAGTGCCTTTGTCTTATGGCAATCAAGTTCCCCGCGTGATGTATGGATTTGGCGTGGATTTCAACTATAAGGATCTGACCGTAGCTGTTTTGTTCAAAGGAGCTGCGAAAGTTGAGTATTACCGTTCCGGTTTTGGAGGTAATGATGCCGGTTGGATTCCGTTCTACAACGGAGAGTTGGGTAATGTTATCAAATTGGCCAATAACCCCAAAAACCGCTGGACGCCGGCATGGTATTCGGGAACAACGGATACTGAGAATCCGAACGCAGAATTCCCGCGTTTATCTTATGGAGGCAATGCCAATAACTCTCAATTGTCTACTTTCTGGAAACGCAACGGATCTTATCTTCGTTTCCAAGAGTTGAGTCTTCGTTATAAATTGCATGCTAAGCCTTGGATCAAGAAGATGGGGCTTTCTGGAATCGATTTAGAGTTTGTTACCAATAATATATTTACGATAGATAAAGTGAAGTATTTCGACCCGGAACAGGCTTCTTACAATGGGGCTGCTTATCCGATTCCCACTACGTATACATTTCAGGTCTATCTCAAATTTTAATACAGATATTTATATATGAAAAAGAAGATATTGACATATATTACCGGGGTAGCGATATTCGGCTCAATGCTGCTGACTTCGTGTAATTTTTTAGATGTAGATCGCTACTTTGAGGCTACATTCAAAGAAGACTCTATTTTTCACAGCCAGGCCAATGCCGAAGGTTATTTGTGGAATACGCCCTCAGCGTTTCCCGATCCGGGAAAGATTTGGGGAAGTTCTTGGAATCCCGGACAAACAGCGTCGGACGAGATTACCGTAAAATGGCAGACCTCGGAGTTTTGGGGAGCGCAATTCTCTGTGGGAAATATTAATGAGAATTATATTCCCAACTGGGGATTGTGGGATGATATGTATCGGGTTATCGCTCGTTGCAATAAGATGTTGGTCAATGTGGAGAATGTGCAAGATATGACCGACGGAGACAAACGGGAATACAAAGCTTATGTGCATTTCATTCGAGGATATGCTTATTATCACCTGCTGATGAACTGGGGCCCTTGTCTCATTGTGGGTGATGAGATTATTACTACCGATAAACCTGCCGAATACTATGATAGGGAACGTAGTACGTACGATGAATCGATCGATTATATATGTAATGAGTTTGCACTGTCGTTGAAAGGAATGCTGGGCCCTCAACAACAATCGTTGAACTTTTTCGAGCGCCCCACTAAAGGAGCGGCTTTGGCACTGATTGCGCGTTTGCGTTTGTTCCAAGCATCACCTACGTTTAATGGAGGAGCTTCTGCTAAAAGATGTTTCGGCAATTGGTTGAGAGAAAGCGATCAAGTGTATTATGTGAATCAGGAGTACGATCCCAAGCGTTGGGCAGTTGCGGCAGCGGCAGCCAAACAGGTTATCGATATGGGCTATTATGAATTGCATACGGTAGAAAAAGACAAAACAAATCCGTATCCTATACACCCGAGTGTGCCTACAGGAACTTTCCCCGATGGTGCCGGAAATATTGATCCGTTCCATTCTTATGCCGACATGTTTACGGGCGAAAGTATGCCTAAGGTAAACAAAGAGTTTATTTGGGCGGTAGAATCGTCAGGTAATGTAAGAGGATACACGCGTCATTCATTCCCTGTAAAGTATCAGGGATGGGGCGGTATGTCTGTTCCGCAAAGAGTAGTCGATTGCTTCCTTATGAATGATGGTAAGACGGTAAATGAGTCTGAAGAATATGTTTCCGATTTGACGCAAGTGACTCCGACTACGAAAGTATTGGGAACTTATCAATTGATGGCCGGAGTTCCGAAGATGTACGACAACCGTTCGGCGCGTTTTTATGCTTCTATCGGTTTCCCGGGACGTTATTGGGAGATGAATACCGCCAGTGCGGATAAGGCTTTTATAAACAAACAGTTCTGGTATTCGAATGATGATCAGGAAGCGGGTAAGGCCGGTGCCGGAAACAACCCGAACGATTATTGTATTACGGGATATGTGCCGGTAAAATATATTCATCCGGACGATTCTTATGCAAAGGTGAACGGTACCACGGTAATGGTGAAGCCATTCGCTATCATCCGCTATGCTGAAGTCCTTTTGGAATACATTGAGGCCATGAACAACATCCAAGGCAGTGAGACCGTTGAGGTGCATGACATTACGGGTGAGCTGAAACCTGTGACAGTGACCAGAGATGTTGCTGAAATGAACAGATATTTCAGTCAAATTCGTTATCGCGTAGGTCTGCCTACGGTCAGCGAAGCTGTTCTTGCCGACAGAGATGCTTTCGAGAAAGTTATCCGTAACGAACGTCAAGTGGAACTTTTCAATGAAGGATACCGATACTTCGATACACGTCGTTGGGGTACTTTCCTTGACGATTCACAGTCGGAAAACTGGAAAGGACTTGATGTAAACAGAGACCGTACCGACCAGAATGGAAATATAGGTTTTTGGAATCTCGTACAAATTAACGAACAAAATATTCGCGACCGTGTGTCTAAACCCAGGATGGTGTTCCTGCCTCTGCATCACAATGAGTTGATTAAAGTGCCTCGCATGGCGCAAAATCCGGGATGGGAAAGATAATTTATTTTAATATTGTAAGACATGAAATATAAATATTCTATATTATTATGCACAGTATGTGCTGTTTTAGGCGCCTGCAACAGCTACGATTTTGATCAGGAACAATATCGTAAGGAAATTAATTTGCTTCAAAACACAGAAGGAGTGTTTGACAGGCAAGTGGTGGATATGGCGGATGAAACGAGTGAAAAAGGCGCAATCATCAATATTGTAGCCGGTTTGAGCGGATCTCGGCCTTCCAACCAAGCATATTCCGTTTCTCTTATAAATTCCGATTCTTTATTTAATGCTTATAATAAATCGAATTTTGATATCGAAACTGAACGTTATGCGCGAAGACTGCCTGTTGAATGTTATGAAGAGCCGGAGTTGAGACAAGATATTCCTGCCGGTAAATCTCAGGTGTTATTTCCTTTCCGTTTGAAAAACCTGAGCAAACTATCACCGGACAGTGTTTATATGCTGAATTATGAGATTGACAAAGATACGGAGACTCCGTATAATCCGAAAAAGCGTCATGTGTTGCTTCGTATTCACTGGAAGAACGATTATGCGTCGACCGCAAGGCAGATGGCATACAGTTATAATAGTGCTAAAGTGATTACTCCTGCCACTACTCCGACCGGAACCGCTACATTGAGAAGACCGACAAACTCGTTGACAGCATTTCCGTTGACGAAAAACTCGGTTCGTTTCCTTGCAGGAGATGAGGAGTACGGCGACTATAAGAAAGCTTTACGGCAAATCAACCAGAAGAGTATTATTATCGAAGTGGGAGAACAACTTCCGGAAAATCCTTTGGCGAGATATATTACTATCAAACCTTATAAGGAAGAAGAAATGGAGGTAAAAATGATGACTCCGCTGGGTGAATATGACAATACTTTCCTGTTGAATGAAATGCAGGTGTTAGGAGGAGGAAACTCTAAATTCTATAAAGAATTCCGTGTACATTATAAATATCGTTTGCTTAAAGTAAAACAAAACGACGGTTCTTTTGCTCCCGGTCCGATGAAAACAGTGCAAGCTAAATTGCGCTATGAATTTAACCCCCGGGCAGATCAACTATAGAGAACTTTTAATATTTGAAATGTTATGAAAAAGAATATATTTATTATAACACTGATAGGCCTGATTGGAATAGCCGGCGGATTCTTCTCATGTTCGCCGGATTATGAGACCGATTTTCATGTGTCGAGTTTGGTAGTGTCTCATAAAAATCAGGGGCTTATTTTACTACCCCTTGAAGGAGGCAATAAAGAAATACCTGTTCAAACAAATATTCCTTTGGACAAATGGACGGCAACGTCTAACGCTCCCTGGTGTGAGGTGTCTAAAGCGGAAGGCTTAGTCACAGTCAATGCAGGTGAAAACAACAATTACAAAGAAAGAAAAGCGTTGGTAACAATTGCTTATGGGCATCAGAAGTATGATATTCAAGTGAGACAATTCGGAAAAGAGTCGACTTTGGAGATCGTAGAAAATGAGAACTTTAAAATGGTCAAGAATATAATGACCACTACTGTGGAACCGACAGCCGAAACATTGGAGATACCTTTGCGCACGAATCTGGTTGTAGACCATGTGCTTATTCCGGATACTTGTAATTGGGTGCATTACACTCCGTCCGGTAGAGGAGAATCCGACAATTCGGAAATCGTTTATCTGACATTGAATCTTGATCAGAACACTGAACTGGAAGAGCGTTATTGCATGCTTATTCTCCAATCTTCCTTAAATTACAATGTAACTAAGGAATTGCTTATCAAGCAAGATAAGAGAGGATTTATCGTGGTGCCTATTGAAGGAAAAACAGAATTTGAAGTAGAGGATGCCGGTGATATTGTCCGTGTCCCATTCGGCAGAAATGGAGGAATGACTCATATACCGTAACTGTTGCGGAAGACGCTCAAGAATGGATTCAAATTCGTCCTAAAACAAGGGGTATATCAAATGATGAATTGGTGCTCATTGTTCAACCGAATGAAGTGCAAGAACCACGTACCGGAAAAGTAACGATTAAGAGTAACAACGAAGAAGAAGAGAGTTCTTTTGTCGTGACTATTAATCAGAAGGCATTTGTTCCTGTTCCTCCCAACAATGTAGTTAATCTGATGGCAATACCGGGTGAAGGATTTATTAAACTTTCGTGGGATAAACCTGAAAAAGCGAATTATTCGAAAGTGGTAATTACTTATCTGGATACGCCGAGGAGAATGAATGTCAGAAAAGAACTGACAGACAAGAATGTGACAACATGTAAATTGGATTCCACATTTGCTTTTGCGGGTGAGTATGAATTCACTGTGAAAACATACGGTCCTACAGGGTTGGAGACTGCCTCTCCGTTGACGGTGAAGAGCCGTTCGCTTGAGTGGAGCGAGAAAAAAGAAGTCACACTGACGGAGTCCATGATTACGGCCAATGCGACACAGACTAATGACGGTGGTGGTATACCTGCTTTGGTAGACAGGAAGGTAAATACTTACTATCACTCTTTCTGGGGTCCTACTTCTCCGGGCAAGAAGCCGCATTATTTGCAATTCAATTTCTCCCAACCGATTTATAAGAAGTTTACGATAGAGTATGTCGGACGTCATAATGGTGATGGTGGAGGAGATATCAAACGTACGGATATATTGGTGAGCGACACCGGCGGTGACAACGACAGCGAATGGCACAAAATCGGTGAAATTACCTATACGCTTCCGTCCGGAAGAGGACAGCCGGGTACGGCCAACGGGTATGTGACAGCAGACAAAAATTATAATTATGTTCGCTTCTTGCCTACGGCTCGTCGTTCTAAAGATCCGCTGAACGGACCTGATCCATCCACTTGGACCGGAAAAGAATGGTGGAATATGGCCGAAATCTATATATACGAGATACATGATGAAGCTTGGATTATAGACAAACTATAGCAAAGGCTGATATGAATTTACAATGCCGCTTTATATATAAGCAGCTTCTATAAACCCCGGTGGGAGCATAAGTTGAATGAATTATACCGACTCATGTTCCCGCCTTTTATCATAAATCAACGCATTATGAATAGAAATATATTATTTTTTTACTTTTTATTTTTATGTTTGCTCAACATCGGATGCTCTTCAAGCGACGATGGGCTGTCTGCCCCGACTATTACTGTGGGGAAAGAAGTGGTAGACTTCGAAAATGGTGCCGGTGTTCAAGAGGTGAGTGTAAAAACCAATATCACCGGTTGGAGCGCAACGGCTGATAAAAGCTGGTGTCATCCTACCCCTTCCGGAAATTTTTTACGTATTTCCGTTGATGAAAGTAACGATCGACTGGTTCGCGAAGCGATAATAACGCTTACATTCGATAAGCAGACAAAGACAATCAAAGTCCGCCAATTGGGTTATGAACCGGCTATCCTTATCGATCAACAGATTTTCTTGCTTAACGCTTCGGGAGGCAATATCAAATTCACGGTAACCGCCAACGTAAAAGTGGGAATCGAAGGAGTTCCCGAATGGGTCAAACCAACTTCAAGAACGCGCGCTCCCGAAATGGTGAGCACTGATTACTCCTACACAGTAGGAGCTTCCACGAATGAACAATCGCGTGAAGCCTCTATTGAGATAACAGAAATATTGGATGCCGGCGTCAATGATATAGCTCCGAAAAAAGCGCTTATTGCCATTACTCAAAAAGGATTGGGGAACTATGAGGCCGAACCGGGCGATGAAATAAAAGACGATATCAAGATAACAGTGGTAAGCGGTACGGCATCTTCTTTCCAGCAAGGTCAAAATATAGAAAAATCATTTGACGGAGATTATACCAGTTTGTATCACTCCAATTGGGATAATAAACCGGAAAACTACTTTCCTATCCATTTGGTTTACAATTTTGAGGAACTCTCAACGGTAGATTACCTGGTTTATCATCCGCGAAGCGATGGGAATCCCAATGGCCGGTTTAAAGAAGTGGACATCGAATATTCCGAGGATGGAAGTTTCTTTAAACCGCTCATGAGTAAAGTGCTTCAAAACGTAGCCCATGCTACCAAAATGGAGTTTCCTAAATCTGTTCAGGCCAAATCTTTCCGCTTTACAGTGAAGAGCGGATTCGGAACGGGAAAAGGATTCGCCTCTTGCTCCGAAATGGAGTTTTATGTGAAGAATCCCGAGAACTTCGACTATTCGACACTCTTCAGCGACCAGACTTGCAGCGATTTGAAGCCGGGCATCACCGAAGAAGAAATTCTGAAATGCGAATATCCTTTCTTTAAAAACATCGCTTACCATATGCTGAAAGGAAAGTACGACAGAGAATTCCGTATAGATGAGTTCAAGGCATACCCTCATCCTGACATAATGGCCCGCACGCACAAGACGAATGCGTATTCATTGTTGGATAACCCCACCGGAATTTCGGTAAAAGAGAATGAGACAATCATTGTTTTCGTAGGCGACACGCATGGGAAAACAATCAGCTTGCGTGTGCAGAATCTGGACAAGCCGAAGGGCGACGGATTCGGCGGGACATATTATGCGCTAAATCCCGGAGTGAACAAATTGCGCATGTCTACCAAGGGATTGGTTTATGTGATGTATCATACATCGACGATCGAAGAAGCCGACAACGCGAAACCTATCAAAATACACTTTGCTTCGGGAAGTGTCAACGGATATTTCGATTCGAACAAACATCAGCCTTCAGATTGGAAGAGATTGCTCGATAAGGCTGTAGATCCTTATTTCGATCTGGTAGGGAAATACGCCCATCTTACTTTCCCGACTTATCGGTTCCGGACATTGACGCCCGACGGGAAAGCGTTGATAGACGCTTATGATTTGCTTGTGAATTCTGAAATGGAATTCATGGGGTTGTATAGATACGATAAAGTCTTCAGAAACCGCATGTATTTCAACGTAATGTATCATAGCTATATGTACGCCACCTGGTATCATACCGCATATCATGACGATACATTGCAACAATTGTGCGATGTGAATAAATTTAAAGCGGCTCCTTGGGGACCGGCTCACGAAGTGGGGCATTGCAACCAAACCCGTCCGGGATTCAAATGGTTGGGTACGACGGAGGTGACCAACAACGTGATGTCTTTATATATACAAACCAGCGTATTCGATCGTCCGTCCCGCCTGCAAACCGAGAATATGGGGAATGGTATCCGCAACCGCTATTCGAAAGCATGGACAAGCCTTGTCGCTCCGAGACCGCAGCTTTCCTACTCTTCATTCGGCGACAACGACGTGTTCTGCAAGCTGGTTCCTTTGTGGCAGTTAGAGTTATACTTCGGAAAAGTGCTTGGGAGAACTCCACTTCAACAATCGGACAAGGGAGGTTTCTATCCCGATGTATATGAGCATGTAAGGACACACAGCGACTTGCCGACGGCGGGAGAACAGCAGCTTGAGTTTGTTTATATCGCTTCACTGAAAGCGCAGAAAAACCTTATCGGGTTCTTCAAGAAATGGGGCTTCCTGACGCCTGTCGATGTGGAAATAGATGATTACGGAAAAGGCCGGATGAAGATTACCCAATCTCAAGTCGACAACATTATCAAAAGGGTGAATGATTTGGGATTCCCGGAACCGGACGTTGCTTTGGAGTATATTACAGACAATACAGTGGAAGTTTATAAGACCAAAGCGGACATTATACCCGGAACAGCGACTCGCAGCGGGCAGGTTTTGACTATGACAAACTGGAAGAATGTAGTGGCTTATGAGGTAGTAAACGAAGAAGAGGGGAAAATGGTTTGTATTTCAGACGGTGTGTTGGAGGCTTCGTCCATAGCAACGTTTGATGTGCGCACGCCTTGGCAAAGCTCCTTCAAAGTGTATGCCGTATCGGCAACAGGTAAACGAGTAGAAGTGGTATTGTAATGTGATGACAATGTAAACAATGTGGTATTTCAAATAAGAACGTGTATAATTAAAGAGGGTGTCCGTCGTGGGTACCCTCTTTAATTATTATCCGGTTTGATTGAAATATTCTCAGAACGTTGTTCTGTAAAACTCATTTGGATGATGCGAAATGAGGTGGGTTTATTTGCTATGATAATAGTCGATCGTTTCCACCGACAACAAGTCGATAGGCATGTAATTGACGCACGTCACCTCTTTTTTGAAGATGAGATGATCGCAAAGCGACTTGATGCCGTTGAAGCCTTGCAGTTCCGGTTGTTGGGCGATGAGGAAAGACACCTTGCCTTCTTTCAGGCAGGTCACGTTGCGCTCCAGCAAGTCGTATCCTATGAGGTTGAATCCCTCTTTCCCTCGCTTTTGCAGGTATTCGCCTATGATGTAAACTTTGGAGTTGAAGGTAATGCCGTTCTTTACCGCCGGGTGGGAACGGAAAAACTCGTCGAGCATCGCGTTGTCTTCATCGTTTCGCTCGGCATGCAGGTCGAGTTCCAATATGTTGCAGTGCGGATGATGCTCCCGCATGTATTGCCTGAAGCCTATTTCTCTGCTCTCCTGCTGGTTGGAGCCCACAATGCCTTCGTGTATTTTCCTGAAAATCACGACTTCTTTTTCATTCCCGGCAAGTAGCATCAGGATGCGGGCGGCAAAATATCCGCTTTGGCGTGAGTTCTGTCCGAAGAAAGCAAGGGGAGGCTCTTCTTTGATATTCGAGTCTATATATATATAAGGTATACCTTTCGCTTTCAGTCCGTCGGTGAATCCTTTCGTGTGCCGGGGAGCGGTGGGAGCCACCATTACTCCGTCGGGGCGTTCCGCCAGAATTGCTTCTCCGGCATTCACAAACGAGCGATAGTCGTAAGGGTCGTAGTAGCGGATGTGTGCCGAGATGTTGAAATCCGAATAAGTCACGGTCGCTTCATGAATGCCTTTCTCGATAGCTGTCCAGTATTCTCCTTCCAAATGCTTGGGAAGCAGGCAGACGAAACTGTACTTCTTGTTCGAGGCCAAGGCACTGGCATACATGTTGGGCTGGTAATCCAGCTGCTTCAGAATTTCTTCCACCCGCTTCCTGCTCGACTCCGATACGCCGCTTCGTCCGTGCAGAACCCGGTCTACTGTTCCTACCGATACGTTCGCCAGACGCGCGATGTCTTTGATTCTGATTCTTTCAGGCAATTTATTCATGATTGTTCATTTCGATTTCTTATTTGTGTACGGACACAATGATAATCTTAATATTTTCGACACAAATATATAACAACTTTTGTAATTACGAAAATAGTTGTATCTTTGTGCTCGCACACGAATTGGTTGACTCCTGAATGGTGTATGATATTAATTATCTTTTATTCAGTGTATTATGTGCATAAATATCGAAAAGATTATAATTTAAAAGTTTATTGTATCAAACAACTAAAGAATTTAAATATAAGATTATGGGAAAGAAAGTCGTTACATTAGGCGAGATCATGCTTAGATTATCAACTCCGGGCAATACCCGCTTTGTTCAATCAGACTCTTTTGACGTGGTATATGGCGGAGGAGAGGCAAACGTTGCGGTGAGTTGCGCTAACTACGGACACGAGGCTTATTTTGTAACCAAATTGCCGAAACATGAGATCGGTCAGTCCGCCGTGAATGCCTTGCGGAAATATGGCGTGAAGACGGACTTTATAGCCCGCGGCGGCGACCGTGTGGGGATTTATTATCTGGAAACCGGAGCTTCCATGCGTCCGAGCAAGGTGATTTACGACCGTGCTCATTCGGCTATCGCTGAGGCGGATGCCGCCGATTTCGACTTCGACGCAATCATGCAGGGAGCAGACTGGTTTCACTGGTCGGGCATTACTCCGGCTATCTCCGACAAAGCTGCCGAACTTACCCGTCTGGCCTGCGAAGCGGCGAAGCGTAACGGCGTGACTGTGTCTGTCGATTTGAACTTCCGTAAGAAACTCTGGACGAAAGAAAAAGCCCAATCTGTGATGAAGCCTTTGATGAAATACGTAGATGTATGTATCGGCAACGAAGAAGATGCCGAGCTTTGTCTGGGCTTTAAGCCCGATGCCGACGTGGAAGCCGGACATACGGATGCCGAAGGCTATAAGGGAATTTTCCGTCAGATGATGGAAGAATTCGGTTTCAAATATGTGATTTCCACACTCCGCGAATCTTTCTCGGCCACTCGCAACGGATGGAAAGCGATGATTTACGACGGAAAGGAATTCTATACTTCGAAACGTTACGATATCGATCCCATTATCGACCGTGTAGGCGGAGGAGACTCTTTCTCCGGCGGCATTATCCACGGTTTGCTGACTAAACCGAACCAGAGCGAAGCACTTGAATTTGCGGTTGCCGCATCCGCTTTGAAGCATACGGTGAACGGCGACTTCAACCTTGTGTCTGCCGAAGAGGTGGAAGCCTTGGCAGGCGGAGACGCGAGCGGACGCGTACAGAGATAAATGAATCATTAAACAGTAAACAGACTAAAATGGCAAAATTCGATAAAATGGCCGTGATGAGTAAGATCGGCTCTACAGGTATGGTTCCTGTATTCTATCATAAAGATGCGGAAGTGGCGAAGAAAGTGATAAAGGCTTGCTATGAAGGCGGCGTGCGCGCTTTCGAATTTACCAACCGAGGTGATTTCGCGCAGGAAGTTTTTGCGGAGATTGTGAAATTCGCAGCCAAAGAGTGCCCCGAGATGGCAATGGGGATCGGTTCGATTGTAGATCCCGCCACTGCCGCCATGTATTTGCAATTGGGGGCTAACTTCGTGGTAGGCCCGCTGTTCAATCCCGAGATTGCAAAAGTTTGCAACCGTCGTGCGGTGGCTTACGCTCCGGGTTGCGGATCTGTATCCGAAGTAGGCTTCGCGCAGGAAACGGGCTGCGACCTTTGCAAAGTATTTCCGGGCGATGTGTACGGAACAAACTTTGTGAAAGGGCTGATGGCGCCGATGCCTTGGTCTAAGCTGATGGTGACGGGTGGGGTGGAACCCACCAGAGAAAACCTGACCGCTTGGGTCAAAGCCGGAGTATTCTGCGTAGGCATGGGCTCCAAACTGTTCCCGAAAGACAAAGTAGCTGCGGAAGATTGGACGTATGTAACCGATAAATGTAAAGAAGTGCTGGGTTATATTGCCGAAGCCCGGGGTTAGTTGGCAATAGGCATATTTCATTTTTGTTTAAAGGTGTTTAAAGGGGATAAGCCATTGGAATGAAGCGATTCATTTCCGATGGCTTGTTTTTTTGTAGCATCCGAGAGCGTAAAAGTCGAAATCTTTAAGAGACACCTCCAAGAATTAAAGACATTGCAGCATGGGGCTGAGTGCTGAGTGCTTACGCTTAAGCGACAACCCCGCTAAACGCTTACAGTCAGACTGCGTTCTGAGTATTGATTCTATTGATTTCTTCGGATAAAAATTCACTCCATTCTTCCGAAGCAATGGCTTTGGAAGTTATGAAGATGTCTTTGTCTCCTCTGCCTGAGATATTTACCACTATCCTTTTTGCGGGATCTAAAGTCGGGGCAATTCTAATGGCCTCTGCGATGGCATGCGATGACTCCAAGGCCGGTACGATTCCTTCACACTTTGCTGTCAGTTTTATGGCATTTATTGCCTCATTATCCATCGCTTTTGTGAACTTGATTCTACCGGTTTCTCCTAAAAAAGCTAATTGTGGACCAATGCCGGCATAATCCAAACCTGCGCTGATTGAATGCGTAGGCAGAAGCGAGTCTCCATCATGTAAAAAAAATGATTTATAACCTTGAATACAACCTACCGAAGCATCCTTTCCGCTCATTCTTAATGAATGTTCTCCTATATGTTCTCCGTTTCCACCGGCCTCAACACCTATTAATTCTACTTCAGAGTCATTTAGAAATTCTGCAAATACTCCTATTGAATTAGATCCTCCACCCACACATGCTATAATAATGTCCGGAAGGGAATGCTCCCTTTCCAGAAATTGACTTTTTACTTCTTTTCCTATGATAGACTGAAACTCTCTTACCATATCAGGATATGGAGCCGGGCCTAAAGCGCTGCCTATTAAATAATATGTATCTTCGGTTCTTGTTTCCCATACTCTAAACGCTTCATCCACTGCATCTGTTAAAGTTTTAGTGCCTTTATCGACAGGAATCACTTTAGCACCGAACATCTCCATCCAAAACACATTTGGCCTTTGCCGTTCCATGTCAATTCTGCCCATGTAGATCTCGCAGTCCAACCCCAATCTGGCACAGATGCAAGCTGTTGCTATTCCGTGTTGTCCGGCACCTGTCTCTGCAATAATTCTTTTTTTACCCATTCGCTTAGCGAGTAAAGCTTGTCCGACAGCATTGTTTATTTTATGAGCGCCGGTATTGGTTAAGCATTCAAGTTTGAAATAGATCTTTGCTCCATTCAGATGCTTTGTGAGATTTTCCGCATATAATAAGGGAGTTGGGCGACCGATAAAGTTTTTCTGAATACATTCAAGCTCATTTTTGAAATCATCATCCTGAATATATGCTTTAAAATTGCTCTCTATTTCTTGCAGTAACGGAGATAACGATTGGCTTACAAATGCTCCGCCATATTGTCCAAAATAACCGTTTTTACTTTTCATCGTCTTTCTTGTTATTTATTCATATGATTGTTTTTCCATAGCTATTGACAATATATACACGCCTATAAACGTAGTAAACCATCTGACAGCTGTTAATTTAAGCCCTAAGATGCTTATCTCATAAGGAAGTTATCTTGAATCATATTTAATTAATATTTTAATTAGACTAAACATAATGTTGTTTAAAATCGGTATTATGAATAAATATTCTATTATTTTGTAGAATAAAATATCATATTGCTAATTAATTCTGCGAATGTATGAAAAACAAAACAAACAATGCAATAGTTCGTTAAAAAATAGCTAAGTCTAAGCGGTTTTGTTGATAAATAAAATGGGTTTCTTGAAAAGTTTGGTCGATATGTTGTAAGTATTGGTTTGTTTGATGGCTTGTTTTTTTTCAAAGCCCGCGGGCTTTGAAAAAAAGGCGGCGGGCTTTGAATACAAACACGGCGGGCTTTTTTTAAAAGGCGCACCGTGTTTTTTCAAACGTCACGGTGATTGTTGCCGGACGCTTTAATGCCTCTGCATGGGTATGAAAAGTGCGGACGACAAGGTGAAAATAAGTAGAAATAGGTATTGCCTCGTACGATGGTTTGCGCTACCTTTGTGGGTGAAACAAAAGAAACGGACTTAAAATAAGTATTTATTTTCTGGGATATATGGATTCACATCATCACCATCATCACGAGCACAATCACCGCCTGACATCGCTCAACAAAGCGTTCGTCGCCGGTATTGTCCTCAATCTTTCATTCGTTATTATCGAGTTCGGGGCCGGATTCTATTATCATTCACTGGGGTTGCTTTCCGATGCGGGACATAATCTGGGCGATGTGGCGAGCCTTGTGTTGGCTATGCTGGCTTTCCGTTTGGAGAAGGTGCGCCCCAACAGCCGCTACACATACGGCTACAGGAAAAGTACGGTGCTGGTTTCGCTGCTGAATGCCGTTATTCTGCTGGTAGCGGTGGGCGTCATCATTGCGGAGAGTGTGGAAAAGCTCATTCATCCCGCTCCCGTAGCCGGATCGGCGATTGTCTGGACGGCGGGTGCGGGAGTCGTGATCAATGCCCTTACCGCCTGGCTGTTTATGAAAGATAAAGATAAAGACTTGAACGTGAAAGGGGCTTACCTGCACATGGCGGCGGATACGCTGGTTTCTGTCGGTGTGGTGGTTTCGGGCTTTATCATTATGTATACGGGCTGGTACATTGTCGACCCCGTCATCGGGCTGCTGATAGCCGTTGTGATCATAGTTTCCACTTGGGGATTGCTGCACGACAGCCTTCGTCTGTCGTTGGACGGTGTTCCTGTGGGTATCGACTCCGGGAAGGTGAAGCAAACGATTTTGGAAACACCGGGAGTGACGGATTGCCATCATTTGCATATTTGGGCGTTGAGCACCACCGAAACCGCGCTTACGGTGCATGTGGTGATCGACGATATGAGGCAGATGGAAGAAGTGAAGCACCGGCTGAAGCACCGGCTCGAAGAGGAGGAAATACATCATGTGACGCTGGAGGTGGAATGTAAAGGCTGTTTGTGTGATTCCGCAAACACTTGTTTGTAGACCGAAGTGTCGGTCGTCAGCGCCAATCGCTGCAAACAATCTTTGAACCGCCGGGAGATGAGCGGGAAGTTTCAACGAATGAAAATAAAAATTCGTAGAGAGAAGTCTTTCTATAGACTTTTTTGTAACTTTGCCCCGCAAATTAACCAATCTTTATATTTGTATGTTTACAGATCTATTGAACTTTTCTTATTTCTCGCTCTTTCTGATTGTGGCGTTGGGCTTTATGTTGGGAAGAATTAAAATCAAAGGCCTTTCTCTCGACGTATCGGCTGTTATTTTCATTGCGCTGCTTTTCGGCCATTTTGGAGTGATTATTCCTAAAGAGCTGGGTAATTTCGGACTGGTTCTTTTTATTTTTACCATCGGTATACAGGCAGGACCCGGTTTTTTCGACTCTTTCCGCAGCAAGGGGAAGACGCTGATCATTATCACGGTGCTTATTATTGCTTCCGCCTGCCTCACGGCGGTCGGGCTGAAATATGCTTTCGATATCGATACGCCCAGCGTGGTGGGGTTGATAGCAGGCGCTCTGACCAGTACGCCCGGTTTGGCTGTGGCTATCGACAGCACCAACTCTCCGCTGGCTTCGATAGCTTACGGTATCGCCTATCCGTTCGGTGTCATCGGCGTTATCCTTTTTGTAAAGCTGTTGCCTAAGATTATGCGGATCGACCTCGATCAGGAAGCCCGCCGTCTTGAGATAGAGCGTCGCGGGCAGTATCCGGAGCTGAGAACTTGCGTGTATCGGGTTACGAATCCGGCGGTATTCAACCGCAGCTTGGCGCAAATCAATGTGCGCGCCATGACGGGAGCGGTCATATCGCGTCTCAAGCACGACGGTGAGATTAGTATTCCCAAAGCTTCGACCATGCTTCGTGAAAACGATTATATACAAGGGGTGGGGAGTGAAGAGTCACTCAATCAACTGGCGGTTCTGGTAGGCGAACGTGAAGAAGGGAAGCTTCCTTTGGATCAGACGCAGGAAATCGAATCGCTGTTGCTCACCAAAAAAGATATGATCAACAAGCAGTTGGGCGATTTGAATCTGCAAAGAAATTTCGGTTGTACGGTGACCCGTGTCCGCCGAAGCGGTATCGACCTTTCGCCATCGCCCGAACTCGCTTTGAAATTCGGCGATAAGCTGACGGTGGTGGGCGAGAAAGAGGGTATTAAAAGTGTGGCTGGGCTTCTGGGAAACAACGCGAAGCAACTGTCGGATACCGACTTTTTCCCCATTGCCATGGGCATTGTGCTGGGAGTCTTGTTCGGGAAGCTGAATATTTCTTTCCCCGATGGCCTTTCTTTCTCTCCGGGATTGACGGGCGGTGTGCTGATGACGGCTCTTTTCTTGAGTGCCGTGGGTAAGACAGGCCCCATACTGTGGTCGATGTCCGGTCCTGCGAATCAATTGTTGCGCCAGTTGGGACTCCTGCTTTTTCTTGCCGAAGTGGGGACATCTGCCGGTAAGAATCTGGTATCTACGTTCCAGGAAAGCGGGCTGCTGCTTTTCGGCGTAGGAGCCGCCATTACCTTGCTACCTATGCTGGCGGCGGTATTGGTGGGCCGTTTGGTGTTCAAAATCAATATTCTCGATTTGTTGGGCACGATTACCGGAGGTATGACCAGTACGCCCGGTCTTGCCGCCGCCGATTCGATGGTCGACAGCAACATCCCGAGTGTGGCATACGCCACGGTTTATCCCATCGCCATGGTATTCCTTATTCTGTTTATTCAGGTGATTGCCACAGCGGTGGTATAGTGCCCGACAACGAATCATTATAAATAGGGATTGGGCGGTATTTGTCTTTTTTGTATTTTTGTCGCGTAACTCGAACGATGAAACAATTGCATAAATATATATTGAAGTGGTTTCTGCCTGTACTGTTTATTTCGTACATGGCAGGCATCACTTTGTTTATGCACTCCCATGTTGTCGACAGGGTTACCATTGTTCACTCCCATCCTTTTAAGAAAGACGGCGGGCATACTCATACCACGGTCGAGTTCCAACTGATTCATCTGTTGAATCACTTGCTTACTACCGACTTCGGATTGACTCCTTTACTTACCGCCGTTGTTTTATTTCTATTACACATCCTTTTCACGCGTCCCCGGCATAGGGCTTTCCGTAGCGCTTGCCAAGGCATTGTCTCTCTAAGGGCTCCTCCCACGCGTTAAGCCGCTTTGCTGTTTGCCGTATCCGGATATATACCTTATTCCGGACTTTTCCGCGTGTCGCGTGTCCCGTACTTCGTGTCCGGTGGTTCGGCACCCCGATTCTCATATAAATAAAAAAACAAACTGACGAAAATGAAAAAATATATCATGATTCTCGTTAGCCTTTGCTGTGCTTTGACGCAGGCAATGGCAAATCATCCGGAATACCCGGAGTTGAAAAAGTCCGATGCTAATATTGTCGGACATGTGTTGGATAAAAATACAAAAGAACACCTGCCTTATATTACCGTAACGTTGAAAGGTACCACTATCGGAACGGTGACCGACGCCACCGGGCACTACTTCCTGAAGAATCTGCCCGAAGGCAATTTCGTGCTCGAAGTAAGTTCCATTGGTTATAAGACGGTAACCCGGAATGTCACCTTGAAAAAAGGCAAAACCCTCGAAGAAGATTTCGAGATCGAAGAGGATGCGGTGGCATTGGATGGGGTGGTGGTTTCCGCCAACCGTAACGAAACCAAACGCCGGCTGGCGCCTACGCTGGTGAATGTGTTGGATATGAAGCTCTTCGAACGCACCCAGTCTACCGACTTGGCTCAGGGATTGAAGTTCCAGCCGGGCGTGCGCGTGGAGACCAATTGCCAGAATTGCGGATTCAGTCAGGTGCGCATCAACGGTCTGGACGGTCCTTATTCGCAGATATTGATTGATTCGCGCCCCGTATTCAGCGCATTGGCAGGCGTATACGGCCTCGAACAGATTCCCGCCAACATGATCGAGCGTGTGGAGGTGATGCGTGGGGGAGGTTCCGCTTTGTTCGGTTCTTCCGCTATTGCCGGAACCATCAACATCATTACCAAAGAACCGTTGAGCAATTCGGCAAGCATTTCGCACGAGCTTCGCGGCTTGGGCGGACTGAATACGTTCGAAAATACCACCAACTTCAACGGTTCCATCCTGACGGATAACAACCGCATGGGAATCACTTTGTTCGGTCAGGCACGCCACCGTTCCGGTTACGACCGCGACGGCGACGGATATACCGAAATGCCGGTGCTCGACGGCCGCACCTTGGGATTCCGCGCTTTTATCAAGCCGACGGATTATTCGAAAGTCACTGCGGAGTTTCATAATACTCACGAATTCCGTCGCGGAGGCGATCTTCTGAAGAACGAACCTCATAACGCTCACATTGCCGAACAACTGGAACATACCAACAACATCGGAAGCCTGAATTACAGCCTGATGAGCCCCGACGGCAAGCATCACTTCAATGCCTACGCTTCGTTTATGAAGGTGAACCGGAAAAGCTACTACGGAGGGAGCGACAAACTGGCTTCCGACATCATCGACGGAGGAAGAAAGAATGTAGAGGCTGCCAAGGATAAATTCATCGCGGATCTGAAAAAGAAAACGCCGGACATATCCGAAGACGACATCCTCAAAAAGGTTGAAGAGGAGTTCAATCCGCAGATTCACAACGGACTGACGAACGAAGATTGGTTGGAACTCGATAAACGCATGGCGTCGTACGGACGTACCGACGGACTTACCTATATGTTGGGAGCACAATATTCTTACGATTTTTCGAAATTGCTGTTTATGCCTTCACAGCTTACGGTGGGAGGGGAGTATACCCGAGATAAGCTCGATGATATCAGCGGTTACCGCCCGGCGCCCATCACTCAGAAAGTGCATGTGAAAAGCCTTTTCGCGCAGAACGAGTGGAAGAACGATTGGCTGAGCCTGCTGGTGGGAGCCCGTTTCGACAAGCATTCCATGATCAAGCATGTCATTGTAAGCCCTCGCGCCAATCTGCGCTTCAACCCCGTGAAAGATTTGAGTCTGCGTGTAAGTTACAGCAAAGGTTTTCGCGCTCCCCAGATATTCGATGAAGACCTTCATGTCGACAACGCCGGAGGCGAACTCATCCTTTCCGTGCTCGACCCGAATCTGAAAGAAGAAACGTCACACAGTTTCAGCGGTTCGGTAGACTGGTACCACCGTTTCGGCGCATGGCAGTTGAACCTGATGGCCGAAGGATTCTATACCAAGCTGAACGATGCGTTCGGCTCGTTGCAACAGAACGCGGTGGAAAACGGAAAGGCGTTTATCCGCAAGTATCGTACCAATACCGACGGGGCGAAGGTGTACGGAGCCAATCTCGAAGGAAAGCTCGCTTACCTGAGCCTTGCCCAATTTCAGGCGGGAGTTACCGTGCAAAAAAGCCTTTGGGATACGAAGCGCCAGTGGAATGATGATGACGCTTATACCACCCGCCGCATGTATCGCACGCCGAACGTATATTCCTATTTTGTGGCTACGGTCAATCCCGTCAAACGATTCAGCGTTTCCCTTTCAGGCAACTACACTGGCAATATGCTGGTGGGGCATGAAATACCGACCGAAGATGACGGTTCGCTGACCATGTTCGATGGCAAGCCCGCCGCTACCATTCATGCCGATCGCCTGCAGCACGGTAAGGATCAGACGGCAACCACTTACGGCCCGCGTACTTTCAAAACTCCTTCATTCTTCGAGATGGGATGCAAACTGGCTTACGACTTCCCGTTGTATAAGGTCTATACCCTGCAAGCCTATGCCGGTGTTCAGAACATGTTCAACTCCTATCAGAAAGATTTCGACAAAGGTCCTTCCCGCGATTCCGCTTATATCTACGGACCGGGCGCGCCGCGGAGCTTCTTCGCCGGTGTGAAGATCAGCTATTAATGGAATCGATATTATTGGGAATTTGAATTTTTATTAAAGTTTTTTATAATAACGTTTTTTAGAGCCGGATAAAAAGTCTGTAATCTATCTGTTCCTTTTTATGTAATTTCGTAAAAGGGAATAATGATTGAGCAGACTTTTTATTTAGCTCTTTTTTATTCATTCGATTTTATTTTAAAACCAAAAGTGGGCTTTAAAAAGCTTTTTTCTTTTATTTTTGTGCGATTATTTTTTTTATTTGAAAAAATATAGTATTTTCGGCGCAAATCAATGAATGAAAAATAATCGTAAAGTATTGACTATTTATTTCTATGCTACTAAAATGAAACTCATTGAAGGTTACTTCCTTTAAATGCAAACAAAGTTAAAAATCTCTGTGTTATGAAAAGTGGTAATATTTACTATTTGTTTGAAAAATCATTATTTCGGTCACGTTTAATGATTAAACGGAGAGATCCTTTTGCTTGAAAATCACCTTCTTTTATCCTTCCGGATTAAACACGATAACAAACATTATTATTACAAAACACAAAATTTATGATTAAAAGATTCGCATTATTATGTGTGTCTGCATTCTTGCCAATATGGGGAATAGCGCAGATACAAAAAACTATACTCAGTGCTCAAGTCTATGATTACCAGCGTAATATGGTTTATTTTGATTGCGTGCAGACTCCACTTATTCATCAGGAGTTTCATGTAAACCCGGGAGAAATCCATAGTTATCCATTTGATACCGAGCAAATTGTCGCTATGTTTATCAATGGTCGGACAAAAGTTTTGTTACTGCCCGGGGATAGCTTGCATGCTGTGATTCGTTATGAAGGAAAGAATGTTACTTCTATCGATTTCACCGGGACCGAACAGGCGGTTTTTCATAATCGCTTGTATCGTGATATTGAGCGACTGAAGCGTGATATGCGTTATAAAACGCAATTGTTGGGATGTGTGGTGCTTGATGTTAAACCGAAAGATCGCATCAATGATTCACGTCTATTGCTCGATAAGGTAAAAAATATGATTGAAGAGGTCGGGAGCGCATGTGCACCTTCTGTGGCCAATTATATTATGGCTGAAATTGAGTCGCTCGTTTACAACTCGTTTATGGAATATCCTGTCATGTATGCCGAAACCCGTAAATTGCCTGTCGAAAAGCAAGAGATAGGCGATTATTGGAAATTGATGGATGGGTATGTTTTACGTAAAGATGCCGCCTCCTTACGCGTTCCTGAATATGCCGGTCTGCTTATGCGTTATTGTTTTTACCGGAACGAATATCAGGCTCGTGAAAGAGGAGAAGATTATAAAATCCCCGATGTCTTTGAAGGCATGTATAAAGAGTTGGCGTCATTTTATGAAGGTGAGCTGCGTGACTTTGTACTCTATACGCTTCTTGTCAACTTTATACGCAACGGCAAGGAGATAGAGCGTGCCGATGTACTGGTAAAGGACTATAAGGAGCGCTACAATATCAATAAAGAGCATATGCACATACTCGATAACCTTTTGCAATAACTACTAATCACTTAAATTTTTCAAAGAAAAACACATTATGAAAAAGACAAATGCAATACGATTTTTGCGCATTGTATTTCTTTTCACTGTATCTTGTATTTGGGGTACAAGCGAATCGCTATACGCTCAGAACAAAACAGATGGCAGTTGGAAAGATAATAAAATTACGTTGCGCGTAAGTAATGAACCTTTAGGTAAAATTTTTGAGAAAGTAGCTCAACAGGCTAAGGCTGACATCACTTTTCAAGGGGTGACCTTGGTAGGAATTGACAAACCTACCACCATCAATGTGAAAGATATGCCCTTGGATAAAGTATTAGGACAACTGATTGGAGATCAGAATGTGAAAATACGATATGAGGGAGTCAATCAGATTATTGTCGAGCAAGATGTTGCTCCTCAACAGAAAGATGGCTTGAAGAAACTGCTGATTGGAGGAGTAGTATTAAGTTCGGATATGAAGGAGCCTTTGATAGGCGCTACTGTCATGATAACAGATGGCACTAAAGAAGGAGGGACTGCCGGTTGTATCACAGATAAAGATGGAAAATTCAGTTTACACATCGACCCGAAAGCGTCTATTCGCGTTTCTTATATAGGTTATCAAAGTGTTTCTCAGCAGATTTTAAGAGAGAATACCAATATGAAGATTGTCTTGTCTCCTACTTCGATTAATATGGATGAAGTTGTAGTGACAGGAATCAGTAAGCGCAGTAAAGGAAGTTTTACAGGTAATTTTGTTACGGTAAAAGGAAGTGATTTGCGTAAGCTTAACCCTAATAATATCCTTAAGAGTTTGCAATATTTTGATCCGAGCTTCAAGATTATTGAAGATAATTCACGGGGGTCTGACCCGAATGCCCGCCCTGAATTCCAAATGCGAGGTGATCAGTCGCTCGGTAGAATAGATATGAATAGCATGGATCTGATGTTGGATAATGTTTCCAGTCGCCCCAATGTGCCTCTTTTTGTGTTGGATGGCTTTATTGTTCCTATCAGCCGGATATTGGATTTGGATCCTGAAAGGGTAGAGAGTATAACAATTCTGAAAGATGCGGCTTCTACGGCTATTTATGGTTCGCGAGCTTCAAACGGGGTAATTGTGGTGGAAACCAAAGTTGCACCCGACGGAGCTTTGTCGGTAACTTACAGCGGGGACTTTACTCTTCAGGCACCGGATCTGACTGACTATAATCTGATGAACGCTTCCGAGAAGCTTCAAACCGAACTGAAAGCCGGTGTATATCATCCGGATAATGCGAACTCGATGAACGAATACAACAGATATTTACGAAATGTTCTTGCCGGAGTCGATACCTATTGGCTGTCGCAACCATTGCGTACAGCTCTTCAAAGCCGCCATTCTTTGAACGCAGCCGGAGGTACGGATTTATTCCGTTACAGTTTGGGAGTGAATGCAGTGTTTACTCCGGGAGTAATGAAAGAATCCTCCAATCATTCTAAAGGAGTAAACTTCAGTATGACGTATCGCAAAGAAAAAATTGTTGTAGGAGCGAATATCAACTTAAGTGAAACGAATGGCAATAATTCACCTTATGGTTCGTTTGCGGATTATACCGGTGTGAATCCGTATTATCGTCCCAAGAATGAGTATGGAGAATATGTCCAAACGTTGGATGATTATGTCGGAGCAGGGAGTACTCCCATTTCCAACCCGCTTTACAATGCGCATATCGGCGTGAAAGACTTTACACGCAATTTGACTATCGCATCAAGCCTGAATGCGGAGTATATGGTTATGAAAAACCTGCGGATATCCGAGCAGCTTTCTTACACGCGCGGTATGGCACGCGCCGAGCAGTTCCTGCCTGCGGGACATACAAGGTTTGTTGCCGAAACAGATTTGACCCTGAAAGGGAGTTATTCTAAAAGGGTGGGTGAGATGTCGTCATGGTCCAGTAATTTAGGCTTGAATTGGAACTTGCCTTTTAACAAGCATTTGTTCAGCTTGTTTGCCAACTGGACGCTTAATGAAGACCGCAGCAACTATGTTAACCTTTTTGCCACAGGTTACCCCGATTCACATATGGATGATTTTATTTTTGGGTATAAAATGGCAACCAACCCATCGGGAACAGAGGCTATTTCTCGGTCGATGGGACTGATTGGCCAGTTTTCTTATAGTTATGATAATCGGTATTCGTTTGATTTTAACATTAGCAGCGAAACTTCTTCGCGCTTTGGCACCGATCACAGATTGGCTCCGTTCTGGTCTACCGGTGTTCGTTGGAATGCGTATCGTGAAAAATGGCTTCAAGGTAGAATTTCCAATTTGGTGTTTCGTGCCACTTATGGCGTTACGGGAGGACAGAATTTTAACCCGTATGAGGCGATTGAGTTTTATACTTTTACAAATACCATGAAGCCCTATAAATCGTTTCCGTTATTGGGAGCAGTTCTTAGAGGGTTGAATAATCCTGATCTGGGGTGGGCGAAGACAGACAATCTCAGTTTGGGAATAGATATGGGCTTCTGGAAGAATCGTTTGAATATAAGTTTTAATTATTATAATAACATCACTCGAGATTTGCTTACTAATTATGACTTGGCGCCGTCAACCGGTTTCGACTCGCAAACGATGAACTCCGGAGAATTACAAAACAAAGGATTCGATCTTTCGGTAAACGTTATTGCTTTTCAGAATATCCAGCAACAGTTTTATTGGACAATCGGAGCCAATGCCAATCATAATAAGAATAAAATTCGAAAAATATCTGATTTTCTCCGGAAAATAAATGAAGCGCAATTAGCTTCGCGCAAAGCTCCTTTGCCTACCCTTCAGGAAGGATATTCTACAACAACATTATTCACAGTACCTTCGCTTGGTATTGATCCGGTTACAGGAAGAGAAGTGTATTTGACTCGTGAAGGAAAGAAAACATTTACTTGGAATCCTGTGGATAAAGTGCCTGTAGGAGATACTAATCCGGACCTCAGCGGGACTATTAACACTTCCGTCAACTGGAAAGATTTTTCTTGCGCGTTAATTTTTACATACCGCTTTGGTGGAATCGTTTATAATCAAACATTGGTTGATAAGCTCGAAAACAGCAGTATCGCCCGAAATCTCGATCGGCGTGCCATGAACAGCCGTTGGGAGAAAGAAGGGGATGTGACCCGTTACAAGAAGTTCGTTTTGGGAGGAGATGAAACCCCTCAAAGCACGCGCTTTATTATGAATGATAATGAGCTGAAATTATCTTCTTTGAATATCGGTTATCGGATGCGGAACGATAATTTTGCTTTTCTCAGACGACTTAATATTGATGTGCTTTCTTTGAATTTCACAACCAATGATTTGCTTCGTCTGTCGACAATTCGTATGGAACGCGGGCTTTCTTATCCGTTTGCCCGTTCGTATACCCTCTCGATGTCTATACTGTTCAAATAACTTAGTTATCTCTTTATAAAAAAAGAATATGAAAAAGACATTATTATATTATATGGTTTGCCTGGTAGGGGCTGTTTCACTTTTTGCTTGTTCTGATTGGTTTGACGTGAATCCTAAAACTGACGTCAAATCTGATGACCTTTTTGATACCGAGGCAGGTTTTCAAAGCGCGCTTGCCGGCATTTATATCTCGATGACAGACAATCAAGTGTATGGAGGAGATCTTTCGTTTGGTTTGCTCGATCAATTGGCGCAATTGTATGATATGATTCCGGATCAGGTACAGGATAAATCCACTATCTATCAGTATGAGGTAGAAACTGTTGGATATATGACCAAATCTCGTTTGGCAAGTGCATGGAAAAAGGGATATAATCTGATTGCGAATGCCAACAATCTGATGAAATGGATTGATAAAAACGGAGAAAGAGTGATTCGCGATCCACAAACACGCGCTATGTTCAAAGGAGAGGCTTTGGCTATTCGCGCTTATGTGCATTTTGACTTGCTGCGTGGCTGGGGACCGATGTATGGTTCCGAACCCGATGCGTTGAGTGTTCCTTATCGCATAGTGGCGGACAACTCCAAACAGCCTTTACTTCCAGCGCGACAAGTAGTACAGAAAATATTGGAGGATTTAAAAAGCGCAAAAGAGCTTTTATCGTATGAGTCCGATCTTTCATTGGCAAGCTTTACCGGGCAAGAACGCCGTTTCCGCTTTAATTATCATGCGGTAAACGCTTTAATGGCAAGAGTTTATTGCTATGCCGGAGATACCGAAAATGCAGTTCGCTCTGCGCGGGAGGTTGTCGATCATTGTAATTTGGAATTACAAATCAGCAATCAGGAAGACCCGGTGCTTTTTAGTGAAGCGATTTGTGCATTGAATATGTATAAAATGCAAGAAAGACTTTCTACGAGATTTTCTGAAGGACCCAAATTTGTCGGTCATTACTTTTGTAAGATATCTACCCTTAATGCTCTCTTTGGCATTACGGGAACCGAAACTGAGGATATACGCGCTAAATCATCGGCTTTTATTCGTTATAGCGACCAGGAGCGGGCTATTTCACGTAAATATATAAAAAACACCGAAGGGGTTGTTCCGTTAATAAGGTTACCGGAGATGTACTATATATTATGTGAAATGTCTCCTTTGAAAGAGGCCGCTTCATTTTTGAATATGGTTCGTCAGAAGAGAGGATACTCGGAGTCTGCCGATGTGAAGTTCAATAATGATGAGGAACGCATTCGCGCTCTTGATTTGGAATACCGGAAAGAATTTTATGCTGAAGGACAATATTTCTTCTTTTTGAAACGGCATGCCTTTACGACTTTTAATAATTGCCCGATAGAAAATTTCGGGAAACCGCAATATGTGTTTCCTTTGCCCGATGCCGAAAAAGAATATGGGTGGACACCTCCCTCTGAAAATGAAGAGAATGGCAGTGATAATCAATAAAACATGTATGAAATTATGAAACGTTATATCTTATATTTAATTTTGCTGTGGTTGGCGGGCGGTTTTTTTACTGCGTGTGAAAAGGAAGAACCTCCTTTTTTCGACTCGAAAGCCAATGGTGTGTATTTCGATTATGCCGAACAGAGAGAACTTTCGGCTAGCGTAAACTTTGCCGATCATGTGCTTGATGATCCGGATTATCTTCCTGTGAAGATCAGAATTAAAGTGCTGGGTTACTTATCTGATGAAAGCAGGCAAATTGTTTTGAAGTCGAAAGCGGTAGAAGGTTATCCTGAAGTAGGGGTAATTTTGCCTGAGATAAAATTTGAGACCGGAGAAATCAAAAAGGAGATCGAGGTTAAAGTTGCAAAACCTGCCACTCAGGGAACACCATACGCAATTTGCGTATACATCGATGCCGCAGATCCTTCTGCTCAGCTTGGTGCAGGAATCGAAGGTTTTGAAGAATTTATCGTTTACGTAAAAGAGGAATATGAAAAACCGGCAGGCTGGGATTGGGGCATAGGTTATTATTTGGGTGAGTGGAATATAGAAAAACATGTTTTTATGATTCGGGTAACCCGCAACAATGACTATGCTAAGTCGAGAGATTGGGGCGAATATATGCAGTTTAATGTACAAGCTGTAAATGCTCTTCGCCAATTCCGTCAAGATCATCCGAGCGAAAAAGTCACCATTGAAATCCCCTTTGCTTCGGATTGTGAGTACGAGAAGCCTTTTTATTGGACCTCTTTGAACGACCGTTATTTAGGGGCATATTCCAGCAAAACTTTTGTAAACATATCCAGAATGCTGGGGGCGACTACGCTAAATGAAAAAGAACTTTTTACCGGTGATGAAGTTCGAATGAAAGAGTTGAATAAAGCTGCTGTAGAAGGAATGATGAGAACTTATGACAATTTTTTTTCTTGGCAGTATCCCGGTAGCGCTTACAGAGACGGTTATTGGGTGCCTGTTTTTTCAGATATCGATTATGCTTTGTTTCAGCCGGACTGTTGGGGTAATGCCGAAGCGGGAGCAATGATATCACAGTATTATGGTGATTACTCGGACGCTAAGTATAAATTCATGATAAATACTTGGTTGGCAAAAAAAGGAGCGGACGACTTTGTTTTGGTTCATCTCTTTCCTGTTATCGGCGGATGGGGTGATGACGGAAATCCGATGGCTCAATGGGACGAAAGCATTGGGGGAGAAGCCCAGATAAAAGAATGCTATCGGACTTTTAAGGCAGAATATGATAAGGACCCGGCTGCTTATCCTTTCACATTCCCTGAAGTTGCTGTTTAATGATTTAAAAAGGAGAAATTATGAAAAAAATATTATTTGGGATATGTCTGAGCTTTTTGTTCTTTGCTTGCTACGAGGACAAAGGTTCTTACGATTATCATTTCGACGATATAAATCAAATCGAAAAAGTTTCGTTTATTCCTGAAGCTTTTCAAGCAATAGGCGGGCTGACGATTGAGTTTCAACAACCTTTGTCGGAGAATAAGACGGAAAGAATTGAAGTCAAACTAGAACAGTCGCTGAATCATTCTTTTGAACATCTGGATTTTTTATGGAGAATTTTCCGGCAGAAAGAAGGAAAAACTGTGGTAGATACTGTGCGGACGAAAGGGTATTTGGATATAGAGTTTCTTGTAGGAAAAGAAGCGCAATACAGCATTATTCTTGAAGTAAAAGACCAAACGACGACTTTAACAAAATATACCAAATTGATTGTAAAGACTCGTCCGGTTTTCAAGAATAGCCTCTTTCTGTTGCATGGTTCACAGAGTGGAAGTGTAAAATTGGGTAATGTGGAAATAATCGGCGATAAAGCACATGTCCGTACAGATGCGTTTCATACGATCTATCCCCATATAGAAACCAATCCGTTCAGTAATGGAGTAGGATTGGGATATAGCGCTTATTTAGACCTTTACAAAATTAAGAATTCACATAATTTATGTGTGTTCAATATGGATGGCACATCGGGGATTTACGATCCTTTCGGATTGAAGAATAAGTTTCATCCGGGATATGTATTGCCTCTCGACCAGGAAAATCCGTTTGTTTACCATAGCCTTGTCAATACCGGCGACGCTTCCAATTTGACTGACTATAAATGTTTGATTTCCAGAGATGGACGTTTTTATGTTGCACGTAGTTTCCTGTGCTTTTATCCGCCGGCTTATGTAGACGATCCTCAGACGGACTATAAAGTTACCGCAGCTACCATTACAGATAATAATTATGTGTTTTGGGATGAATTGCATAATCGTTTCTTGTATCTTTTGAAGAATGATGCATATACATGGAATGAGCTTAATGCCCGTGATGTGCAGATGAATAATCCCGTGTTAAATGCGCACGTAGATTTCAGCGGGCTTCCTTCGCGGTTGAACCCTGTGGGAAAACAAGCCGTGTATGCTTATATCCGGTATCGTGAAAACTATAGAGAAGCACATCCGCTTTTCTTGTTCAAAGATAAAACGGAGGAAAAATTTTATCTATATGAACTGACTCCTACAGGATCGGATAAAGATGATAAAAAATCGGTGGCGAAAACCCGTGGAGCGGATAAAGGGGATGAAGGTGGAGAGCAAGGCGGTGATAATGAACCGGCCTTTACCATTACGGGGAAGGAACTGAAAAACTTCCGTCCGGGAAAGAATCTCTCTACAATCATGTATAATATGTGGTTTACTACCAATTTCCTCTTTTATGCCGAGGGCGGCAATGTGTATCGATATAATACCGAGGGCGGCAACCGGAGCACTATATACTCGGCCCCCGAAGGATATACCATATCGGTTATGAAGTTCCGGTCTGCCGACTCAGGTAGTCTTGTAGATGATTTGGGGCTATATTTGAGTATCGGATTAAATAAAGGAGATGAAGGAGCGATTGCAGAAATTAAGCTGACAACCTCTGCCGATGTTGATAAAACATATCCGGCTACATTCTACAACAAAGACGAGCAAGGCGTTAAGTTCGGGAATATCAGAGATGTGCAGTTTGCTCATATTTATACTTATAAAACGATTAATACAAAATGAGAAAAGGGATTATAATAGCGGTGTTGCTTTGTTTGAGCAATATTTATTTGATATATGCTCAACATTCGCTGGTTATCCGCGGACAGATAGAAGGCGTGGATGCCGGTCGGTTGTATCTTTTAGTTCAGACAGCAGAATATAAGGTAGACACGTTGGGCGCTGCCTCTTTTCAAGCTCCTGATTTTGTGCTGAAAGGGTGCTTGAGTGAGCCGGTTGTCGCACAGATTGTGCTTGAAGGATATCAGGGAGGATTCACTTTTTTGGCCGAGCCCGATACCGATTACCGTGCATTGTTGAAAAATGAAGATGGAGCGTTTATCCGGGGAGGAAAGTTACAGGATGAGTGGACGGCTTATGTAGAGCGCTCCAATTCTTTGTTTGCCCGAATCGATAGCTTGAGGGAAAGATATAATATGTTTAGACAGCAAAATAAGTATCGCAGCGCGAGTGCACTTAATGATACGTTAAAAATAGTTGAGGAGCGATATGAACAAGAAAAAAAACAATTTCTTTCTGCTCACGACGATTTGATTGCAGCTTATATGGTTCAGATGGATGCCATGAAGAGCGATATGGATATCGAAGGGCTTCGCCGCTTGTACGATTCTTTGGGTGAAGGAGCCAAAAATACACTAAGCGCCCGAATAATGAAGGAACGCATCGATCGTCTTGAAAAAACCGAGAAAGGACGTTTAGCACCGGATTTTACGCTTCCTGATATGGGAGGCCGAATGGTTACATTGAGTAAAACACAGGCAAAAATCAAGATATTGGATTTTTGGGCATCCTGGTGCGGACCGTGTCGACTCAATAATCCGGCGCTAAAAAAACTGTACGCCGAATATCACGGGAAGGGGCTGGAAATAATCGGTGTGTCATTGGATAATAAAAGAGAGCGTTGGGAAGATGCCGTTTCTAAAGACGGCTTGCCATGGATCAATGTTTCGTCGCTTAAGGGCTGGGGGTGTGTTGTGGCGAGGCAATACAATGTTGCAGCCATACCGGCTCTTTTTGTGTTGGATGAGAAAAATCGGATTATAGCCACTCATTTGCGTGGCGAAAAATTACACTCTTTTTTGAAAGAGAGGTTAAAGTAATTTCCCCAGTTTATAGTCCGGTGTATATAGAGTTTGATAATAAATTCAGTATGATTTAATATTTAATAAAGAAATGAGAAAAGTCGTTTTGTTTGTGCTCGGTCTTTTGCTGGTTATGCAAGGTTGGGCGCAAGATAGGGATAAATATGTTATTACGGGTGAAATGACCGGCGATTCAATGCGTTTTTCCAAACGTTCTGTGTCTAAATTGTATTTGACACGTTTACACGAAGGTCGTGAAGTAAATATAGACTCCGTAACGGTCAAAAACAAACGTTTCAAATTTGAAGGAATTGCCCCGGAATTGATGGATGTTTGCTTCATTACAGGCTTCGATAATGGGAGTGTTCAGCTTTTTCTGGAACCCGGTACCATTACCATTTTGCCTTTTGACGCAAAATTTCCGGTAGGAGCTAAAGTAAAAGGAACCCCGAATAATGACGTGTTGTATGATTTTCAGCAGATGCACGATCGGCATGTAGAGCGTGTCCGGAAAGAACAGAACGAGGTGGCGCGGAATATTCCCGATTCAATCCGGAGTAATGAGGAAGCGTATGCTGCCTATCAGAATGCTGCTTATTTCAGTAACTCTTTGATTTATAGAACAGAAGTTATGAAGTTTGTAAAAAATCACATTCATGCGCCGGCAGTTCTCTACATTATTAAGTATAATTTGTACGACATGTTCACGCCCAAAGTGCTCGAACGGCAGTTTTTACGGGCTTTGCCTCAGGAAATGCGCACTCACCCTTTATATACCGATATGCTCAATCAAATCAAAGCGAGCAATTTAAAAGTAGGGGCTCCGGCACCTGATATTGCGGGACGGAAACTGGATGGAAAAGAGTTGAAGCTTTCAGACCTGAAAGGTAAATATGTGCTGCTCGACTTTTGGGCATCCTGGTGTGGCCCGTGCCGTCGGGAGTTTCCTTATATCAAGCAGGCCATGACTGCTTCCGAGAACAAAGACAATTTTGTGGTATTGAGTTATTCTATCGACGATAAACGTGGAGAATGGATAAAATGCATTGAGGAAAACGCCCTTACGCATAAAAACTGGATACATATTTCCACGCTCCAAGGCTGGTCTTCACCTGCTGTTAAGCTGTTTAATGTGACAGCTGTTCCGCGTACGGTTTTGCTCAATCCGCGGGGTGAAGTGGTGGCTTTCGATTTGCGGGGCGAAGAAATGCTGGCGAAAGTTATGCGTATTATGGAAGGGACCGAAAAATATGAATAACAAAATTAATCAAAAGAACAATGTTGTATAGAATTTTTATATTTATAGCCGGAATGCTTTGTTTATCAGGTATAAAGGCCCAAAATGTATGTGTTATCGACGCGCGGATATTGAAAGATACCCTCCGTTTCACTTCTCAGCGTATTGAGAAAGTTTATCTTACACAAGTCGATGAATATGATCGCTTGGTTCCTGTCGACTCTGCTTTACTGCAAAACGGGCGTTTCCGGTTCGAACGTATGTTGCCTGAGGGCGCTCCTCGGTTAATGTATTTTATTACCGGTTTCGACAATGGGCAGATACCGGTTTTTGTCGAGCCGGGTAATGTTAACATTCTGCTTAGAGACGGAGCTTATCCCGGAGGTGCTAGGGTGACTGGTACAGAGACAAATGAGTTGTACAATGCGTACAAAGCAATTTCTGAGAAATGCACACAAGCGCAAAACGACTCTTTGAGAATCTTATCGCAAAGGTACGGAGAGAAATGGATGGATGAGGAAGAGGGAATGATGGAACGGATGAGAATCGGGGCGGCCGAATTAATAGAATGCAATGCCGAACGCATTCGCTTCTTGATAGCGCATAACGACTCTCCCTTGGCGCCGTTGATGATGGAACGTGAAATAGCTTATATGCTCGACAAACGTTATGCAGAATGGCTGTTGAAGTCTTTATCTCCTGTATTAAAAGATCATCCGTATTACCGTTCATTCGGCAATATGGTGCGTGCGCAAGATTTGAAAGTGGGAGGAGAGTTGCCCGATATTACTATCCCTCTTATCGAAGGTACTAAAGTGAATTTGAACAATTATCGGGGTAAATACGTGCTTCTCGATTTCTGGGCATCTTGGTGCGCTCCGTGTTTAAAAGAAATTCCGAACCTCATTCAGATTTATGACGAGGCGAAAGCGAAGAACGCCGATTTCCTAATCGTGAGTTTTTCGTTAGACAATAAGGAAAAGGCCTGGAAAGATGCCATTGTGGCGAAAGGAATGGATAAACCGGGTTGGATACATGGCTCCGACCTTCTGGGATGGGGGTCGCCTGCGGCTCGGTTGATGGGAGTGAGTGCCATTCCTCAAACCATATTGATAGATCCCGAGGGAAAAGCTGTTTCTTTTTCATTACGGGGAGAAGAGATGGTGCGACGTATTCGTCAGATATTAAGCGGGGGGTTATAAACTCTTTTATACAAATGAGGCGTGCTGCAAGACACGCCTCATTTCAAAAAAACAACCAACAAACCAACCCTAACAGGGAATACATCCTTCAAACAACCATTTTCATCCCTTCTTTCTTGTGGCAATAGCGTTTGCACTGTTGGCAAATATCATACCCCAGCATTGCTCCCAGTATAAAGTCTTCTTCCGCGCTCAGTTCGTTCAAGGGGCGGATGATGATGTGCCGTATGGCCTCCATGCATTCCGGCTTTCCGAAAAACAAATTGATTTTATTGGATCCCACTTCCTGAATCATGTAGCTGATTTGCTGGCTTTCCAACCGTTGTATGGCAAAAGATTCGTGCTTCCTGTTCATCGTGTAAAGCACCATGCTTCGTATTCCCTTTTTAAACTCATAAATATGGTTCAGGAATATCCGGATCTCACCGGGAACAAACTTTCGGGTAGTCATATTTTTTACAGATGGTATGATAAAAGTCCGGTTCAACGGATTTCCTGTTTCACTTGTGCCGCCCACTTAGCGATACGCTCCTTGGTTCGGCTCTCTTCATTCACCTCGTCCAGCGGGAGTCCCACGAATTGGCCGTCTACCACCGCTATCGACGAGTCGAACGTATATCCGTCCGTGGAGGTCGCTCCGCAGAATTTGCAGCGGGTGTCTTTCAACTCCTCGTACAAAATTCCTATCGCGTCGCAGAATGTATCGCTGTACGAGTCCGAATCTCCGCAGCCGAACAAAGCCACGCACTTATGCGAGAGGTCGCATGCCTTTAAAATCTTCACTCCGTCGTACCAGTCATCCTGCAACTCGCCCGCTCCCCATGTCGACGAGCCCAATACCAGCACATCGAACTCCTGTACCAATGCTTCCGTGAGCTTCGATACATCATACACGTTTTGCGTCTCTACCTCCAAGGCTTCTGCCACTCTCCGGGCCAAGTCTTCGGTGGTTCCCGTACTGGAACCGTAAAATACTCCGATTTTATTCATTTTCTATCTGTTTTTTTTAAGTGATACCGCAAAGATATTCCCTTTGGCGCAACCGGAAAATCCCTATTTATAGTGGAATATCGTTCTTGTAATCCCTACAAATGGGGATGTCTGCCGGAGAGCAGATCAAAATACCTATATATAGTGATTGCGCGGCTGCGATTTTTTCCGTTTCTTTGCAAGTCGTAATATTAAATAGGTATAGATGGATAATTTACAGAAATATAAAGCTACCGATAAAATGGTCGATCTTATCAGCGACAACTATTCTTTGCTACAGGTCATGAGCCGTTTCGGCCTTTCGTTGGGCTTCGGCGACAAGACGGTGAAAGAAGTGTGCGAATCCAACGGGGTCGACTGCAAGACGTTTCTGGTCATCATCAATTTCATGGCCGAAGGTTTTTCGCGTCTCGACGGGAGCAGCGACGAGGTTTCCATCCCTTCGCTGGTTCATTACCTGCGCCAGGCGCACATTTATTTCCTCGATTTCTGTCTGCCTTCCATCCGTCGCAAGCTGATCGAAGCCATCGACTGTTCGCAGAACGATATCTCTTATCTTATTCTCAAGTTTTTCGACGAGTATACCCAGGAGGTGCGCAAACACATGGATTACGAAGAGCGGACCGTCTTCAAATACGTCAATGCCCTTCTCGAAGGCAATGTGTCTAAGAAATATCAAATCAGCACCTTTTCCAAGCATCACGACCAGGTAGGAGAGAAGCTCACCGAGCTGAAGAACATCATCATCAAGTATTGCCCGGCCAAAGCCAACGAAAATTTGCTGAATGCCGCTCTGTTCGATATCTACGCTTGCGAAGAAGGACTCGAGTCTCATTGCAAAGTCGAAGATTATATTTTTGTTCCGGCCATTTTGAAATTGGAAAGGAGGATGAGAGAAAATGAAGAGTAACGATATCATCCGGGTAGCCATTGCCGAAAACTCCGTGATTATCCGTAGCGGTCTCACCGCCACTCTGAAGCGTCTCCCCAACCTCAAAATACAGCCCGTCGAACTGCTTTCCGTCGAAGCGCTGAACGACTACCTGCGCACCCAGTGTCCCGATATGCTGATTGTGAACTCCAATTTCGGCGACTATTTCGATGTCGCCCGTTTTCGCGAAGAAAACGCCGGCAAAAACATACGTCTCATCGCTCTTGTCACCTCGCTCGTCGACGCTTCCGTATTGAGCAAATACGATGAGACAATCTCCATATTCGACGATTTGGACACCCTTTCCGGGAAGATACACGGATTGCAGGACGCTCCTCCCGAAGAGGCGGAGGTGGAGAGCACCGAAACCCTCAGTCAGCGCGAACGGGAAATCGTGATATGCGTGGTCAAGGGAATGACGAACAAAGAAATAGCCGAGCAGCTCTTTCTCTCCATCCATACCGTTATCACCCATCGCCGCAACATCAGCAAGAAACTTCAGATACACAGCGCCGCCGGCCTGACCATCTATGCCATTGTCAACAAGCTCGTTGCGCTGAATGAAATCAAAGATTTATAAGGCTCAAAGAATGTTATAGAATCGAAAAACGTTTGCGTGCACGATTTTTTTTCATACCTTTGCAGAGCAATTGGGAAATTGCTATTAGTTTTAGAGGTAAAAATTGAATTATTTTAGGTATTAGATTTTTTATTATTGTAATTTCAGATAGGGATAGTTTTTTATAAAGGTAAAAGGATTACAATAGGTAACAAGTTTTTTAAGGTAAGAAGAAAAAAGTTTTCAGGAAAAAAAGAGGTAACAAAAAGAAAAGCCTTCCGGGCTTTTCTGATGCCGTGGCGAGTGATTCCGTAAAAAGGAATTGGCTCGTTTTTTTATTCCCGTACTTCGTGTCCGTAGGGAGCTGATTCCGGATCAGCCTGAAAATCCCGTGTGTGGACTTCTCTCTTCATTCTGCGGGAGACCGGTTGTATAAGCCATAAAAAACAGAATCCCGGCGAAATCACTTCGGCGGGATTTGTTACATTCTTACTTAAATGTGGCTACGTAATAAAATTATGACTAATTAATTCAATTCTGATACTGCAAAGATAGCGGCTTCCGTTTGCCCCCGCAATACCTCTTATGTGGTATATTGCAGCTCAATCCTCCCTATTAATGGTTATATAACTCCTTTTCAGGAGGCGATTTCCCGTTTCCGGGCATTTCAATTCGTCATTTATCCTATTACTTTCTTAACGCGTATCTTCAATTCCAGCGGGTCGAAAGGCTTTAAGATATAGTCCGCCGCCCCTTCCGCCAGCAGTTCGATTTTCCGGTCCGCATCCTCTTCGCTCGATAAGATAACGAACGGGATCGTCCTCAGCGCCTCATCCTCTTTGATGCGCTTCAGAAAAACATCTCCCGTCATGTGCGGCATATAAAGATCCGAAATAATCAGGTCGGGGCGGTTTCCTTGCTCCAGCCATTCCATCGCCATGAGCGGATTTTCCACATATATCAGGTCGTAATTTTCCGCCAGATATGCGCTTGCCACCTTCCCGATGGCCGATTTGTCGTCGATAAGCAAGATTTTCTTCTTCATTGTATCTTTCTTTTTCAGCAGTTCGTTTTCAATTTTTTATCGTTTCGTTATTTCCCCCGCCAGCGAGGAGTTCATTTTTTGCCTGATTTCCTTGTTCGTCAGTCCGTGTCCCAGCAAGAACATCAGCTTCGTCACCGCACATTCCGGCGTACTGTCGTATCCGCTTATCACACCCGCTTCCAGCAGATGCATTCCCGTTTCATACCGTTCCATCTCCACTCCTCCGGATGTGCATTGAGTGATGTTCACAATCACGATTCCCCGTTCCGTAGCCTCTTTCAGTTGCCTGATAAACCATTCTTTCTGCGGCGCGTTCCCCGACCCGAAAGTCTTCAGCACCACCGCCTTCAGTCCCGGCACATGCAACACCGAAGTCACAATCCGCTCCTCGATTCCCGGGAAAAGCGTCAGAATCACCACACTCGTGTCGAAGAGACGGTGAGCGATCAGCGGTTTCTTCCCGTCCGCCTTTCGTATCAGGTTCGGTTCATACTTGATGTGTATGCCCGCTTTCGCCAGCACCGGATAGTTGAACGAGCGAAACGCGTTGAAATTCTCCGCGTTAATCTTTGTGGTACGGTTTCCCCGCATCAGATGATTCTCGAAAAAGATACACACCTCAGGCACCGTTGCCGTTCCGTCGCTGTTTTTCGCCGCGGCTATTTCGATGGCCGTAATCAGATTCTCCTTCCCGTCGGTCCTCAGTGTGCCGATGGGGAGTTGCGAACCCGTCAGAATCACCGGTTTGCTCAGATTCTCGAGCATAAAGCTCAGCGCCGACGCCGTGTATGCCATGGTATCCGTGCCGTGCAGAATCACAAACCCGTCGTACCTCTCATAATGCTCCGCGATGATTCCCGCCAGCCTCGCCCAATGCAAAGGCTCCATGTCCGACGAGTCGATAGGCGGATCGAAAGGGTGCGATGAAATCCGGTAATTAAACCTCTTCAGTTCGGGCACATGCTTCAGCAGATGAGCGAAGTTGAAATTCTCCAAAGCCCCGGTTTCGGGATTAGCTATCATCCCGATGGTACCGCCCGTGTAAATCAGCAAGACGGAAGGTGTAGCATCTTTCATGGTTTTTGTCATTTCATAATCCGGACTGTAAAGATAATAAATTTTTTATTTGAGAAAGTTGCGTATCATATCTTTTCCCATCGGAGTCAATACCGATTCGGGGTGAAACTGAATGCCGTGCACATCATACGTCTTGTGCTTCAAAGCCATGATGAGGCCCTCTTCGCTTTCCGCCGTCACCTCCAGACAGTCGGGGAAGCCTTCCCGGCTCACCACCCACGAATGGTACCTTCCCACAGAGAGCTCCCGCCCCAATCCTTCGAAAATACGGTCGTTTCCCGTGATGCTTACCGGAGTCTGCATGCCGTGGCATACCTCTTTCAGATTGCTCAGCCGCGCTCCGAAAACTTCGCCGATGGCCTGATGTCCCAGACATACTCCGAGAATGCTTTTGGTAGGCGCGTACCGCCTGATCACGGGCAACAACAACCCCGCCTCTTCGGGCAGTCCGGGACCGGGCGAGAGAATAATCCGGTCGAATCGCTCCACCTCTTCTATCGTTATCCGGTCGTTGTGCACCACCTCCACTTCCTTCGCTCCCAGCTCTTTCAACGCATGTAGCAGATTATACGTGAAAGAGTCGTAATTGTCTAAAAGCAGCGTTTTCATTTTATTTTGACGAAGCGCAAATGTACTTACTTTGTCCGAACTTTCAAACGAAAACGTTTTTTTTATCACCCGGTACCTTTAAAATCCGCAAACCGCGTTGCTATTTTGCATAAAAAGCCCTATCTTCGCAATCCATGCACTTCAGCCGATTAAAATAAAAAACATTATGAAAACGATGAATTACTCTCTTGTCCGCATCCTGTTTGCCCTGGTAGTGGGGCTGGTATTAGTCATCTGGCCCGATGCCGCCGCCGCTTATATCGTCATAACGCTGGGAGTGGCGTTTCTCATCCCCGGCATCATCACCCTTTTCGCCTATTTCGGACGGAAGAAAGGCGCGGCGGGCAAAGCTCCCCGTTTTCCCGTCGAAGGAGTGGGCAGCATCCTGCTCGGACTGTGGCTCATCATCATGCCCGATTTCTTTGCCGACGCCCTTATGTTTCTGCTCGGCTTCATTCTGATTATCGGCGGGGTGCAGCAGATATCCTCCCTTACCCTGGCTCGCAGATGGGTTAGGGTGCCGGCGGCTTTCTACCTGTTGCCCGTGCTCATCCTCATCGCCGGCTTCGTGACCCTGTTCAACCCCACTCAGACGCGCAACACCGCTTTCCTTATTATCGGTATTTGCAGCCTCGTATACGCCCTTTCCGAGTTGGTCAACTGGTTCAAGTTCATGCGTTGCCGGCCCGAGCCTCCTGTTCTCCCTCCTGCGGAAGAAATCGAAGACGCCGAAATCATCGACTGACCGGCTCTTTCAATATCTCCTGCAGCACCACCGGTTCGTTCGTCGTGATAAAGTCCGCCTGCCGATCGATCAGCCACCTCATCTCCTCGGGTTTGTCCACCGTCCACACGTTGACTTTCATCCCGAGGTCGTGACTCTCCTTGATCCATTCCGGATGTTTCTTAAACACCCCCAGATGATAGTCCGGACCGCTGCAACCGATCGCTTTCAGTTCCGCCGGAGAAAGGTCGCCGTTCAGGTAGTACACGGGCGTTCCCTCCGGCGCCATCCGGATAAACTCCTTCACGGCATGCAGTGAGAAAGAGATATACTCCATCCGTTTCTCCAGCCCCGTCCTTTTCGCCAGCGCCACGATTTCCCGCACCGCCCTCGTTTCCCGCTTCGGGCTGCTGAGCTTTTTCAGCTCCAATATCAGTTGCGTGCTTCCTTCCTTCGCAGCCTCCAGATACTCTTCCAGCAGCGGCAGCTTCTCGCCGTTGCTCAGTCTCAGCCCCGTCAGCGCCTCCGCTTTCGTCCCCTCCATACTCCTCATCTTATACACCGGGTCATGGTTCACCACCGCCTTGTTGTCCTTCGTCAGCCACACATCGAATTCCGAACCGTAACAACCTATCGAGTCGGCTTTCCGAAGCGCTGCGATGCTGTTCTGCGCCGAACCTTCCGTTTTCCAGTACCCCCTGTGCGCAATCACCTGCGTATGTTGCGCCTGCGCGCTTGCCGCCATTCCCGCAATTGCGAAAACCGCCGTCATCTTTTTCCATCCCATTGTTCTTTCCTCCATTGATTATAAATGAATGTTTGCTTCAAATATACGAAAATAAAAGCGGAATACCGTCTGACTTATTACGGCATGTTTCAAGGACTTGAGCCTGCTTCGGCGCATTCATTAAAAAATAAACACGCTAATTTAGACTAAAAGGAGGAGAATAATAAACGTTTATTAGGTTTTTTCTCTATCTTTGCACCCGATTATAATTATTCGTTGCCGCTTGCGACGAATAAAATGGGGTAAAATGAATTTAATCGATAAAAACATGGTTAACGCTGACCCTCGGGGTGGGACAGGGGAAAGCGTAGCGTGCTCAAAACGTTGGTATGTCGCCCTTGTGCGCATGCATCACGAGAAGAAAGTAGCCGACCGTTTATCCGAGATGGGAATCGAAAGTTTCGTTCCCATTCAGCAAGAAGTCCGTCAGTGGAGCGACCGTCGCAAAGTAGTCGACCGCGTGTTGCTTCCCATGATGGTCTTTGTCCATGTCGACCCTCGCCGGCGCATGGAAGTCTTCACCATTCCTGCCGTCAGCCGCTATATGGTATTGCGCGGCGAGAGTTCTCCCGCCGTTATTCCCGATGAACAAATGAACCGCTTCCGCTTCATGCTCGACTATTCCGACGAAGCCGTCTGCATGAACGATTCCCCCTTGCTGCGGGGCGAGAAAGTCTGCGTCGTCAAAGGTCCTTTGAAAGGGCTCGAAGGCGAGCTCGTCACCGTCGACGGCAAGAGCAAAGTCGCCGTCCGTCTCGACCTGCTTGGAAGCGCCTGTGTCGATATGCCCGTCGGCTATGTCGAGCCTTGCAAATGAAAATAGAAGTTTAGATTAAGCACTCCGACCTATGAAAAAGAAATTCAACTACCTTGTCCAATACCTGCGGAACAACTATTTCAGCTATTGGGCGGTCTTGGCGCTCGATACCTTTATTGCCCTGTGCAGCACGCTCGTTGCCTATACCGGTATCCACTACATCACCGAGACCTTTTTTCAAGTTCCCATGCTTTTCCGGGTATCCCTCGTTTCCATTGCGGCATCCCTGCTGGGTTCATACGTGTTCCACACCTATCGCAACACCATCCGTTTCTCGCAGTTGCGCGAACTCTGGAGGCTCGCCTGCAGCTCGCTTGTCAAAACCGCCGTCATGGCCGTCGCCTTGTGGACCTTTTTCCCGCATCCCGATTGGCAACACAGCCAGAAAGTATTCTTTCTGCTGTTCGACTGCATGCTCACCTTCATCGCCATGGTCGTTGTTCGCAACCTCCTCATCCTCGTCTACGAGTTCATGTTGAGCCGCATCACCAAAGAAAACATGCGCATCCTCATCTACGGCATCGGCGATAAGAGCGTATCCCTCAAAGTACGTCTGCTCAACAGCCCCCACTACAAAGTCGTGGGATTCTACATCTACGGCAGCAAAGCCTCTGTCCGCCGTGTTGCCGACCTTCCCGTCTACTCTTTCCGCGATAAAGACGAGTTCGAGAAGCAGATCTTCAACCACCGCATTCAAGGCATCCTCTTCGCCGCTCACGAAGACACCCGTGAAGAAGAAAAACGCCTCCTGCAATATTGCAAAGAATACGATATCAAGACACTGATCGCCCCCTCCATCAGCGAGGCCGACGAAAAAGGCGTGTTCCATCAATGGGTGCGCCCCATCAAGATCGAAGACCTTTTGGGGCGTCCCGAAATAAATATCGACATGGACCAAGTTGCCGGAGAGTTTCGCGGCAAAGTCGTTCTGGTCACCGGAGCCGCCGGCAGCATCGGCAGCGAGCTGTGCCGCCAGTTGGCGCAAATGGGCATCCGCAAACTCGTCATGTTCGATTCCGCCGAGACCCCGCTGCACAATGTCCGTCTCGAGTTCGAGCACAACTATCCCTCGCTCGATTTCGTCCCCGTCATCGGCGATGTACGTGTCAACGAACGCCTGCGCATGGTGTTCGAGACCTACCATCCGCAAATCGTCTTCCATGCCGCCGCCTACAAGCACGTCCCCCTGATGGAGGAAAACCCCTGCGAAGCCGTTCTCGTCAACGTCATCGGTTCGCGCCAGGTTGCCGACATGGCGGTAGAATACGGAGCCGAGAAGATGGTCATGGTCTCTACCGACAAAGCCGTCAATCCCACCAATGTCATGGGAGCCTCCAAGCGGTTGGCTGAAATCTACGTCCAAAGCCTCGGTTGGGCCATCCGCGAAGGCAAGGTGAAAGGGCATACCCGCTTCATCACCACCCGCTTCGGCAACGTGCTGGGCAGCAACGGTTCCGTCATACCCCGTTTCAAAGAACAGATCGAAAACGGCGGTCCCGTCACCGTCACCCATCCCGATATCATCCGTTTCTTCATGACCATCCCCGAAGCCTGCCGTCTTGTGATGGAAGCCGCCACCATGGGGCAGGGCAACGAAATCTTCGTCTTCGAGATGGGCGAAGCCGTCCGGATTGTCGACCTCGCCACCCGCATGATCGAGTTGGCAGGCTACCGTCCCGGCGAAGACATCCAAATCGAGTTCACCGGTCTCCGTCCGGGTGAGAAACTTTACGAAGAAGTCCTCAGCAACGGAGAAAACACCATACCTACCGAAAACAAAAAAATCAAAGTCGCCAAGGTCCGCCGATACGAATATGCCGACATCCTTCCCGACTATCAGGAGTTCGAGCGACTTTCCCGCATGGTCGATATCATCGATACGGTCAAGCTGATGAAACACGTGGTACCGGAATTCGTTTCCAAAAATTCGGAGTATGAGGAGTTGGATGAATGTGGAGACCGCAAAATAGAAACATTACATTTAAACAAATCACAAATATGAAAATAGCAGTAGCCGGAACAGGCTATGTGGGGCTTAGCATAGCCACCCTTCTCTCTCAACACCATGAGGTGACGGCCGTAGATGTGATTCCGGAGAAAGTTGAGAAAATCAACAATCGCGTCAGTCCTATCCGAGACGAGTACATTGAAAAATTCTTTGCGGAAAAGAATTTGAACCTTACCGCAACCCTCGACGGGGCTTCCGCTTATAAAGATGCCGACTATGTTGTCATTGCGGCTCCAACCAATTACGATCCTGTTAAAAATTTTTTCGACACCCACCATCTTGAGGATGTCATCGATCTTGTTCTCAGTGTCAATCCGGATGCGACGATGGTCATCAAGTCTACCATTCCTGTAGGCTATTGTCGTTCACTCTACGTGAAGTACGCTGAGAAGTTTAAGCAAATGCCACCGTTGGAAAACGGCAAGCGTCGCCAGTTCCGGCTTCTTTTTTCTCCGGAGTTCCTTCGCGAGAGCAAAGCATTGTACGACAATTTATATCCCAGCAGAATTATCGTCGGTTATCCCAAAATGATGCCGGAGACATTCAGTGAGGAAAATAAGGCAATTCAAGCAATTCAGGGCGACCGCATGAAAGAAGCCGCCGAGACTTTTGCCAAACTGCTTCAGGAAGGTGCTGTCAAAGAAAATATCGATACACTCTTCATGGGCATGAAAGAGGCCGAAGCAGTGAAACTCTTCGCCAATACCTACCTTGCACTCCGTGTCAGCTACTTCAACGAACTCGATACCTATGCGGAGATGAAAGGGCTCGATAGTGCGGCCATCATTCAAGGCATCGGACTCGATCCACGAATCGGGACGCATTATAACAATCCATCTTTCGGTTATGGAGGCTATTGTTTGCCAAAGGATACCAAACAGTTGCTTGCCAATTATCAAGATGTACCCCAGAACATGATGACTGCTATTGTAGAGTCCAACCGTACTCGGAAGGATTATATTGCAGATGCTGTTCTTAAGAAAGCCGGTTACTATAGCGAGAATGGAGAGTGGGATAGCTCTAAGGAGCACGAATGTGTCATTGGCGTTTATCGACTCACCATGAAGTCCAATTCCGACAATTTCCGTCAGAGTGCTATCCAAGGCATCATGAAGCGTATTAAGGCAAAAGGTGCAGAAGTTGTCATTTACGAACCAGCCATGAAAGATGGTGATTCATTCTTTGGTAGTAGAGTGGTAAATGACTTAGCCAAGTTCAAGGAGATGAGTCATGCGATTATTGCAAACCGCTTTGATGATTGCTTAAGCGATGTGGAAGAGAAAGTTTATACACGTGACATCTTTAGAAGAGACTAAAAACCATGGTAGAATATAATGTAAACCTAGAGGGAAAGACCGTATTAGTAACCGGTGCAGCAGGTTTTATCGGCAGTAATTTGGTGAAGCGTCTGTTCCACGATGTTAATGATATCAAGGTAATAGGAATCGATAGCATTACAGACTATTACGATGTCAATATCAAGTATGAACGTCTTCGCGAAATCGAAGCCTTGGGCAGAGATTGGATCTTCGTGCATGACTCTATAGCTAATAAAGAGGCCGTTGAGAAGATTTTTACTGAAAATAAGATTGCTGCTGTAGTGAATTTAGCTGCTCAGGCTGGTGTACGCTATAGCATTACCAATCCCGATGCTTATATCGAAAGCAATGTGATTGGATTCTACAATCTCTTGGAAGCATGTCGCCATCATGAAGTAGAACACTTTGTTTATGCTTCGTCAAGTTCGGTATATGGTTCAAATAAGAAAGTACCTTATTCTACTGATGACAAGGTGGACAATCCAGTCAGCCTTTATGCTGCAACAAAGAAGAGCAATGAACTCATGGCACATGCCTATAGCAAACTCTATAATATCCCAAGCACAGGATTGAGATTCTTTACTGTATATGGTCCTGCAGGTCGTCCCGACATGGCATATTTCGGTTTTACCGATAAACTCCGTGCAGGCAAGACCATTCAGATCTTCAATCATGGTAATTGTAAACGCGACTTTACCTATATTGATGACATCGTAGAAGGTGTGGTACGCATTATTCAACATGCACCTGAAAAGAAGAATGGTGAGGATGGTTTGCCAATTCCTCCTTATTCATTATATAATATAGGAAACAATCAACCAGAGAATCTTTTGGACTTTGTGACTATATTGCAGGAAGAACTGATTCGTGCAGGTGTATTGCCAGCTGATTATGATTTCGAAGCTCACAAAGTACTAGTTCCTATGCAACCAGGTGATGTTCCTGTGACTTATGCTGATACCACTCCATTGGAGAATGACTTTGGATTTAAACCTTCTACAAGTTTGAGAGATGGATTGAGAGCTTTTGCAGAGTGGTATAAACAATACTTTGGATAATATAAAATGTAGAGTTTGCACATGTTGTTGTTCAATTAACTAAATAATATAGTTATCATGTAGCACCGAAGGATGAAAATCATGGTAAAATTCCAATTAGAATTGATGATTTAATGATGATGTTATATTGAATCAAGGGCTTGCAATCCTATACTTATTGACAGAATCTATTTAGTCGTCCCTTAAAAACCTCATACTTATCTGATTTACAGTTTATTATAATGCAAATTATTTGCTTATATCTGCAAGATTTCGTACCTTTACAGTATAAATCTTGCAGATATTTATGTTAAAACGTACATCTAAACAGCTCTCTTTCTTCTCTTCTTTGGAGGATATGCTTAATCATCAACATCCCCTTTTCCAACTTAGCCATAAGATTAATTGGCAGAGTTTTGATGATGCTTTTTCGCCTTTGTATTGTAGTACGAACGGTCGCCCGGCTCATCCTATTCGCTTGATGTGTGGTCTTTTAATCTTAAAACATTTGCGTAATGTGTCTGATGAAACTGTGGTTTTACAATGGAGTGAGAATGCTTACTACCAATACTTTTGTGGACAACTTAAATTTACTCCCAAAGAGCCCTGTGATGCATCTGACTTAGTTCACTTCAGAAAACGTATCGGTGAGAAAGGTATGGAAAATAATATTGGCAGAGAGCATCCGTGTCAATACGGATAAGGATGATGAAGACCATTTTGATACGGCTTTCATAGATTCTACTGTACAGGAGAAGAATATAACTTATCCTACAGATGCGAAGTTTCATAAAAAGATAATCAAAAACGTTTTGAAGATAGTTCATGATAAGTCTCTTCCTCTACGGCAGAGTTATACACGCACCTTGAAAGGAATTTACCGTGCCCGGCGCTTTCGTAACCATCCCAAGAATCGTAAGAAAGCCCTTAAGGCAGACAGGCAACTAAAAACCATAGCAGGTCGATTGGTTAGAGAACTCGAGCGTAATCTAGGGGGAAGGAATGGCTATGAGAAGATGTTTGAGTTATACTACAGGGTTCTTTCTCAGAACCGTAAGTCAAAAAATAAAGTATATTCTCTGCACGAACCGGACGTGGTTTGTATCAGTAAAGGCAAGGAACATAAGAAATACGAGTTTGGTAATAAGGTATCCATTCTTCGCTCCCGGTCAGGACTTATTCTTGGTGCATGCTCTTTTAGGAATGAATACGATGGGCATACCATACAAAAGACGTTGGAACAAACCCAAAGGATGACCGGGAAACATATTAATAACCTAGCAGCAGATAGAGGGTATAGAGGTGTGAAACAAATTGGGGATACAAAGATACTCATCCCGGACGTTCCTAAAGCAAAAGACACCTACTACCAAAAGAAAAAGAAACACAAACTATTTTGTAAACGAGCAGGCATAGAGCCAACGATAGGACATCTTAAAGAAGACTACAGATTATCTCGCAACTTTTATAAAGGTGTGAAAGGAGATGCTATCAATGTCTTATTAGCTGCGGCGGCATATAACTTCAAAAAAGCGATGAGAGTTCTTTTGTGGCTTATAAAAAATCAGCGTGAAGTTCGCTTTTACAAACTTCACGCTGAATATAGTTTTTAAGGAACGACTATTTAAACAGTAAATAATATGGCTTATAAACATTTAAAATTCCCAGAGAACTCAAAGTTTCTGGTAACTGGTGGAGCAGGTTTTATTGGCTCTAATTTGTGTGAGGCTATTCTTAATCTTGGTTATAAAGTACGTTGTCTGGATGACCTGTCTACTGGTAAACAAGCCAATGTAGACATGTTCAAAGATAATCCGAACTATGAGTTTTTCAAGGGCGATATCAAGGATCTTGATACTTGTATGAAAGCTTGTGAAGGTGTTGACTTTGTCTTGAATCAGGCTGCATGGGGAAGTGTTCCTCGATCAATCGAAATGCCTCTTTTTTATTCTTTGAACAATATTCAAGGCACTTTGAATATGTTGGAAGCGGCTCGTCAGAATGGTGTAAAGAAATTTGTTTATGCATCTTCTAGCTCTGTTTATGGTGATGAACCCAATTTACCTAAGATAGAAGGTGTTGAAGGCAATCTCCTTTCTCCATATGCAGTAACTAAGCGCTGTGATGAAGAATTTGCTAAGCAATATACTCGACACTATGGTCTTGATACTTATGGCATGCGTTACTTCAACGTGTTTGGTCGTAGACAAGATCCAGATGGAGCCTATGCTGCTGTTATTCCAAAGTTTATTAAGCTGTTAATAAATGGAGAAAAATGCTGCATTAATGGCGATGGTAAACAAAGTCGAGATTTTACATATATTGAGAACGTAATTGAAGCTAACCTAAAGGCGTGTTTAGCTACTCACGAGGCTGCTGGTCAGGCTTATAATATTGCCTTTGGTGGTCGTGAATTTTTGATTGACATATACTATGGATTGACTAAGGCTCTTAATATTAATATAGAACCAGAATTTGGTCCAGATCGTCCAGGCGATATTAAACACTCAAACGCAGATATCTCTAAAGCAAAGAAATTCCTTGATTATAATCCAGAATGGAGTTTTGAAGAAGGAATTGCTGCTGCAATAGATTGGTATAAAACAAATCTTTAACAATTAATTAAAACAAAATGAAAGAGACAAAAATTTGTGTCATAGGCCTTGGTTATGTAGGTCTTCCACTTGCACGTCTGTTCTCAACAAAGTATCAGACAGTAGGTTTTGATATGAATCAGAAACGTGTTGACGCTTTGATGGCTGGTCACGATTCTACGCTTGAGGTTGCTGATGATTTACTTCAGGATGCTATCAACAATCATGGGTTTAAGTGTACTACACAATTTGACGATATTAAGGATTGTAACTTCTATGTTGTTGCTGTTCCTACTCCGGTTGACGATGATCGCAATCCTGATTTGACGCCACTTTATGGCGCTTCTACTACTGTAGGTAAGGTAATTAGTAAGGGAGATGTGGTTGTATATGAGTCAACTGTTTATCCAGGTGTAACTGAGGATGAATGTATTCCTGTTGTGGAGAAAGTCTCTGGTATGAAGATGAATGTAGATTTCTTTGCAGGTTATTCTCCTGAGCGTATTAATCCAGGTGATAAACTGCATACTGTAGAGCATATTAAGAAGGTAACTTCTGGTTCTACACCTGAAATTGGTAAATATGTCAATGAGGTATATTCTTCTGTTATAACAGCAGGAACTCACCTTGCACCAACAATGAAAGTTGCAGAGGCAGCAAAAGTAATTGAAAATAGCCAACGTGATATCAATATTGCTTTTGTAAATGAACTTTCAAAAATCTTCACCAAGATGGGTATTGACACCCTTGATGTTTTAGAGGCTGCAGGTACCAAATGGAACTTTCTTCCTTTCCGTCCCGGACTAGTCGGGGGGCACTGTATCGGTGTTGATCCTTACTATTTAGCTCAGTGTGCTCAGCGACATGGATACAACCCTGAGATTATACTTGCTGGACGTAGAATGAATGATGGTATGGGTGAGTATGTTGCAACTGAGACAATCAAGCACATGTTGAAGAAGGGTATTCAGGTATTAAATTCTGAGGTTATTATTCTTGGATTCACTTTCAAAGAAAATTGCCCTGATGTGCGCAACACCAAGGTTATTGATATTTATACTGCATTAAAGGAATATAATCTCAATATTACAGTATACGATCCATGGGCTAATCCTGTAATCGTAGAGCGTGAATATGGAATAAAAGTTATCAATGAACTTCCTTCATACAAATATGATGCTGTGATTGCTGCAGTTGCGCATGAGAAGTTTAACGGAATGGATGTGAGAGCAATCCTCAAAGATAACCATGTTGTATTTGATGTAAAATGTACACTAGATCGTTCTATAGTTGACGGTCGTCTTTAATATATAGTTTCTGGTAGCATACGTGGAGCACTAGCTTGCAGTGCGATACTGCCTACCAGATACTATTATGACTTATGAAGAAGGATATAAATATATGGTTAGAAAAATTCCATTGAAACGTTTTTATAATTCAGGAGCTAAAACTCTATCTTGGCTTTTGATATCCAATATTTTTTACTCTTTATCTCATTGGGGGCTTTTAGTTATTCTAGTTAAATACTTTACCACCAAAGATGTGGGCTTTTTTACTTATGCTACAGCTTTAGCGGCTCCTATTTTTATGTTGTCAGAAATGCAAATGAAGAGTGTTTTGGTTGTAGAGCCGGAAAATGGCAAAGATGATTTTAAAACTTATCTTACAATTCGATTTTTAGCTACAACTATTGCAGTCTTAGGTCTTGGATTATATTGTGCTTTTTTTGAAGAAACTAATTGGATAATATTTTCTGTAATTGTTTATAAAGGCGTAGAAAGTATGATTGATATTCTATTTGGATATTTACAAAAAAAGGATATGATGATTTTAATGTCGAAAATCAACATTATAAAAACCGCATTGACTTTAATTATATGTTTTCTTGTAACGCTTCTTTGTAGTAATATTTTAACTTCACTATTTTCGATAATATGTGTTTCGTTGCTGTTTTATTTGGTTACTCTTTTCTTTATTCATTCAAAAGCCAAGGGAAACTTTGATAAGGTTAAATTTTCTACAGCTCTTGATATAATTAAAAAAAGTTTCCCTTTAGGTCTAAGTGTCCTCTTTGGCTCCTATATAACTAATTACCCGCGAATTACAGTGGGTAATATCTGTGGACCTGAAATTCTTGCTTATTTTGGCGCATATTCCTATTTGGTAATAGGAGTTTTTCAAATTAGTGCTCCTATTACAACATTTCTTAGACAGAGACTTTCAAGGTCTTATCAGATGTCTAATATTCATGATTTCACAAGAAAGATAAATTTGTCCATATCAGCTTTCTTTATTATGGGATTGGCTTTTCTATTCTCCTTTGTATTGTTTGGTTCTGTTGTTATAAAAACGCTTTACAATCAAGACTATGTGGAGTTTTGCAATGTAATATATTATTTGATAATATCTCAAATGCTTATGACTATATCTGGTATTTATTCAACAGCTATATTATCATTTAATATCTATACAAAGCAGGCTTTTATTTCTTTCTTTGTTTTTGTATTTGTTATTTTATGTTCTAATTGTTTGATAAAAAATTATGGCATTTATGGAGGAGCTTATATCAGTATTATTGCAGCTGTTATTTCTCTTTCGATTTATGCAAAAATATATTATAATAAGATAAAGGAATGGAAGAAAAACATAGCTCGATGATTGCTGTAGCATTTATGCTTTCTATACCAGTATTTTTTCTGCTGGATTCAAATGTTTATAGATTATTTGTTTTGCTATATATGGTACTTGTGGGTATTATGTATTTCAAAGTAGATATCTTATATCCTTATGTGTGGCTATCGCCATTTTTATTCCTTTATGGGACATCTGTGTTTATTCTTGATGTTTTAGGTGTTAGAACTACAGCTTTTCCTACAGAAATTCTTAATTGTGTTTTCACTAGCATTGTTACATTATATTTTGGTTGCGTACTTTTTATTAAACAAAAACATGTGCCGAGTGTGAATCTAGGGTTCCTAGAAAGAGAATCAGTAGTATTATTACGTAGAGTTGTCATAATATTAGGGGTTGTTTTATTACTATATATACCATTATTTCTAGCGAGTGGTTATACTTCAAAAATGGAAACGAATTTAAATGGAGGACTATATGGTTTTGGCATTGTTAGTCGTGCTTTTATATTGATGTATATAGTGTATATGATTTTTATCGGTACAAAATCAAAAATATTCGATTATTCTATTGCTATAAAAGCTTTAGTGATTACATTATTGATATCTTTATTCTTAGGTGAGCGTGATGTCTTCTTTTCTATCTGTCTGAGTACTTTTGTAATATACTATTACTTTAAAAAGCCTAGTATAAAAGTTATGTCAATATTTGCTGGTATTGCTATTGTCTTAGTTCCAATTCTTGGAATGACAAAACAAATTACTAATAAAGATTCGGTAGAATTTGATCAGCAGGCTATTATTGAAGGTATCTTTCAAGGTGAGTTTCTTTCTTCTGGTCATAATATTGAGGTGCTATTAGTTAATAAGAATTCTTGGGATTTTCAATATGGAAAATCACTTGTTAATGATATTCTCCGAGTCGTTGTTCCTAGTTCAATTGTTAAGGTCGACAATTCAACAGGTTGGTATAACAAAAGGTATAATCTAAGAATTGATGAAGGCTTTGGAGCTGGCTTTTCCTATGTAGGCGAAGGCTATTTGCAGGCAGGCTATTGTGGTATAGTCATATGGATTTTAATCCTTCTCTTTATCATTAAAAAGCTATATTTAAAACATCTTGAAACCGTATTTGGTTTTTCGGCCTATGTTTTCATGATTGGTTTGATAATATATGCAATGAGAGGGGATTTGTCGTATGTTATTTCACCATTAGTAAAACAAGTTTTATTTGGTTATTTGTTTATCAGATTGCTATACAAGTTCTTTGGCAATCGGTATACAAGATATTCTAATTGATTAATTCTATTTAATTATGAGTGTTATTGCTTTATTAAATTGTCATGGCGACGATGTCTTTTGTTTTCGAAAGGAAATAATCGATGCTTTAGTAAATAAAGGATTTAAAGTACTTTTATCATGTCCAGATAGCAGTAGACTTGATATATTTAGGAACAATGAAAACATATTGATAGAAGATATTTCAATCGATCGCAGGGGAACCAATCCTTTTAAAGACTTAAAGTTATTAATAGACTATATAAAGCTTTTCAAAAAGCATCGTCCAGATGTCGTTTGTAATTTTACTATCAAGCCTAATATATATGGAAGCATAGCTGCTGACATTATGAGAATACCTCACATTAATAATATTACAGGTTTAGGTAGTGGATTTCAAAACGGTGGATTTGTCCAAAAGGTGGTCAAATTATTATACAAATTTGCCTTAAGAAAAAGTAAAAAGGTATTCTTCCAAAATGCAGAAAACCAATATATTGCTCTTAATGTTGGCTTGATAAACAATGAGACTCCACATGAAATAATCCCAGGGTCTGGTGTAAATCTTGACCGCTTTGAATATAAGCCAATTGATCAAAATAAAAATGAAATAGTATTTAACTATATAGGTCGTGTACTTAAAGATAAACGAGTTGATGATTTCATAGATGCTGCAAAGATTATTAAATCAAAATATAGTAATGTTAGATTTAATATCATAGGATTCATTGAACCAACGGAGATACATTATAAAAACCTTTTAAAAACACTAGAAGATAATGGAATTATCCATTATTTGGGTTCTGTTGATGATGTTCGTTCGTTAGTTTACGCTTCTGATGCTATAATTCATCCTTCTTCTTATGGGGAAGGTATATCTAACGTTTTGCTTGAATCCGCAGCATGTGGTAGGGCAATTATTACCACAGATATAGCTGGTTGTAAAGATTGTGTAGATGATAATGTTACTGGTTATGTTTATCATGCAGAAGATGTTTCGCAGCTAGTTTCAAAGATAGATAGTTTCCTTCATTTATCAAATGAGCAACGAATAAAAATGGGGTTGCAGGGAAGATTAAAAGTTGAAAAGCAATTTGATAGGAGAATAGTGGTCGATAAATATCTAAAAGAAGTTGGAGTATGAGATTGCTATATGTAGCAGATAATGGTTTTTCTCATCAAGATGGAAAATTTTTTATGGGAAAAGTCAACAGAGTAAATTCTGAGCAGTACAGAAAATACTTTGACAATATTATATACATTGGACGAGATGGCTGTTATAAAGATGATCACGAGCCTGTCAGTTCAAATGTAATGATTAGATTAGTCAGCCGATATGGATATAATGAAGTAAAGAGGGCCATGATTGAAATGCAGGATCAGTATGATGTTGTTCTCGTAAGAAATGGCGTTCTAGGTTGTTTTGCTGCTAAGTTTGCTTCTCATCTAGGTAAGCCATTAATATCGTATTGTGGCTCAGATCCTTTTGATTTGTTTATGGCTAAACATACTTTTAAGGAAATGGTCATTGCTCATGTTTGGAGGTATTTTGAAAGAAGAAAGATGCAGTATGCGGATTTTGCCTATTATTGTACAAAATCATTGTTTTTAAAATACCCTTGTAAATGTGACTATATGATTTGTTCTAATGTAGAAATAGATATTGATAACAATGCCTTGATAGATAGACTACAACGACAATCAAAGGAACATAATCCTATTATTTTAGGCTTAATAGGACAATATCGAGAAAATGATATCAAAGGAATTTCTACAGTGATTTCTGCTTTAAGTATTTTAGGAAAGAATTATCGTTTTGAGATTGTAGGTAATGGAAATCCTAATCAGTTTTCAGAACTTATGGATAAACTCAAAGTTAAAGAACAAGTTTTCTTTAACGGTTTTTGTTCTAACCGTAAAGAACTAAATACTTGGCTAGATTCAGTTGATATTTATCTTCAACCTAGTATTTCCGAAGGGTTACCAAGGGCTACAATAGAAGCCATGGCAAGGGCCTGCCCTGTAATCGCTTCTAATGTTGGAGGAATGAAAGATCTTTTGTCCGAGGATTATCTTATAGAACCAAAGGACTTTAAAACGTTAGCTAAGAAAATTCTTGCTTTCAACGACATAAATTCAATAAATATGGCATCAAAAGCAAACTTCGCTAAAGCATCAGAATTTGCAAGAGAAGTTCGCGACAGTAAGATGGATGTTTTTTTTAATAACATTTTAAACGCTGTGAAATAATTATGACAGAGCCTATTAGAGTATTACAAGTTGTTACTCTTATGGAACGTGCAGGTTTGGAAACTCGCCTCATGGACATTTATCGTAATATTGATAGAACGAAAATTCAGTTTGATTTCCTTACCCATCGTATGGAAGAAGGCTATTATGATTCTGAAATTAAATCACTAGGAGGTAAGGTTTATCATATGCCTGGTATTAAACCTTGGGCATTGATTCAATATCTCAGGAGATTAGACAAATTCTTTAGTAATCATCATGAATATAAAATTGTTCATGTTCATTTGAATACCTATAGTGGATGGGTGCAAATTGCAGCTAAAAAAGCTGGTGTTCCTGTACGAATTACACACAGTCGCAATAATGGTTTGGATTGGAATTGGAAATCTATTTTTAAAGCGGCTTCTAAATTGATTGTAAATGGACCTACAACACATAAATTTGCATGCTCACAACAAGCAGGAGAATGGTTGTTTGGAAAGAAAGGAATTCTCCCTCCAAATAATTTTATGGTAATACCTAATGGTTTTAATCTCTCAAAATTTTCTTTTGATGTTGAAAAGAGATTAACCATGCGAAAGAAGTTAGGACTAGAGGATGATTTTGCAGTTGTACATGTCGGAAGATTATCTCCCCCCAAAAATCATAAATTCCTTTTAAATATTTTTGCGCACGTAGTGGAAAAATGTAGTAAAAGTAAGTTGTTTTTGATAGGTGATGGCGAGTTAAAAAATGAAATAGAAAAGCAGGTAGAGAACTTAAAAATCAAAGATAATGTATTTTTTCTTGGGAGTTTGACAAATGTTGGCGATTATCTTCAAGCTATGGATGCAATGATTTTTCCTTCTTTGTATGAAGGTTTTGGAACTGTAGTTCTTGAAACACAATGTAATGGTTTACCTACATTAGCTTCCGATAGATTAACCAAAGATACTCAAATAACAGAGTGTATTGAATTTCTTAGTTTAAATGAATCTCCAGAAGTTTGGGCAGATAAAGTGTTGTATATGCACGATAATATTACAAGAAAGGATAGAACAAATGAAATAAGGGTTGCAGGCTATGATATTCGTGACACATACAAAATTCTCTCGGATTTTTATCTAACACATGCTTAGTTAATTATCTATGGCGTTTGATAGAAGGATGAGAAATAGGGAATATTAATTCGTCAGATGATGTCAAAACAAATTCATAGTTGCGCTGAGACTAATAAAATGATATAAAAACAACCCGTTGGTTGAATTAAATTAGCGAATATTTTATCTTTCCAATCGGACGATGATTAGCGTAATTGACATATTGCATGAAAGTCATAGCGGCAATCTTTGCTGCCATGCGGGTGAAAAGTCCGCAGGATTGCTTTGCGTAATTTCGTATCATCATAAGCGTGTCGTTGAGTTGGGAGAATACGGTTTCGATACGTTTTCTAAACCGCTTGCAAGCCCATGATGTGGGCTCTTTCCAGTTCTTCTGATTCAGCCGATAGGGAACTTCCAGCGTA
>NZ_ATZH01000003.1 GCF_000428105.1 Bacteroides pyogenes DSM 20611 = JCM 6294 | reverse complement strand
AGCCGAGGGAAAACATAAAGCATCTGTAATCAATGCGGTAAGAGCCAAAATCATAGCAAGGTCTTTTGCTGTGATACGAAGGCAGACTCCATTTGTAACATTGGTAGCATAATAAAAGGGGCTTAACTTCGAAAAATTCTTAGGTTTAGGAAGTAGCTATACACTTCTGAAGAGTAGTTATGTCTATATAAGAACTTACCCAAGGATACGTTAATATTCGTAAACCTGGGTAAGATTTTATAGATATTGTTTGGAGAGGACTTAGAATTCACCCTCTTTCTTTAAAATTCCGCGTTTCTCGGAGTACGTGGGAACGGTATCACGTCACGGATATTCGCCATGCCCGTAACAAAAAGCAACAGACGCTCAAACCCGAGTCCGAAACCGGAATGCGGACAGGTACCGAACTTACGCGTGTCCAAATACCACCACATGTCTTTCATCGGTATATGCAATTCGTCGATACGCGACTGCAGCTTCTCGTAATCGGCCTCACGTTCCGATCCTCCGATGATCTCACCAATTTTCGGAAACAGCACGTCCATTGCGCGCACCGTTTTCCCGTCTTCGTTCTGCTTCATATAGAAAGCCTTGATTTCTTTCGGATAGTCGGTCAAGATAACCGGGCGTTTAAAGTGTTCTTCCACGAGATACCGCTCATGTTCAGAGGCCAAATCGACTCCCCAATAGACAGGAAATTCAAATTTACGCCCATTGGCAACCGCGCTTTCCAGAATTTTAATACCCTCAGTATACGACAGACGCACGAAATCATCTTTCAGCACCCCCTGCAGACGTTCCACCAATCCTTTATCAAACATGTCATTCAGGAATTTCACGTCATCGGCACAGTTGTCCAACGCCCATTGCACACAATACTTAATGAATTCTTCGGCCAAATCCATATTGTCGGTGATATCATTGAAAGCCACTTCGGGCTCAATCATCCAGAACTCTGCCAAATGGCGGGGAGTGTTAGAATTTTCCGCGCGGAAGGTCGGACCGAACGTATAGATAGCTCCTAACGCCGTAGCCGCCAATTCACCTTCAAGCTGTCCGGACACAGTGAGACTTGCCTGTTTGCCGAAAAAGTCATCATCATACTTTACAGCCCCGTCTTCCGTCCTTCCCAAATGTCTCATATCCAATGTCGTCACCTGAAACATCTGTCCAGCTCCCTCGGCATCGGAAGCCGTAATAATAGGCGTATGAAAATAGTAAAAACCTCTCTCGTGAAAGAATTTGTGAATAGCAATCGCCATATGGTGACGAATACGGAATACAGCTCCAAACGTATTGGTACGAGGGCGCAAATGAGCTATTTCGCGCAAGAACTCCATAGAGTGCCCTTTCTTTTGCAAAGGATAAGTATTGTCGCAAATACCCAGTACCTCAATTTCCCGGGCTTGCACTTCCACCTTCTGACCGGAACCTACAGACTCCACCATCTCCCCGTTCACACTCAAGCAAGCCCCCGTAGTGATCTGCTTCAGCATCTCTTCATCGAAAGAAGCCAAATCGACTACAATCTGCACATTATTTATTGTAGAACCGTCATTCAGTGCAATAAAGTTGACTTGTTTACTACCTCTGCGGGTGCGAACCCACCCTTTTACGTTGACTTTAGCCCCGAAATCATCACGTTTCAGCAAGTCAACAATTTTTGTTCTACTGATTTTTTCCATAACTATTTCTTATATTAGACACGAGTTGGAAGGTTTCAGATACAAAGCGAAAAGCATTCCGCCGTATCTTCACCCACCAACTCAGAAACTTTAAAATCTTGTTTATTCAAACGATCCCATACGGAGATAGTTTACTTCGGCTTCGGTCAAATAACGCCAATCGCCGCGACGCAAGCCTTTCTTTGTCAAACCGGCAAAGAAAACACGGTCGAGCTTTGTTACTTTATACCCAAGCGATTCGAAAATACGGCGAACGATGCGGTTCTTTCCGGAATGAATCTCGATGCCCACCTGATCTTTCTTTACTTCATCCGCATAGCTGATAGCATCGGCATGAATTTCACCATCCTCCAACTGGATTCCGGCTGCAATCTGTTCCATGTCGGCTTTCGTCAGATTCTTGTCGAGATGAACGTGATAGATTTTCTTTTTCAAAAACTTCGGATGCGTAAGCTTCGAGGCCAAATCACCGTCGTTTGTCAGCAGCAACACTCCTGTAGTATTCCGGTCGAGACGCCCCACGGGATAAATACGTTCATTGCAAGCCCCCTTTACAAGATCCATCACCGTCCGACGTTCCTGAGGGTCGTCTGAAGTAGTAACCGTATCTTTCGGCTTGTTCAGCAATACATACACTTTCCGTTCGATGCTTACCGGCTCATCGTGGAATTTTACCACATCCGAACGCTTAATCTTTGTTCCCAATTCCGTCACTACCTCACCGTTCACAGACACGACCCCCGCAGTGATAAACTCATCCGCCTCACGGCGAGAGCATATTCCAGCATTGGCAAGGAACTTGTTCAAACGAATCGGTTCGTTAGGATCGACATACTGTTCCTTATACTCAATCTGTTTTTTCTTGCTATATTTCGCATTCGGATCATAATCCGCCGTACGAGGACGCGGACGGTATCCGCCTTGCGAACGATCATTGTTGAAACGCGGACGATTGCCACTTTCACCGTAGTTATTATTAAACCGGGGACGACGTGGACGATCCCTGCCTTCACCATAATTATTATTACCACTCAATCGCGGACGATACGGACGGTCGCCACCCTCACGATTGAAAGAAGGACGTTGAGGACGATCGCCATACGAGCGTTGAGGACGGTCGGCCGATTCTTCATTGTTGAATCGCGGACGATACGGGCGGTCGCCACCTTCACGATTGAAGGAGGAACGTTGAGGACGATCGCCATACGAGCGTTGCGAACGGTCGTAGTCTCCTTCGCGGTTTGCATTAAACCGCGGACGATACGGGCGGTCTCCACCCTCACGATTGAAAGAGGAACGTTGAGGGCGATCGCCATACGAGCGTTGAGGACGATCGTAGCTATCTTCTCGGTTTGCATTAAATCGCGGACGATACGGGCGGTCACCGCTTTCGCGATTATACGAAGGGCGGTTGTAGCTTCCTTCTCTGTTGTAAAATCTGTTACCGTCACGGCCGGCGCCTTCATTCTCTTGATTAAAAGAGTCGTCGCGCCATTCTTCATTTCCTGTGTTCATTGTTTTTTTATTCGAATAAAATTAAACTTTGGCCTCACGGCCGGAATTCTCAATGTTATATGTAACATTACACTCCCGTATATGTGTGCGGAGTGATTGTTCTTAATTCATCTTTTATATGCTCGTTCACATCCAGAGTTTCGATAAATTCCCTGATCGATTTCTCGGTAATAGCCTCATTCGTACGCGTCAAGGCTTTCAATGCTTCATACGGATTCGGATAAGCTTCTCTGCGCAAAATGGTTTGAATAGCTTCGGCAACCACACTCCAGCAATCATCCAAATCACGGTAGATAGCCGATTCGTTGAGCAACAGCTTTCGCAACCCTTTCAGTGAGCTCTGCATAGCGATAACAATATGGCCGAAAGGCACGCCCACATTGCGCAACACGGTCGAATCGGTCAAGTCACGCTGCAAGCGCGAAACCGGAAGTTTTACCGCCAAGTGCTCGAGAAGAGCGTTCGCCAGTCCGAGGTTTCCTTCGGCATTCTCAAAGTCTATCGGATTCACCTTATGAGGCATAGCGCTCGAACCTACCTCTCCGGCTTTAATTTTTTGCTTGAAGTATTCCATCGAGATATACTGCCAAAAGTCACGATTCATGTCCACCATCACCGTATTGATGCGTTTCATTGCATCGAAAACAGCCGACAGGTTATCGTAATTGGAAATTTGCGTAGTATATTCTTCACGTTCCAACCCAAGTTTAGCGGCAACAAAACGGTTGCCGAACTGCTTCCAATCATATTGCGGATACGCCACATGGTGCGCGTTGTAGTTTCCGGTAGCCCCGCCGAATTTTGCCGTCAACGGGCAAGACTTCAAAATTGCGAGTTGACGTTGCAAACGATAAGCGAACACTTTTACTTCTTTTCCTAAACGGGTGGGAGATGCCGGCTGTCCATGAGTCTTAGCCAACATCGGGATATGCTCCCATTCGGCGGCATAAGCTTCCAGTTGAGCAATCAATTCCTCCAGCAGCGGATAGTAGACCTCTTCCAAAGCCTCCTTGACAGAGAGAGGAACAGATGTGTTGTTGATATCCTGCGAAGTAAGACCGAAATGGATAAACTCCTTATAGGGCTCCATACCGCCCAGCTTATCGAATTCTTCCTTAAGGAAATACTCCACCGCTTTCACGTCGTGATTCGTCACGCTTTCAATATCCTTTACCCGTTGGGCATCAGCTTCGGAAAACTTCAAATAGATGTCGCGCAATTTATGGAATATATCCTTGCCTACTCCCTCCAACTGCGGTAACGGAAGCTCGCACAGAGCGATAAAATATTCTATTTCTACCTGTACACGATATTTAATCAGCGCAAACTCGGAAAAATAAGCTGCCAAAGCTTTCGTTTTTCCTCTATATCGACCATCCACCGGTGAGACAGCCGTCAACACGTCCAGTTCCATACGTCTTATTAAGATAATTATCAGGTTGCAAAATTAATTCTTTTTCTTGAGTTATCCGCTCAAAGGAAAGAGAAAGTTTGCATAAAAACAGTAAGAAACAAAAAAGCTTTCAAAAAAAACAATAAAGCGAAGGCAGAAACGCATTTTTCTCAAAGAGAAAGCTTGTCAAAAAAGAGGACTTTCAACAGATGAAAACCGAATGGAGTTATAAAATAGTTATAAGAAATAGTCTCTTATTTACCTCTTTTTAAGGTCAAATAAGGCCTATTCGTACAAAAAAAGGAGCTGGCATGCAATCGCACGCCAGCTCACAGACAATGTAAAACACGCATTTACAGCCATTTAGGCTTGGTGGGCGTTGACGGATTCGAACCGCCGACCCTCTGCTTGTAAGGCAGATGCTCTGAACCAGCTGAGCTAAACGCCCTTCTTTACAATTCGGAAGTGCATCAGTTTTTTAGGTGGGCGTTGACGGATTCGAACCGCCGACCCTCTGCTTGTAAGGCAGATGCTCTGAACCAGCTGAGCTAAACGCCCGTACACTTCCGTTTCAAAAGCGATGCAAAGGTACGGCATTTTTTGGATCCTGCAAGTATTTTACTTATTATTTTTTCTATTTTTTTGTTTCAAGAAAAAACAGTGTTGATTTTCAGCAGAAAACAAAGTTCTTTTTTTGCAAGTCAATAAAGAAGTAAAATGCCACAGCAAGCAACAGAGTGCCCACAAAACGAAGCGCAGCTGTTTACAAAACAAAAGCAATATCACTTCTGCCTGAAAAACACGCTTCCCGACCACGGATATATATGCAGAGGAAGACACAGGAAAATGATATTAAACAGAAAGCAAGTGGCCTATGGAACTGACTTCCCGAAAAGTTTTTCAAGACAAACGAAAGCTTTTAAAATAAGGCCTTGCTTCGCAATAGCTAACGGATTCGCTTAATGTTTTATTTCGTCTGCCGACCGTGTTTTATTCATCTCTCGTCTGTGTTTTATTCATCTCCCGAGCGGCAGACGAATAAAACACAGACGAAAGACGAATTGATTCTTGCAACAAAAGCAATTAAGTATCGTTATTTTAAGGAGTATTCTTGCGAATGACACGGGCAGGGTTTCCTACCACTACGCTGTCGGAAGGAATATCTTTCGTCACTACACTTCCCGCACCGATCACGCAACGGTCGCCAATGGTCACTCCGGGACAAATGATCGCTCCTCCCCCAATCCAGCAATCCTCTCCTATGGTTACCGGAAAAGCATATTCACCGGGAGTTCTCCGCTGCAAATGATCCATCGGATGGTGCGGCGTGTAGATTTGCACCGAAGGGCCTATCAGGGTATGACTGCCGACAGTGATGTACGCACCGTCTAAAAAAGTACAATTGGCATTGACGAACACATGTTCGCCCAACTTGATTCCATCTCCATGATCGCAGTAGAAAGGCGGAAAGATGACCGAAGTAACAGGAATACCCGGAACCAATTCTTCCAACAGTCCGCGATAAGCCTCATCATACGTACTCAGTCCGCGCATTCGTGCCAGTAGTTTTTTGGCACGTTCAAAACGTCGCTGCAATTCCGGGTCGGACATATCCGCCAACTGTCCGTTGCGCATTTTCTCCGGTTCAGTCATACCTTCATCCTCCATATCCATTAGTAAATACAAATTCTCGCTCCGACGACAAACGTTCATTATATTCAAAACCCTCCCAAACGAAACGTTTCAATTCTTCGGGCGATTCAATCCGGTTCTTTAAGATGTAGCGGGCCATTTCACCCCTCGACATTTTGGTATACACCACTACAGTAGCCAACTTGCCGTTTTTCCAGACATGAAACTCGGGAGTGACGACACGCACTTCGCTTTCTACACGCTTCCAGTCGAACAAGCCGCGCATCTCGTCGCTCGCCAGATTGCAGAGTACCCCTCCCGCCCGCTTGATGTCGTCGATAAACACATCAGTTAGACGCTCCCGCCAATAGGCAAACAACGTCCGATTACCCAATTCAGGCAACACTGCGTCCCCCTCCAACCGGTAAAGCCTGATAGCATCCAGCGGACGAAGCAATCCATAGCAGAAAGAAGTCAGCCGCAAATGCTCCTGGGCATATTCGAAATCATCCGCCGAAAAATCTTTCGGATTCAACCTTTTGAAAACAATCCCCGTATATGCCAGCAAGGCAGGAAGTTCGCGCACTCCCTCGGCATGAAACTGTTGATAACGTTTGTAATTTTCGACAGCAATTTTGGCATTCACCCGCAACAATCGCTCCAGCTCTTGCACGGAAAGCTGCGACATCTGCAGGGCGATTGCGGCAGCCTCTTTCCGAAAGCGGGGCGTGGTGATGAAAGGAGTCTTTTGCTTCGAAGCATCGCTCATCGTTTTGGCGCAAGATAATAGTATCAGCATGATTGGCTATGTTCAAAAAGTTTGAATAGCAAAAATAAGCTAATAATTTCAGCTTCAAATGGCAAGTACCGGAATTATACCTATTTTAGCCGCTTAATTAATAACAAATAACATTATTCGTTGATTACATGAAAAACCGAAAAACTATTACCAGAGCTTTTATTCTGAGCGTATTTCTCAGTTTCACCGGCAGCCTTGTCTGTGCCGCCGTCAACCCGAAGCCTTTTGCCGTTCCCGAACTGAAAGAGTGGAAAGGTGGAAAAGGAATATTTACCCCTGCGTCTGAAATGCGGATTGTAGTGTCCGGAAAATCATCGGCAGAACTCCTGCGCATCGCTCGCATGCTTTCTGAAGATTACGGGACTATGTTTGGCGTTAAGCCCGGCGTTGATGAAGGGAAAGCCCGTCCAGGAGATATTCTTCTCACATTGGCATCCGACAAGCAGTTGGGTGAAGAGGGTTACCGGATGAAAATAACCGACCGCGTGACAATCTCAGCGCCCACCGCACAAGGTGTCTACTGGGGCACCCGCACCTTGCTGCAACTATCGGAACAAACGGACAATCGGGAACTGCCGCAAGGAGAGATAAGAGACTTTCCCGACTACCGGATGCGTGGTTTCATGATCGACTGCGGACGGAAGTTCATCCCCATGAGCTATCTGAAAGACCTTGTAAAGGTGATGGCGTATTATAAAATGAATACTTTGCAGGTGCACCTGAACGACAACGGATTCAAGCAGTTTTTCAACAACGACTGGGCGAAGACCTACGCAGCTTTCCGCCTCGAGTCGGAAACTTATCCGGGACTGACTGCACGTGACGGTTCATACTCGAAAGCCGAATTCAAAGAGTTCCAACACGAAGCGGCGGCGCAATTCGTAGAAATCATTCCCGAAATCGACGTACCCGCCCATTCGCTGGCCTTCACTCACTACAAACCGGAAATCGGAAGCAAGGAATACGAGATGGATCACTTGGATATTTTCAATCCTGAGACATTCAAGTTTGTCGACGGGCTGTTCAAGGAGTATTTATCGGGGCCCGAACCCGTGTTCACAGGCAAGCGTGTACACATCGGAACTGACGAATATTCGAATGCCAAGAAAGAAGTGGTGGAGCAGTTCCGCGCATTCACCGACCACTACATCCGTTATGTGGAAAGTTTCGGCAAGCAGGCGGTGGTTTGGGGAGCGCTCACACATGCCAAAGGAGACACACCCGTAAAATCGGAAAATGTATTGATGGGTGCATGGTACAACGGATATGCCGATCCGAGAGAGATGGTGAAGCAAGGCTACCAGCTTATCAGCATACCCGACGGGATGGTTTACATCGTACCGATGGCAGGATATTATCAAGACTACCTCAACGAGGCCTATCTGTATAAGGAATGGACTCCGGCACGCATCGGCAAAGAGGTATTTGAAGAGAAAGACCCGAATATTTTGGGCGGCATGTTCGCTGTATGGAACGACCATGCAGGCAATGGCGTATCAGTGAAAGACATTCACCATCGTGTATTCCCCGCCTTGCAAACTCTCTCGGTGAAGATGTGGACCGGCGCAAAGACCGGCTTGCCCTTCGAAGCGTACGGTGACAAACGACACCTATTGAGCGAAGCTCCGGGAGTAAACCAGTTGGCACGCATCGGTACAGAAAGAAGTTTGGTGTACGAACAGCCTGCCGTTGCTCCGGAAAGCCGGTCGCCATATCCGGAGATAGGCTACAATTACACCGTCAGCTTCGACATTGAAGGGGTGGCAGAGCAACCGGGCGCAGAGTTGTTCCGTTCTGAAAATGCCGTATTCTATCTCTCCGACCCCATTCGCGGGATGATGGGATTTGCACGCGACGGTTATCTGGACACATTTGTCTATAAAGTGAATCCGGGAGAAAAAGCGAACATCCGCATTGAAGGTACCAATAAGGGAGTGACGCTGTTTGTCGACGGAAAGGTGAAAGAGAAGATGGAAGTGGAGAAGCGCATTTTCAACGGAGGCAAAGATGCGATGTATTATCTGCCCACACTGGTTTTCCCATTGCAGAAAGCGGGCAGCTTCAAGAGTAAAATCAGCAACCTGAAAGTGTACAACTATTGCATCGGGAACACTGAAAAATAGACGAATAAATAGGATAACCGGTATTCATTAACAACCGTCGAAGGCTGTTATCACGCAGAACTTTCTCCCCAAAGACTCCGTATAGCAGCTTCGCGGTTAAAAGAGAATGCAACAAAGTTTCTCAGAACATAAACCCCGGAAGCCTGTTTCAAAATAGAGAATCAAAATCGTATAGAGTAAACCTCTTTTTAAGACAACCCCCTTGTTTAGCTTTACATGGATTGCAAGTCAGGGCTAAAACAAGGGGGTTATTATATTTCAATCTGCCAAATCCACAAGTAAGGCTGTCTCATTTATCAACTCTGAGACAGCCTACCGATTTTGTAAAAGGGACGTTCAGCACCACCTTATATTATAAGAAGACTTCCCAAACAGTTCCTTTATTCTCTTTTTTATCGCTCTCGTTATCCTGACTACTTATACTCTTGCCAGCTCTTGATCTGGATATCCTCCTGCTTCAGTTCACAGAAAGCTTCGATAAAGGCACTCGCCAGACGAGCGTTCGTAATCAGCGGAATGTTATGGTCGATTGCTCCGCGGCGGATACGATAACCGTTGGTCAGTTCGCGCTTCGTATGATTCTTCGGGATATTGACAATCAAGTCGAATTTATGGTCGGCTATCATCTTCATCACATTGTTTTCCGCTCCCAGTTTCTCATCAGGCCAGTAAACCGGTGTAGTATCTACGCCGTGAGCATTCAGGAAAGCGGCCGTTCCCGCAGTTCCGTAAATCCGGTAGCCTTTGGCGGCAAGCATACGGCTGGCATCGAGCAGGTCGACTTTCGACTTCACCGCACCGGAAGAAAACATCACCGCCTTTTCGGGAATGGTGAATCCGGTAGCAATCATGGCATTGAGCAACGCTTCCGAAAAGTCGTCGCCGATACATCCCACCTCGCCGGTAGAAGACATGTCTACACCCAGCACAGGATCGGCGTTGTGCAGACGGGAGAAAGAGAACTGAGAAGCTTTCACTCCGATCCAGTCGATATCGAATGCCGATTTATCCGGACGGGTATAAGGAGCATCAAGCATGATTCGCGTAGCCGTTTCGATGAAATTGCGCTTCAGTACTTTCGACACAAACGGAAAACTGCGAGAAGCACGCAGGTTGCATTCTATCACCTTCACCTCGTTGTTGCGGGCAAGAAACTGAATATTGAACGGCCCCGAGATATTCAGTTCTTTCGCTATCTGACGGCTGATTTTCTTGATGCGACGGGCAGTGGCGAAGTAAATCTTCTGCGCAGGGAACACCAGCGTGGCATCACCGGAGTGTACGCCGGCAAACTCTACGTGTTCGGAGATGGCATATTCTACCACCTCACCGTTCTGCGCCACGGCGTCAAACTCAATCTCTTTCGTATTTTCGAGGAATTGCGAAACCACCACCGGATATTCTTTCGACACTTCGGCAGCCATCTTCAAGAAGTTCTCCAATTCTTCGTCATCGTAGCAGACGTTCATCGCCGCACCCGAAAGCACATAAGAAGGGCGCACCAGCACAGGATATCCTACCTTGTCAACAAAATCTTTCACATCTTCGAGGCTGGTAAGCTCCTGCCATGCCGGCTGGTCGATACCGAGCTGATCGAGCATCGCCGAGAATTTGTTGCGGTTTTCGGCACGATCGATAGAGAGTGGAGAAGTTCCCAGCACCGGCACAGACTGGCGATACAGTTTCATGGCAAGATTGTTCGGAATCTGTCCGCCCACAGAAACAATTACCCCACGAGGCTGCTCAAGGTCGATTACGTCGAGTACACGTTCGAAAGAAAGCTCGTCGAAATAGAGCCGGTCGCACATATCATAGTCGGTAGATACGGTTTCCGGATTATAGTTGATCATGATCGACTTATAGCCCAGTTTACGTGCGGTTTGTACGGCATTCACCGAACACCAGTCAAACTCAACGGAGCTACCGATACGGTAAGCGCCGGAACCCAGCACGACTACCGATTTCTCATTTTTATAATAATTCACGTCATACCCTTCCACCGCATACGTCATATACAAATAGTTGGTCAGTTCGGGATGTTCCGAAGCTACGGTGTTGATGCGTTTCACTGCAGGAAGCACACCCAAGGCTTTACGATGCGCACGTACCATCAAGTTTTCTTTCTCCATATTGCTTGCAGGGTTCAGCACAAAGCGGGCAATCTGGAAGTCGGAGAAGCCGAGCACCTTAGCCTGACGCATCACGTCAGCCGGTATGTCTTCCACTTTGTTGTAGGCAGACAGCTTCTCTTTATAGTCTACAATGTTTTTCAGCTTGCCGAGGAACCAGGGATCGATCTTCGTCAGCTCGTGGATACGCTCGATAGTATATCCCTCTTCCAACGCCTGCGCCAGAGCGAAAATACGCAAGTCGGTAGGGCATGAAAGCTCTTTCTCCAAATCATCGAAACGCACTCCGTTATTACCTACGAAGCCGTGCATTCCCTGTCCGATCATGCGCAAACCTTTCTGGATGATTTCTTCAAACGAACGTCCGATAGACATGATCTCGCCTACCGACTTCATGCTGGAGCCAATCTCGCGCGATACTCCGGCAAACTTTGTCAAGTCCCAGCGCGGAATTTTGCAAATATAATAATCGAGTTGCGGAGCCACATAAGCCGAATTCGGCGTTCCCATCTCGCCGATCTGATCGAGCGTGTATCCGAGAGCCACTTTGGCGGCGACAAAAGCCAGCGGATATCCGGTAGCCTTCGAAGCCAACGCCGAAGAACGGCTCAGGCGGGCGTTCACTTCAATCACACGATAGTCGTCGGTTTCTGAATTGAACGCATACTGAATGTTACATTCGCCTACAATACCCAGATGGCGGATACATTTGGTAGACAATTCCTGAAGCATCTTCAGCTCCTTATCGTCGAGCGAACAGGTAGGGGCTACCACTATCGACTCTCCGGTATGGATGCCGAGCGGATCGAAATTCTCCATGCTCGCCACCGTGAAGCAATGGTCGTTGGTATCGCGGATGACTTCGAACTCTATCTCTTTCCACCCTTTCAACGACTCTTCCACCAATATCTGTTTCGAAAAAGCAAAAGCGCTTTCCGCCAGTTTGACAAACTCCTCCTTATCCCGGCAGATACCGCTACCCAGTCCGCCAAGCGCATAAGCCGAACGAACCATCACGGGAAATCCGATACGCTCGGCAGCTTCAATGGCATCTTTCATATTCTCTACCGCTTGGCTGACGGGAGTCTTCATGCCTATTTCATCCAGCTTTTTCACAAACAAGTCGCGGTCTTCAGTATACATAATGGCTTCTACTGAGGTTCCCAACACTTTCACTCCATACTTGTCGAGAACGCCTTTGGTGTAGAGTTCGGCACCGCAGTTCAGGGCCGTTTGCCCACCAAACGCCAACAGGATGCCGTCCGGACGCTCTTTCTTTATAATTTCTTCTACGAAATAAGTAGTCACGGGAAGGAAATAAACTTTATCGGCAATCCCCTCCGAAGTCTGAATGGTGGCGATATTCGGATTGACCAATACCGAACTGATACCTTCTTCTTTCAACGCCTTGAGCGCTTGCGAGCCGGAGTAGTCGAACTCACCGGCCTGTCCGATTTTAAGAGCCCCGGAACCTAACACGAGGACTTTCTTCATTTCCTTTTCCATCTTTTTTGTTATAAATATGTTTTATACCTAAGGTACATATAAAAAAAATGCGTTACCCTTAAAGAAGGACTAACGCATTACCAAAGAACTTACATATCGTTTTTTCAGAAAAAAAGAAGAAGCTTGCCGTATCCGGATAAAAATCGTCCGAATGGAGGTAATACTTACTTCTGACTTCCTGTTGATTCATTCTCAGTTTTTCTTATTCGGCGCAAAGTAACGACTTTTTTCGCACATAGCAAAAAGAAACCCTTTCTTTTTCTCAAAATGAAGTTAGACGGTTTTGGCGCTTCTTTCACTTTTTATGTCTATCTTTGCGGTTCAATTATATAATAAGGTAATAAAATGAAGAAAGAAAAAATCATATTGACAGGCGACCGCCCTACCGGACGACTTCATATCGGGCACTACGTGGGTTCGCTGAAAGGAAGAGTGGAGTTGCAGAATGCCGGCGACTACAGCAAGATGTTTGTTTTCATTGCCGACTCACAGGCATTGACCGACAATATCGACAATCCGGAAAAGGTGCGTCAGAATGTGATTGAAGTAGCCCTCGACTATCTTGCCTGCGGATTGGATCCGGAGAAAGCTACTATTTTCATCCAATCGCAGATTCCCGAACTGTGCGAACTCACCTTTTATTACATGGATCTCGTCAGCGTGTCGCGCCTGCAACGCAACCCGACAGTGAAGACCGAGATACAGATGCGCAACTTCGAAGCCAGCATCCCCGTAGGATTCTTTACGTATCCCATCAGTCAGGCGGCCGACATCACGGCTTTCCGCGCTACAACCGTGCCCGTGGGGGAAGATCAGGAACCGATGCTCGAACAGGCACGCGAGATTGTTCGCCGCTTCAACCATATCTATGGTGAAACATTGGTAGAGCCTGAAATACTGCTGCCTCAAAATGCCGCGTGCCTGCGTTTGCCGGGGACCGATGGCAAAGCGAAAATGAGCAAATCGCTGGGCAACTGCATCTACCTGTCGGATACGGCAGACGAGATACAAAAGAAAGTGATGAGTATGTACACCGATCCGGGACACATTCGCGTGCAAGACCCGGGCAAGATCGAAGGAAACACGGTCTTCACTTATCTCGACGCTTTCAGCCGCCCCGAACATTTCGAGCGTTACCTGCCCGATTATCCGAATCTGGCGGAGTTAAAAGCCCACTACCAGCGCGGCGGCTTGGGAGACGTAAAAGTGAAACGGTTCCTGAACGCCATCATGCAAGAGACTTTGGAGCCCATCCGCAACCGCCGGAAGGAATTCGAAAAAGACATTCCAGGCATTTACGAGATGCTGCGAAAAGGATGCGAAGTGGCGAGAGCCGCTGCCGCCGACACATTATCGGACGTAAAGAAAGCAATGAAGATCAATTACTTCGACGACAAAGAATTGATAGAAGAACAGGCGAGAAGATTCGCGGCAAACCAATAAGATGGGATCTTTCCAAAGCCAGAATAGGGATAATCGACAACCTTTAAAAAATATCGAAAAAAGACTGTCTCCTTAAATGGTTTTGCGGGGCCGCCCAAAAATCGGACAGCCCCATAAATAGTTTTCGGATATATTACCTGTAAATATAGTATTGTCCGAACTACTCAATATGCAGGAATGTCCCGAAGTAGGTCTGCCAGATCTTTGAAGTAGTCTCCATCATATTCATGTACATGGATCAGGAAGTAGTTCATCCATTTTTATATGACTTTTAAGCAATGAGACCTCCAGAGAGAATCCCCTTTGCCTTAGCTCTCATTTATTATAATACAAGGCTAAGACAAAGGGGATTTTGTTTCGACCGGCAAAAGATACATGAAGCTGCCCCATTAACTATTCCGAGATACCATCGGAACTGCCGCTGCTTATCCGGCTATCTTTCTTCAGAAAGCAGAAATACCCAGCCGACGGTCGACCAGCATGCCGTCTGCCGGCTTCCAGTCGGCACGCACGCGCTTCTTCGCCTTGAACTTCAGGACAAAAAGTTCCACACTTCCCTCGAGCGTCTCCTGCATTCCCAAGTTAACAAAGGTCGGATAAAGGGCCTTCATGCCATTGGTATGCAGCCGGTCGTAAGTTAAATTCTCCATGGCTTTCATCTGCAACGGTTCCACACCCACAAACTCATATTCTTCCTGATCGTAAGGCAGGGCAAAGCTGAGCGCGTTGACCGCTTTCAGGTCGTTCCCCTTCACACGCACCTCTACCATTTCACCCGCTTGGTATACCTGTTTAGCTGTACTGACGGAAAGCGTTCCACCAACTTTTTCATTAGGCAGCGGTTTCACGCCCCCGTTGAGTAAAGTGGCCACCACCGAAATGTCATACGCATCGATCAGCCCGTTCTTGTTAATGTCTCCGTTGCTGATGTATCCTTCAAAATCAGAGTCACCACGACGCAGACCGGTGTAGTTCATGTACGATGACAGGTCGTTCTCGTCAATCTTCCCGTCGTTGTTGATGTCGCCGGGCAGGTAGCTTTCCGTACCGGGCACCTTAAACACATAGAGTTCGCGACCAGAACCGTAATTGCCCACAGCTTCCGTAACCGAGAGCCTGATGTAACGTGCCGACGGGCGGGCGGCAAATACAAATTCTTTCGTGTCTCCATTGCGCTTCCATTCAAACGTTCCTGCATCCGTCCATTTGTCTTTATCCATGCTGTAAGCCACCGAGCCTTTGAGTAAGGTTCCGTTTCCGGCGTCCACGCGAGGCAAATACCAGAACTTATCCAACTGATTTACCGTCACCAGATCAACAATCAATTCGAACGGTAAAGCTTTTGCGCCGTACTTCGTATGCCAGAGGTCGCCCGATTCGGCAAAATCGAAGAAGCGGTTCACACCGAATCCCGCCTGATTCTCTACGCTCGTCTCTCCCTTGATACCCCGAATGGCAAACTCCAGCGGATTGTTTCGGGTCTTTGCCGCCAGCGGCGTCCATGCCGACAGCCCGTCTTTGTTGACAGCACGTATGTTAAACAGGTAATCCGTTTCCGGCTTCAGATCTTCGAACAGAAGTTCCGTATCACGTATCGTCGTATACAACATACCATTCGCCTCTATCTCATAGAAATCAGCATTTTCCACCTTCCCCCAAATAGGTTTCAACGTATAGGCTCCTGTATTCTCTTCGGTCATCCGCACCAAAGGAGCCGCCAAGTTCCCGCTTGCATGCAGGTTGCGGTCGGCAGGCTCGAAGCGGAACCCCTCCACCGTCAGCTCCTGTGTGACAGCCGTTACATCGCTCTTTGCCAGCCTGACGAGCAGTTGCGGATTCTTTACGATTGCTTGCTTGGCAAAGTCGCTGCTTTCTGTGGCAAAGCGGTTCAGATTGGGAGCGGCATCATAGAAATACACATTCTCCCCCCGGCGGAGTTCTTCCACCGTCTTCGCTTCAGTGAGCTTCACACGTTTTCCGTTCACCTTTGCGCGCAGAGTTTTCGGTTTTTCAGTCACGTTGATGCGAAGTTCCGTTGTCTTTTCCTTTACAAATCCCTCAAAGTCTCCTTGAGCGGGATGAATCGTAATATGCACACGCCCCCTCGCATCTACATCCGATTGCAGACGGGTGGTGGCATGCTTGCCGTAGCGATAGGCTTCGGTCGTTCCGTCGTCATCATACTCCGTCATCTCCGAATAGCGATAAGGGTACAACTCGTAGATACGCACCGAACGATCTATCTCATGCACGTTATTGTTCGGATTTGTCATCGGGATGATGGCTCCGTTTCTTACAAACACGGGAAGTTTCCAAAGAGGTGCTTCCACATTGTTCAAGATACGGTTTCCTTCGTACGTATCGCCTGTGAAGTAGTCTACCCACGAGCCCTCGGGCAAATAAATGCCGTTGCGGACATCGTTTCCAGCCTTGTCTGTCTTAGTCGCCTGAAAGATAGGCGCAACCAGAAAGTCGGGACCGTACATATATTGGTAACGGGTGGCAGTGCCGTGCGTATAATCGTTCGGATAGTCGAGGAACATAGCACGGATAAGCGGCTTGCCGTCTACCGCCTCTTTGGCGTAAGTATAAGCATAGGGCAGCAACTCCGATTTCAACTTCAGATACATGCGGTTGATCGAAGTGGCGGGTTCGCCGAGGGCATGCGGATATTTCTCATTCGCTCCCCATCCGTCCATATTGAGCTGCATGGGCGTGAACGTTTTCCACTGGAAGTCGCGGATGTTCACCACCGGATTCTTTCCGCCGAAAATACCGTCCATGTCCGAAGATATATTAGGTTGACCCGAGAGCCCCGAACCGATATAGGTAGGAATATGAAAGCGGATATATTCCCATACACCTCCTGTCTGATCTCCCGACCAGATGGTAGCATAACGCTGCGTTCCCGCCCAGCCGTCGAGCGAAATGATGAAAGGACGAGCCTCGTTGCCATAGTAAGGCATGATATGAGCCACATCCGCCACACCGTTCAGGCCGAACGAATAGCCGGCTCCCACCCATGCCACGTCTGTTTTCAACACACGTACGCCCGCATCGCGCACCTCTTTCACAATATCGCGCTGCAACAACGGGCTGATGCCTGCTTTCGGATGCAAATCCGACTGTGTCCAAAGCCCGATCTCCACTCCGTTCTTACGGGCATAATCACCCAGACTCCTGAGGTTAGCAATATTTCCGTCGAGAGTTTCCGTCTGTCCGTAACCGGCTCCGTATCCATCATTGGGCAACAGCCAACCCAAAGGCATGTCGTGCTTCTTATAACGGTCGATCACCGCCCGGGCAGAAAACAGATAATTGCCTTTCTCTCCATTGAGTGATTCTTTGATACCACCGTTATCTTTCTGACTCTCTTTGTATCGTTTCCCGTCTTCGAATAGAATACCTTTCTCGTCTTCTTTCCAGAAATCGCGGTTATAAGCGTTCAAGTGTCCTTCGTAAAAGCCGAATTTCGGAATGAGCACGGGATTTCCGGTCAGTTGATAGAAATCGTTCAGCAAAGGCACCGCTCCGTCGTTCACCATATAAAACAGATCGAGATACGGAGATTCATGCGAAAGTCTTACCACACCCGGAGTCTCCGCTCCAAAATCGTAACGCCCTTTTTTAAACGTATAAAACATCACCCCATAGCCATTGGTCGACCAGTAGAAAGGGGTTGGCGAAGCTACTCCCCCGTCCGTCCAGCTGTTCTGGTTCTCAATGGAGATGGCTTTTCCTTTGTGTGAGAAACGTCCGTTCTGTACACCTCCTCCATAGAAATATTCACCGGGATGCTCTTTCAGCGTCACGGTCACACTTCCTTCTTCGATGGAGACAGGAACGGTCTCTTCCACCACCGGCCTGTTTGTACGCAAATCGGTTATCTTCATCAACGAAGTTTCTTTGTCTATTTCCACACGAATACGCTGTGTAGCGAGCGTGATCGTACCGACGCTTTCCGACAGGTCAAGACGTGACACCGGACGACGCGGTTCATCGACCAAGATCTGCGCCTCGGGAATGGCTTGCGGATCACGAATAATCCCTCCGGCATCATCTCTGAACATGCGGAAGATGTTTTCACCATAGAAGTCAATCGTCATTCTCCGCCCGCCGGAAAAGATTATTTCGGCAGTCGTCGAGTTCAGCCTCCGCACTCCCGAAACTTTAAACATTTGTTTTTTGTCTATAGAGCTATCCGCTTTTTGTGCGGCCTGCACAGGGAAAAAAGGGAGGGCTGCTACTAAAGAAAACGCAAAAAATAGATTTTTGTACCGCCTATTACGGCCTGTCATGCTTTTCATGTCTTTTTGTGTTATAATGTTCTACTTAAATAATCGTTCGATATCTTCTTCCTTGATGGTAGTAAGCACAATTTTCCCATCCGGAGTATAATTGGGCGAAGGACAAGCAAACAGGCTGTCGACCAAAGTTCTCATCTCTTCGTTGCTCAACACCTGCCCGTAAACAATTGCCGCTGCGCGTGCCAACGTCAAAGCCAAAATACTTTGCACTTCCTCTTTCACGTCACTGCCTTTCTCCATAGCTGTATGAAGCATGCTGCGCACCAACTCCACCGGATTCAATCCTTCAATTCCGGCAGGTACACCGTTGATAGCATAGCTACCGCCTCCCAGATTGCTCAAATCAAATCCCACAGCCGACAAATCGTCGATGATACCTTCCAACACTGCCGCTTCTGAAGCAGGCAATTGCAACATCTCCGGAAAAAGAACCCCTTGGGAAACTCCCTGCTTACGGCTGATTTGTGCCATATAACGATCGAAAAGCACACGAACATGCGCCCGGTGCTGGTCGATCAGCATTAGTCCCGATTTCACAGCGATCAGAACAAACCTACCTTTAAACTGTAAATGCTGATTCCCCTTCTCCGTCATCGGCTCATTGGTATACAGAGAAGCCGAAACCGATGAAGCGGCAGAAACAGCCTGTATTCCGAGCTGTTCCATCGTCCCTTCTCCTACCGAAGGCTCTTCCCATTCCGAATCCGGTTCAGGTTGTAATTCATTCATTCTGCTGGCTTTGGTCAGCCCTCCGTACAAATCTTCCCAATCTACTTTGGAACGACTATAAGAGCCTCCTCCGAATCCCGAGCTTGAAGACTTAAAAGGATTAAAGTCCGAATCGTAGTGTACCTTCGGAGGTTCCGGCGGTAAACTTTGTTCAAACACAGGAATGTCAGGCATGTCTTCCGTATCGAAATCGATGGAAGGAATCGCACTGAATTTACCCAACGATTCTTTTACTGCCGCTGAAAGAATCTGCCAAATAGCCTGTTCGTTTTCAAATTTTATTTCAGTTTTTGTAGGATGGATGTTCACATCGATATTCGCAGGGTCGACTTCAAAGTAAATGAAGTAAGAGATCTGTTCGCCGGAAGGAATCAATTGGTCGTACGCTTCCATCACTGCCCTGTGGAAATAAGGATGGCGCATGTATCGGCCATTGACGAAAAAGTACTGATGCGCTCCTTTCTTACGAGCGGATTCAGGCTTTGCCACATATCCTGAAATCTTAATCATGGTAGTCTCCACCTCTACGTTCAACAATTGCAGGTTCAGCTTTTTACCGAACACAGACAAGATACGCTGCCTCAAAGAGGAAACCGGAAGATTAAATAGTTCGGAATCGTTGCTGTAAAGCGAAAAAGCGACCTCCGGATGTACCAGAGCAATCCGCTCAAACTCCGCCAGGATATTACTCAGCTCCGTAGAGTTCGCTTTCAGGAATTTGCGACGGGCAGGCACATTAAAGAACAGGTTTCTCACCGAAAAATTACTCCCTTTCGCACACGAAACAGCCTCCTGAATCTCCACTTTCGAACCGGCAATCACCAGCCTGGTACCCAATTCTTCACTCTCCGGACGGGTCTTCAACTCCACCTGAGCCACAGCGGCAATAGAAGCCAGTGCCTCGCCGCGGAATCCCATCGTACGCAAAGCAAACAAGTCTGCCGCCTCCTTTATTTTGGAAGTGGCATGACGCTCGAAAGACAAGCGGGCATCGGTTTCAGACATACCTTTTCCGTCATCGATTACCTGAATTCCTGTCTTACCCGCATCAGTCACCAACACATGTATATTTTGGGCACCTGCGTCTATGGCGTTTTCCACCAACTCCTTAACCACAGATGCCGGGCGTTGTATCACCTCACCGGCAGCAATCTGATTGGCAACCGAATCAGGCAATAAATGTATGATATCACTCATAATAAAAAACTAAAAAGACCAGCTCCCTGTCTGTAGATAATGCCACAGATACAAGAGCAGGGCAATGATAATCAATATGATTCCCAAGGAAACAGGTTTGCGTCCGCTCTCCTTTCTCCGCTTCAGATGCGTGGTTCCCTCTACAAATTTACCACGAATGTCTTCCGGTTTAAATTCTTTTTCAGGAAGCATTCCCAAATCCCGCTTAGCCTTCTCCTCCATTTCGGCAAGCTTTTCCTTCCGCTCATCCACGTAGATATACTTGTGATTGAATCTACGCGGTTTCCTCATCGAGTTGAAAAACATTCCCATATTTTATTTCATATTAATTAAACTCCGTTTATCCGTCTTCGGCCTCCGCTCTGTCGTAGGTTTCAGAGTTTCTCCAGCACGTTTTCCCCGCCAATTGAAAATATCCTCCTTGTTCAGCGGGCGCACATAGTCGAACCAGGCGAAGGTAGGCAGCCGCAATTTATCCTCCGGTATCTGGTCTAACGGATACATCACTCCGTTCGACTTCCCAATCATTTTTGCCTGCTGCATCTTTCTATCTTTCATATAGATATGAAGCAAGCTTCCTTCTCCCGAATTGAAGCCAACCATCGTACTGTCTTTTTCTTCGGGATAAAAGCCGATCAGTACATTTCCGATTACCTCCACTCGGCGCATGTCCCTGTTCTCAAAATAGGCTTTCATCTCTTTCCCCGACACTTGGTTGTAATGAACAGAGTCTTTCATTTCCACCGTGAGCGCTTGATTGATGATATGTGCCCAGTCTATCGTACTGTCGTTCATATATATCTTAATCTCCTCGCCCAACAGCTGCTGATTCTCATTCCAAAGAATAGGATCGCGATACATGGTCATGCAGGAGTCTTTGGAATTATACACCAAAGAATCGCAGACTCCCTGTATATCCGTCCGGTACATCCGTACTTTATGGAATGCTTTCATCAAGCGACATAACGAATCTGTCTTCAAATGATAAGACACCATCATCAGCGTATCCGCATGCATATAAAGACTGTCTCCCTGAGAATAATCGATGGCTACCGCACGCTTCGTTGCAAAGGCCGAATCGGTAAGCTCATTGTAAAAGCAATAATCTCCGGTCAGCATGCTTTTATTGACGGTATCGTTCATCTGCACTCGGTCGAAAGCCTCCCCATATCCCAGTTTTCGGTCGTAAAAAAGACTGTCTCCACTCAATTTCCTTCCTTGATTCGTAAGCACAGATCGATCGAGCAGCTCCGCCTGTTCCGTAACGGTATTATAAAAACCTCGCTCCGAATAAATGTGATTATCTTCGTTCACTATGTCCGAAGGTCCCAAGATAGTGGCTATTTTCGAAACCGTATTATATTTCAGCGTGTCGGAAGTCAATATAAATTTAGGATTGACTAATTTTACATCATGGTTGAATACGGCAATCTTGGTAGATGGGCTGTATTCTCCCCAGTCCGAAGTCAACACATTCTCCTCGTCCATCAGACTACCACCTTCGAAGTAATAACCAAGATTATATAACCGGTCGTAATTGAGGCTGTCTGTCAACAAAGTCGTATTTCGGTTGATCAGCTTCACATTCTCACGAAGCTGGGCAATCTGGGCGATTCCATCGTAATAGAGATAATCTCCGTATAAAAACAACGTATCGCCCTGTTCCATCCGTACATTGCTGAAAGCCTCGACAGAATTGGTTTTCTCGAAAATCACCGCGCTGTCGCAATACATATACATACTGTCGTGACGCAGTCTTACATTACCTATCAACAACTGTACATCCGGCCGGGCAAGTTTGTCTACCTGACCTTCATCAGCATGAAGCAAGTACACCTTTGTCTTTTTCTTTTCCGGTTTCTTATTGAGGTCCTGCGCTGCGATGCATACGCCAAACAGGCATAGAAAGCCTATGAGAAGCCGTCTATGCCTGCCGTATCGTGGTGTTTTTTCCTTTTTTCTCAGCATATATCAATCAAGCTGTTAAACATCAGTCTCTTTTTATCCATCCCGGATATTTAAAATCACACTTCTGCCAGTTTTCGTTAATACGCACGTATGTACTTTTCTGCTTATTCAAAATCCACTTCTGCAATATTTCTTCCCGTCGTTTTTCCATAACAATCGCTTTCAAATCCTGGTAGTCTTCTGCTATGGTGGCTTTATGCCCGTTTATTTTCTCTTTCAATTTTACAATAGCACAAACCTCCTTTCCATCTTTTTCGTTGATCATCGCAAATGCCTTCGACACCTCACCGACATTCATCTTATCAACTACTTTCGCTACATCTTGAGGCAAATCCTGCATTTCGAATTTAGAAGTAGTCACTCCGGTATTCATATTGATATTCACCATGATACCATGGTTATTCCGCGTATCCTTATCGTGAGAAATCACAGCGGCAGCTTCATCGAAGGTGAATTTGTTGTTACGTATATCATCGGCAATTGAATCCAGACGGGCACAAGTTTCCGTCAACTCCTTCTCCGAGACTTTCGGACGAAGCAGAATATGGCGGGTATTCACACGGTCGCCACGTTTCTCTACCAATTGGATAATGTGATAACCGAATTCCGACTCCACAATTTTAGAAACTTTCTTAGGGTCTTGCAAACTAAAAGCCACATTCGCATAAGCGGGGTCCATCATACCGCGCCCCATAAATCCGGTTTCTCCACCTTTCAAAGCAGAGCCCTTATCTTCTGAATACAAACGAGCCAAAGTGGAAAAGTCAATTTCTCCATTCATCACACGGTCGGTATAATCACGAAGTTTTCTCTTTACTTCTTCAATCTCCGCAACCGGTATTTTGGGTTGTAAGGTAATGATCTGAACCTCTACCTGAGTGGGAATATAGGGAATACTGTCTTGAGGAAGATCTTTAAAATAACGGCGAACTTCGGCAGGAGTCACTCTGACATCACCTACGAGCTTCTGCTGCATTCTTTGCACAGTGAGTCCGTCGCGCGCATTTTCACGCAACATTTCCCGAATTTGCGTACTCGTCTTATTGAAGTTCTCCTCAAACTTTTCTTTTGAGCCGGCCTCTTGAATATACCAGTTCATCATTTGATCGACTTGACGGATAACGTCACCTTCGGAAACTTCAATACTATCCAGTTTAGCCTGATGCAAAAACAATTTCTGCACAGCAATCTCTTCAGGAATGATACAATAGGGATCTCCATTAAATCTACGTCCTCTATATAAAGCGTCCAGACGCACCTCTTCCACATCGGATTTCAAAATAGCTTCGTCGCCCACCACCCAAACAACTTCGTCGATCACATTGTCTTGCGCATAAGTCGCTACATCATTGGCCACTATTGCAAATATACAGGCAACAACAAATCTAAAGTTCACAAACTTCCTCATTTTTTATATGTATAATTATATATAATTCTATTTTTATCTACGGCTTGCTGATATAAATCGCTCTTCACCTTTTCCATAAAACTCACCTGCTTCTGATTAATCAACAAGTCCTTTATTGCGTTGCGCGCCAGCTCATAAGGTTTTTCCTCACCCGCTTCGCGATAATCGCTTACGTCCAGAAAATAATAGTAAGCCGAATCTTTCAATTCAATATGACGGGTTTTATTCACAAAGTCGTCAGGTGCCTCAGTTTGCAATGGAAGCATATCCAATACATCTGTCAACGAAACCCATCTATCATAAAAATATTCATACTTCACCGCGTTCTGCAAACTGTATTTTTCCAAACGGTCTACGGCTTCCTGCTTTCGCGCCTTATACCACTGACGTACCTGATTCAATTGAGGGGCAGTCAATGGCAGCTTGATGAACAAGCCTTTCACAAGCGGATTCTCTAACTTGAACAGCGCTTTGTTTCTTTCGTAATAATCCGCAATTTCCTGTTCAGGGATATCTTTCGTCAACTTCTGATGAATCAATTCCTGCTGATAAGCATGCACGACTAAAGCTTTCCGATAATTTTCCACCAGTTTTTCCACTTCTACATCAGCCGGTATATTATTCTCAGCCTTTTCATACAACAATACATCTTTCACCCAATCATGAATGTAATGTTCAGTAAAAAGAATGCTGTCGTCTTTAGACAATCCAACCGGAAGCACAGCCATCAAATCTTCTTTGTACAGAAAATTGCCCTCCACTTCTACCAAAGGAGTCTTCCCTTTATGGTCGTGTTGTTCTTTACACGCCACACAGCAAAAAAGGGTTATCAGCAGGAGAAGTATCGTTCGCATTTTCAACCGTAATGTTCTTTGTTTCAGGATACGAAGATAATGTAATAATCGGTTACGTCAGTCATTATTAACTGTTTTTAAAACCTCTTGGTTAATTTCAACCTTAGCTGCAGTTCTCAGTTCTTGTTCCCATGATGCAAGAAGAAAAATGCGGTAATCTTTCCGGACCAAATCTACTACTTCACGGTAATCATCAGGTCCCTTTTTCTTCTCGCCCACAACTACAGTAAAAGGATGCGATGCGATAGGAGCAAAATCTCCTTTCTTGAAAACCAGCCTGTCTACATATGGATTATCACCTTCGGAAAAAGTCCCCTGTTCCAGTTTTATCCGTTCCGCTCCATCCTCATTAAAAGCCTTTTGAACCAACATTTGCCACTCTTTAAAAGGGGCTTTTTTTAATATCTTCTTTGCCCGTTTGGCTGTTTTTTTATCTGCGCAGTGCAATACCGCCCCTTTATAGCGAGGGATGTCCCACCGGTAATTCGAAGAGTGGAATTTAAAATAAGTGGCCAGTCCTGCCCGGTCATTCATCGCAGGCTCATCTATAATTCTGCGAGTTACCTCATCGATAAGCAAACTGTCGGTATAGTTTTGCAAGTCATAGCGCATTTCCGGATATTTATCGGTCATTCTCCGTTTTTCATCATCCAATAGCGACTTACAAATAAATCTCTCCAATTGCCTCTTGACTGATTGCGGACAGGAAGAAGCAAATCGTTCGAACATCCTGCCACTGTATGACCGTCCATCGATGGTAAACAACTCTTTTTCTGTTCTACCCTTGCTCAGAAGTTCGTCGATCCCATCCGAGTTCCGCACAAATTGGTTTTCAGATTTCAGTTCTTCAACTCTCGCTATAATTTTTTCCTCCCCCTTTTTGCCCCGCATCCAACGTTCGATCAATCGACCATGCGCTGCGTCATATTCAAGAGTTTCTTTTCGGTCGAGAATTTTCACCAAATGAATACCCTGAGGAGTAAAAAAAGGAGATGAAATCTCCCCCTTATTTAAGGAAAACGCCACCTGCTCAAACTCCGATGTTTCTTGCAATCGGGCAATCCATCTGATACGCTTGTCATCCGAGAACTGCCTCACAAGATCCTCAAAATCAATATCCGGATTCTTCTTTATGCTCCCATATATAGAATCCATGCGAACCCGAGCCAACTCCAAGTGACGAGATGTTACCGTTTGCGGTAAATATTTACAAACTTGCATTAGCTGCACCTGCTCGCCAAGGGCGTTCTTCTGCAAATTGCGATACATTTCACGCATATCGTTATCCAGAGAACGATGTCCCAACAAACAGGTTTCGAACAACTCTTTCCTGTACGATTCCTGATGTTTGCGAAAAGTCTGAGCAGTATCGAGTCCTTGCTCTTCGGCAGCTTCTACTTTCAATTGAGAAACAATGAAGAAATCGACATACTTCTTGAGGGGTAACTCCGTCCCTGTTTTTCGAGAATGAACCTTGAGCCCATATTCGAACTCCGAACGGGTGACATCCCGGCCATTGATGCGCATCAATACCGGATCATCCTGAGAAAAGCCTGCTATTCCGAACAGGCAAACACACCCTAAAAGGAAAGCTCTTTTCATAACTCTGCTGCATTTGAAACAAAAACGGTGAACCACGAACACTTCGCTGCCATTGAGCACAGCCCGTTCAACGTTCACCGCTTGTAAATTTTCCGTTTATCCGATTATTCCGGACGACTATAATTAGGAGATTCGCTCGTGATTGTCACGTCGTGCGGATGGCTCTCCATCACTCCGGCATTGGTGATGCGAGTAAACTTCGCGTCGTGCAACTTCTCAATATCCGGAGCTCCGCAATAACCCATGCCGGCACGCAAGCCTCCCGTCAGCTGATAAATCACCTCATACAGCGTGCCTTTATAAGGAACACGGGCAGCGATACCTTCGGGAACCAGTTTTTTCACATCACTCGTCCCGCCTTGGAAGTAACGATCTTTCGAACCGTTTTCCATCGCTTCCAATGAGCCCATGCCACGATACGACTTAAACTTACGTCCATTGAAAATAATCGTATCGCCCGGCGATTCCTCAGTACCGGCAACCAGCGAACCGATCATTACGGAACATCCTCCGGCCGCCAATGCTTTCACGACATCGCCAGAGTAACGCAATCCCCCATCAGCAATCAAAGGAACTCCGGTACCCTTCAATGCTTTCGCTACTTCGTACACGGCAGAAAGCTGCGGCACTCCCACACCGGCAACTACACGAGTGGTGCAGATAGAACCCGGTCCGATACCCACTTTCACCGCATCGGCTCCGGCTTCGGCCAATGCTTTCGCAGCCTCTCCGGTAGCAATGTTCCCGACTACAATATCGATACTCGGGAAACGCTTCTTCGCTTCCTTCAATTTCTCGATCACAAACATCGAATGCCCGTGTGCAGTATCGATCACAATAGCGTCGACACCCGCATCAACCAAAGCCCGCATGCGGTCGAACGTATCATCGGTCACGCCTACGCCGGCGGCCACACGCAAGCGTCCTTTGGAATCTTTGCAAGCCATCGGCTTATCTTTGGCTTTCGTAATATCCTTATAAGTAACAAGCCCGATAAGTTTGCCGTCTTTACCTACGATCGGCAATTTCTCAATTTTATGTTCCTGCAATATCTGGGCAGCCGACTCCAAATCGGTAGACTGATTGGTAGTCACCAATCGTTCCTTGGGAGTCATTACGGCATCGATACGTTTGCCCATCTCTTTCTCGAAACGCAAATCTCTATTGGTGACAATTCCTGCCAAATAACCTTCAGCATCCACTACCGGAATACCGCCGATTTTATATTCGGCCATTAAATCCAAAGCATCTTGAACAGTAGAGCCCAGTTTGATAGTCACGGGATCATAAATCATTCCGTTCTCGGCGCGCTTGACAATGGCAACCTGCCTGGCCTGCTCTTCAATAGACATATTCTTATGAATCACACCGATTCCTCCTTCACGGGCAATGGCAATAGCCATTTTCGCCTCGGTAACCGTGTCCATGGCAGCTGTAACAAAAGGAATTTTCAACTCGATGTTTTTTGAGAACTTTGTCGTGAGATCGACAGTGCGCGGCAGAACTTCAGAATAAGCGGGAATCAACAATACGTCGTCGTAAGTCAACCCATCCATTACAATCTTATCAGCAATAAATGACATAGGGCTATGCGTTTAAAAATTATTGCGTGCAAATATACGGTTTTTATTCAATACCGCACACTTGCACGCCTTATTTTTTCGCTTTTTTAATTAGCCATTTCAGAGATAAACTTGATGCGAACCAAGCGAACTTCCTCTTCGGTAAATTCGTCGCCCAACTCCTCAAGCGCGTCGTCAATATTATCTGTGGTAGAATCTTTAAAATAATCGTATATGTCGAGCATATGGTCTTCATCCATGATCTCTTCCAAGAAATAATCTATATTCAGCTTCGTGCCGGAATAGACGATAGCCTCCACTTCGTCCAGCAGTTCACCGAACTCTATTCCCTTGGAAAGCGCGATATCATCCAAAGCTACCTTACGGTCGATCGCTTGAATGATGGACACTTTCATTTTCGACTTATTGGCCACCGTACGCACACGTAAATCTTCGGGACGCTCTATTTCATTCTCTTCGCAATGGCGTTTGATCAACTTACAGAACTCCTCACCGTATCGTTTCGCCTTTCCGGCACCCACTCCCGGGATGTTCTGCAATTCTTCCTGAGTAATCGGATAAATAGTAGCCATCGCTTCGAGAGAAGGGTCTTGAAAAATGACATAAGGAGGCACTTCCAGTTTCTTCGACAGCTTCTTCCTCAAATCTTTCAGCATGGAATAAAGCACCGGGTCTACAGCGCACGAACCGCCCGCACGAGTTGGTGCTTCTTCTTCCGCCTCTTCAAAATCATTGTCTTCGGTTATTTTAAAAGAAGTCGGTTTCTTCAAAAACTTATGCCCTGCAGGCGTTACTTTCAGAAGGCCGTAGTTTTCCACATCTTTACTCAGATAGCCGGCAATCAACGCTTGGCGAATCACGGCATTCCACGTTCTATCCTCTTCGCCCATACCCGATCCAAAGACTTCCAAATCTTCGTGCAAATGAGCCTGCACTTCCGATGTTTCTTTGCCTTGTAATATATCTATAATATAATCTGCCTTGAAATTTTCTTTTACCGCAATAATCGTTTCAATCACGGAACACAATAAATCTTGAGCCTCCACTTGTTTTTTAGGGTTTAAACAGTTGTCACAATTTCCACAATTATCTTCCGTATATTCTTCGCCGAAATAGTGCAGCAACGATCTGCGACGGCATACGGAAGATTCGGCATAAGCGGCTGTTTCCAACAGAAGCTGCTTGCCTATTTCCTGCTCTGCTACAGGTTTTCCCTGCATAAACTTCTCGAGCTTCTGCAAGTCTTTGTTTGTATAAAAGGTTATGCACTGACCTTCGCCACCGTCTCTACCGGCACGTCCCGTTTCCTGATAATATCCCTCCAAGCTCTTCGGGATATCATAGTGAATCACAAACCGCACATCCGGTTTGTCGATTCCCATACCGAAAGCGATGGTCGCCACGATAACTTCAACCTTTTCCATCAGGAAATCATCCTGATTCTGTGTCCTCGTCGCCGAATCCATTCCCGCATGATAAGCACGCGCATTAATGCCGTTAGCCTGAAGAATCTCAGCCAATTCTTCCACTTTCTTCCGGCTAAGACAGTAGATAATTCCCGATTTCTCGGCATTGTTCCGGATAAACTTGATGATATCTTTATCAATGTTGCTGGTCTTGGCACGCACTTCATAGTAGAGATTCGGACGATTGAACGAAGATTTGAAGACCTGCGCATCCACGATGGCCAGATTCTTTTGAATATCGTGCTGAACCTTGGGCGTGGCGGTCGCGGTAAGCGCAATCACGGGCGCTTTTCCTATCTCGTTGATTATGGGACGTATCCGCCGGTATTCAGGTCGGAAGTCATGCCCCCACTCCGAGATACAATGCGCTTCATCGATGGCATAAAACGAAATTTTTACGGAATTCAAGAATTCGACATATTCATCTTTCGTCAGCGATTCGGGAGCCACATAAAGCAACTTTGTTTTTCCGGCAAGGATATCGGACTTCACCTGATCGATGGCGCTCTTGTTCAACGAAGAGTTGATGAAATGAGCCACTCCGTCTTCTTCACTGAAATTGCGCATCGCATCCACCTGGTTTTTCATCAGCGCGATCAACGGAGAGATGACGATGGCCGTACCTTCCATCAATAGCGAGGGCAGCTGATAGCAAAGGGATTTGCCTCCTCCCGTAGGCATCAATACAAATGTATCGTTTCCGGCGAGCAGGTTTTTCACAATTGCTTCTTGATTTCCCTTGAATTTATCAAATCCGAAATGCTTCTTCAGTTCTTCTGTTAAGTTTATATTCCTTGCCATTTTACTATAGATGCTTTTATTCAATTCTCTGTTTCAGTTAAAAAAGAACCTCTTTTTCGCAAAAGAGCCTAAACAAAGTTATAAACAACTTCGTAATAATCAAATAAAAGGCAACTAATATTTTCAACAAAAACGAGAACGAACATCCGCAACAATCCTTACCTTCTGATTTTAAGCATTTTGAAGTCTTGCCAGATTTGCTTTTTCGAGCTGAAGTTTGGCATAATCCAATGTAACCTCGTATTCTTTCCTGCCTTCTGACGGGATTTCAAACATAACGTCCATCATGATTGTTTCGACAATAGAACGCAACCCGCGGGCGCCCAGTTTATACTCCACAGCCTTATCGACAATATACTCGAACACAGAGTCTTCAAATGTCAATTTGATATCATCCATTTCAAACAGCTTCATATACTGTTTGATGATCGAGTTTTTCGGTTCGGTGAGGATAGAGCGTAGCGCATCGCGATCCAAAGGGTTAAGATAAGTAAGCACGGGCAACCGTCCGATAATTTCGGGTATCAATCCGAACGACTTCAAATCTTGCGGCGCAATATACTGCATCATGTTGGTTCTATCTATCATGGCGGTGCTGCGCGAAGCGGTATAACCCACCACATGCGTATTCAACCGTTGGGCTATCTTCTTCTCAATACCGTCGAAAGCTCCGCCGCAGATGAAAAGAATGTTTTTGGTGTTTACAGGAATCATCTTCTGATCGGGATGCTTACGTCCGCCCTGAGGCGGTACGTTCACCACCGATCCCTCGAGCAGCTTCAGCAGTCCTTGTTGAACGCCTTCGCCGCTCACGTCGCGGGTAATGGAAGGGTTATCCCCCTTACGCGCGATTTTATCGATTTCATCGATAAATACGATTCCGCGCTCCGCTTCGGCCACATTATAGTCGGCCACCTGCAACAGGCGGGTCAGAATGCTTTCGATATCTTCTCCCACATATCCGGCTTCCGTCAGCACCGTAGCGTCGACAATCGTAAACGGCACGTGGAGTAATTTGGCAATGGTTCGCGCCAGCAATGTTTTTCCCGTTCCGGTGCTTCCCACCATAATGATATTCGACTTCTCTATCTCCACATCATCGCCATTGTCTTTCTGCAGCAGGCGCTTATAATGGTTATAAACCGATACGGCAAGAAAACGCTTCGCGTCGTCCTGACCGATGACATATTGATCGAGAAAATTCTTTATTTCTACCGGTTTGGGCAGGTCTTTCAAACTCAACTGCGCAGCTCCTGCTTTACTTGCCGCTCCCCCCATAGCTTCCTGAGTAATCTCGTAAGCCTGTGTGGCGCAACTGTCGCAGATATAACCGTTTATCCCTGTAATGAGAAAACCCACTTCATGCTCCGGTCTTCCGCAGAAACTGCACCTTTTCCTTGTCTTTGTATCAGCCATTTTTATTTTTTAATCAATACTTCATCAACCATGCCGTAGTCTTTGGCTTCCTGAGCAGTCATCCAATAGTCGCGATCGGAGTCTGCCCAAACTTTATCGAAGTCTGTATGCGAATGTTCGGCAATAATGGTATAAAGTTCTTTCTTCATTTTCTGAATCTCACGGGCGGTAATCTCGATATCCGACGCCTGCCCTTGCGCTCCTCCCATCGGCTGATGGATCATCACACGCGAATGAGGCAGTGCCGAACGCTTTCCTTCGGTGCCCGCCACCAGCAAGACAGCCGCCATCGAAGCCGCCATTCCCGTACAGATGGTAGCTACGTTGCTGGAGATGAATTGCATGGTATCGTAGATACCCAGTCCGGCATACACGCTTCCGCCCGGAGAATTAATATAAATCGATATGTCTTTGCCCTGATCTACCGAATCCAGATAAAGCAACTGTGCCTGAAGCGTATTGGCGGTATAGTCGTCTATCGCCGTGCCCAGAAAAATGATGCGGTCCATCATCAAGCGCGAGAATACGTCGAGCTGCGTTACGTTCAATTGTCTTTCTTCGAGAATATAGGGATTCAAATATCCGGCTTGCGATCTGATAACGTCGTCGAGCACCATGCCATTCATGCCAAGATGCTTGGTGGCATATTTTCTAAAATCATCCATATTGTAAATCCTTTCTTTGTTTAAATAATAAAACCTCTTGATAAACGGGCGAAACCCGACCTGCCGATTGCCAAACCGGGCAACGGAGGCTTGCGAAAACATGGATTCGCAAAATTGTGAATGCAAAGAAACAAAAAAGAACACAGAGACACAAAAAAACACAGAGTTATAATTGTATAAAAACTCTGTGTTTTCCGATAGCTTTATGTTCAAAATCAACCGATCGGGCTTATTCAAACATTTTGTTGAACTCTTCGATCGAAACGGTTTTGTTTTCCAACTTCACCTGCGATTTCAAGGCAGCAGCCAGCTTCGCCTCTACCGCGCGGTTTACCAGATTGTTTACCGTTTCTTTCTTCTTCAGCATCTCCTGCGCGTAATTGTCGAGCAGGTCATCGGGAACGGAAAGCATTCCGTATTGAGCGAATTGCGCCTTGGTGGTTTCTTTAGCCATCTTCAGCACATCGTCTTGCTCTACCTTGATATCGTTGGCTTCTACCAATTGCTCTTTAATGAGATGCCAAGTCAGCTCTTCGATACTCTTGTCGTAGTTTTCGGCTACAAACTCTTCACCTTTCTCCTCGTTGTTCATCAGCATGATGCGCTTCAACAGGGCATCGGGGAATTCAAGTTTCCCGATCTTATCCGTCAGCAGTTTGCGAACATCGATCAGGAATTTATAATCGCTGTCGGCGGTAAACCGGCCTTCGATTTCCTGCTTGATTTTAGCGCGGAACTCTTCTTCCGTCTTCACCACGCCTTCGCCGAAAGCTTGGTCGAACACTTCCTGAGTCAGCTCGCCCGGAACGAAACGAGTCACTTCTTCTACCTGATAGCTGAAGTTGGATTTCACGTCTTTGGCAATCTCCTTATCGATCTTCAGCAACGACCCCAGCTCGGCGGCGTGTCCGTCGTAAGCGACATTCGGGTTGAACACCAACACATCGTTCACTTTCGCATCGGCAAAGATGGCTTTCTGTTCGTCGCTCTTCATGTAAGAAGGCATCAATACGGCGCCTTCTACCTGAATGCCGGCTTCTTTCGTATTACCTTCGTCGTCGAGCTGAGCAAGCAGTCCCTTCAGCATATCGCCTTCGCGGTAAGCGTCTACCTGTTCGTATTTTCCGGTGCGCTGGGTGTACATCTTCACCTGATTTTCGATCATCTCTTCAGAAGCTTCGATGGTATAGTAATCTACCTTGTCCTTTGCGTTTACCTCAGCCTTGAATTCAGGCGCCAAAGCGATGTCGAACACGAATTCGAAAGCATCCATCGCGTCGAAGTCGATGGCCTGCTGCTTTTCTTCGTTGGGCAGAGGTTCGCCCAGAATGTTGATTTTGTTTTCTCTGATATAACCGTAGATGGCTTCCTGCAACACTTTGTTTACTTCTTCCGCAATCACCGACTTGCCGTACATCTTCTTCACCAGACTCATCGGTACCATTCCTTTACGGAATCCCGGCATTTGAGCTTTCTGGCGGAGCGACTTCAGCGATTTATCTACTTGCGCCTGATAATCAGCTTTCTCAAGTTTTACAGTAAGCTCTGCGCTTACTTTGTCAATGTTTTGTAATGAAACGTTCATTCTGACAATTATTTATTTGATTTATACTTTGTTCTATACTCAAACGAGGGTGCAAAATTAGTGCTAATCTTTCAAATATCAAAAGACATTGCCGAATTATTTCGAGATAGGCTCCGCCTTTTGCTTCGTAACCGGGAAATGCCTGACGCCGATCGGGAGTAAGCGAAGGATGCATTATCAGGACCGGGCGGACAGTGTATTTGTTTCATTTAGTTTCCCACTATTGAAACTTTAGTTTCCCACTGGGGAAACTTTATTTTCCCAAGCGGGAAACTTTTGTTTCCCCGGTGGGAAACTAAACGAATGCTGTATACACCACAACCGGTGCAAGTATGGCATTCGTGGACAGCATAAGAAACACGGCTTTCAAGCTGTATACACCATAGCCGGTGCAGTATGAACATCGTTCGGGATAAAGGCATGGTGCCTCCGCTTCACGGGAGGTTTTTACGGGCGGAATAGCAGGAAAGCATATTTTTCCCTCATTTTCTGCAAATTAAATCTGCAAAAAGGCGGTGAATCCAAAAATTATGCTTTTCTTTGTCGCGGATTGACGGAGCATTAGTTTTTCGATTGCGATTACAAGTTTTTACTTCTGTTTCAATATGGATTTGTAAACTCTCTGTTGTTTTAATCTTTTTATTAGTAGCCGCCAATCCGGAGAGTTTTATTCATTTATTTATTTTTTTATCATTTTCATTATGAACATTTATGTTGGAAACCTTAACTACCGTGTTAAGGAAGGAGACCTGCAACAAGTTATGGAAGATTACGGAGCAGTATCATCCGTTAAAGTTATTATGGACCGCGAAACCGGCAAATCGAAAGGGTTTGCATTCGTTGAAATGGAAGACGAAGCTGCTACCAAGGTGATTGCCGAACTGAACGGGGCGGAATACATGGGCCGTACCATGGTAGTTAAAGAAGCTAGACCGAGAGAATAATCTCAAGATACCGCGATATAGCAAACAGCGGGGATGCCTTGATGAACTCCCCGCCCGAAAATAAACTTCACCCCTGCCGCAGCAGTTTGCAGCAGGGGTGAAATTTTATTTATTACAGAATCAAGCGGAGCATGACAGCCATGCCTGTCGTGTTTGCACCGACGTGAAGTTTTATGTATTGCAGATTGAAATGCAGCATGGACGCTACGTCTGTCGTGTTTGCAACGGCGTGAGGTTTTATGTATTGCAGAATCAAACCGGCTGCCTGAAAGGGCGGATTAACTTCAGTTCGGAACAAATCTTCCACAACAAGCTTGCAGGACAAACGGAAAGGCGGCCGACAGACTTCGGAACGGAGCGAAACCGACAACCGCAAGCTGTCGAAACTGTTTTTTCTATTTATCTTTTTCTTCAGCCTTCCAATCCCTGCACCTCCACATCTTTCACCTTGCGCAGCAGGTCGGATGCGAAAATAAAATTATTCAACCGCTCATTGCTCGACGTAAAGACATCATCCTTCGTTCCTTCCCATTCCTTTCGTCCCTCATAGATATAAACCACTTTGTCGCCTATACCCATCACGGAGTTCATATCGTGGGTGTTGATAATGGTAGTCATGTTGTATTCTTGGGTAATGTCGCGAATCAAAGCGTCGATCACCAGCGAAGTTTTCGGATCCAAGCCCGAATTGGGCTCATCGCAAAACAGATATTGAGGATTCAGCGCGATAGCCCGGGCAATGGCCACACGCTTCTGCATTCCGCCGCTTATCTCGCCGGGGAATTTACTTTTGGCGTCCCTCAGGTTCACGCGATCGAGACAAAACATCGCGCGCTTCGTACGTTCGCGAAACGTGTCGTTGCTGAACACATTGAGCGGAAACATCACGTTCTCCAACACAGACATAGAGTCGAACAGGGCCGCACTCTGAAAAATCATACCCATTTCGCGTCGAAGTATTTTCTTCTCTTTTTTGCCCATCAGTACAAGGTCGCGTCCGTCATACAAAACCTGCCCTTTTTCAGGGACCAGCAAACCGACAATACATTTCATCAAAACCGTTTTTCCCGACCCGCTTTGACCGATAATCAAATTGGTTTTCCCGTTCTCGAAAGTAGCGTCGATCGCTTCTAATACGGTCTTATCTTCAAAAGATTTATATAGTCCTTTAACCTCAATCATCCCATCAAAAGCTTAGTTAATATCAAATCGGCAAACAACACCAACACACTGCTGGATACCACAGCGTCGGTCGAAGCCTTCCCTACGGCAATTGAGCCTCCTTCTACCGTATATCCGAAGAAAGCGGACACGCTGGCAATGATAAACGCGAAGAAAAGCGATTTGATGACTCCCGCCCAAACAAACCACTCTACAAACATATATTGCAATCCGTATTCCAGATCTACGGCATTCATGATGCCGATAAACCAACAAGTACAGAAGGCTCCGATAATACCGGCGAATATGCTGAATGTGACCAACACGGGAATGACGGTGACCATGGCCGCTATTTTCGGCAGAATCAGAAAGCTTGCAGAGTTGACTCCCATGATTTCGAGCGCGTCGATCTGTTGCGTAACCCGCATCGTACCAAGCTCGGAAGCAATGTTCGACCCCACTTTCCCGGCCAATATCAAACACATAATGGAAGAAGAGAACTCCAGCAACATGATTTCGCGTGTCACATAGCCTACCGTCCAACGCGGCATCCACGCGCTCTCGATGTTCAGTTTGATTTGGATGGTAATAACAGCGCCTATAAAGAACGAAATCAGTAACACGATACCAATAGAGTTCACCCCCAGTTGCTCCATTTCGTGAAGGTACTGCCGGAAAAACACACGCATACGCTCAGGACGCGAAAAGACGCGCCCCATCAGCATGATATACCGCCCGACAGTTCTTAAAGCTTTTATCATATCTCACAACTATTTGCCTGCAAATGTACATCATTTCAGCTTATTTTTACTACATTTGCCGCAAAATAAAGCGAATATGGAAGAAGGCAAAATGGTGCTTCGCACGGAAAATCTGGTCAAAAAGTATGGTAAGCGGACGGTGGTAAGCCATGTGTCTATCGACGTGAAGCAAGGAGAAATTGTCGGATTGCTGGGACCGAACGGAGCCGGCAAGACGACCTCGTTCTACATGACCGTGGGACTGATTACCCCGAACGAAGGGCGCATCTTTCTGGACGACCTGGAGATAACAGGTTTTCCTGTGTACAAACGCGCGCAAACGGGAATCGGTTATCTTGCGCAAGAGGCTTCCGTATTTCGCCAGATGAGTGTAGAAGATAATATCGCTTCCGTGCTTGAAATGACCAACAAGCCGAAAGAATATCAGAAAGAGAAGCTTGAAAGTCTGATTGCAGAGTTTCGCTTGCAGAAGGTACGCAAGAACAAAGGAAACCAGCTATCGGGAGGCGAACGCCGCCGCACGGAGATAGCGCGCTGCCTGGCTATCGACCCGAAGTTCATCATGCTCGACGAACCTTTTGCGGGAGTAGATCCCATCGCCGTAGAAGATATCCAACAGATTGTATGGAAGCTGAAAGATAAAAACATCGGTATTCTCATTACCGACCACAACGTGCAGGAAACGCTGAGCATCACCGACCGCGCGTACCTGCTGTTCGAAGGAAAGATCCTGTTTCAAGGCACACCGGAGGAGCTGGCCGAGAACAAGATTGTGCGCGAAAAGTATCTGAGCAACAGCTTTGTGCTACGCCGCAAAGATTTCCAGTTGGACAACCAACCCGGCAGTAATCAATGAAATATTATACCATACAAAAATTACACCGAAGACATCGATATCCCTGCGTAAGGACAACGACCCGATAAAATATACGATACAAAAATGACAGAGGGACATCTCCTCTGCCTGAGAAGGTTTTCGCATTTGCCTAAGTGAGTTTTTTCGGCAAACACGTTTTTTTATTCATTCTTTTTCCAACCTGCATTCAAAAGCGGTGAATCCTAAAAAAATAAAATAGCGAAAATCCCGAATGTAGCAAACCATCGGAGCCTTACCAAGCAAATGTTTTTCCCGATTTCGGAATATTTGCTTGGTAAGGCTCCGATGGTTTACCGAATTATGCGAACGTCTACTTCTGCCGGATGAAAATATTGATCGGTGTACCCGTCAAGTTCCATTTCTCTCGCATTTTATTTTCGAGAAATCGCCTGTACGGTTCTTTCACATACTGAGGCAAGTTGGCAAAAAACACAAATGAAGGCACTTGCGTATTGGGCAGTTGCGTCACATACTTAATCTTTATATACTTTCCTTTGTTGGAAGGGGGCGGATATGCTTCGATCAACGGCAGCATCTCTTCATTCAGACGAGCCGTCGGTATGCGAGTCATGCGATTTTCGTACACATTACGCGCTTCTTCCAGCACCCGCAAGATGCGCTGTTTGGTCAACGCCGAAGCAAAGATAATGGGAAAATCGACAAAAGGTGCCAGACGAGAGCGGACAGCGTCTTCGAATGTTTTCATCACCTTTACGGTCTTGTCCTCCACCAAATCCCACTTGTTGATCACCACAACCAGTCCTTTCTGATTTCTCTGTATCAGAGAGAAAATATTCAAATCTTGGCTTTCAATCCCGCGGGTAGCATCCAGCATCAGAATACAAACATCCGACCCTTCGATGGAGCGGATGGAGCGGACTACCGAATAGTATTCGAGGTCTTCGCTCACTTTACTCTTTTTACGGATTCCCGCCGTATCGACCAGATAAAAATCGAATCCGAACTTCGTGTAACGGGTATAGATAGAATCGCGGGTAGTTCCGGCTATTTCGGTCACAATGTTACGGTCTTCGCCTATAAAAGCGTTGATGAGAGAAGACTTACCCGCGTTCGGACGACCCACTACCGCAAAGCGGGGAATATCGTCGTCCAGAATTTCTGAAGTTTCTTTTTTGAACTCACCGACAATCACATCCATCAAGTCGCCGGTGCCGCTTCCGGACACGGCAGAGATGCAATGCGGATCGCCCAATCCCAGTTTATAAAATTCAGGAGCATTGTATCGCAACTCATGATTGTCCGTTTTATTGGCTACCACAATTACCGGACGATTGGAACGACGCAGAATAGCGGCTACCTGCATATCCAGATCTGTCAGCCCATTCATCACATCCACCACAAAGAGAATCACATCGGCTTCTTCTACAGCCAATAAGACCTGCTTACGAATCTCTTCTTCAAAGATATCGTCGGAGTTGACCACCCATCCTCCTGTATCTACCACAGAGAACTCACGGCCCAACCATTCAGACTTGCCATACTGCCTGTCGCGAGTCGTTCCCGCTTCTTCGTTCACAATAGCCTGACGTGTTTTGGTCAGACGGTTAAATAAGGTAGACTTGCCCACATTGGGGCGCCCTACAATTGCAACTAAATTTCCCATAGTTCCACTCCTTGTTTTTGCACGACTGTCACAGTCGCATGAATACTTTTCTTAATCCAATTGATAACCAAAGTTGCGCAGTTCCTTGTCCGAGCTGCGCCAATCCTTGTCAACCTTCACATACGTCTCCAGAAATATCGTTTTCCCGAAAAAACGTTCCAACTCCCGGCGCGCTTCGGTAGCTACTTTTTTCAAAGCCTTTCCCTGCTTGCCGATGATAATTCCCTTCTGCGAATCACGTTCTACATAAATCACAGCATGAATGTGGATCTTCTTGGCTTCTTCTTTAAATTCCTCTACTACCACTTCCACCGAATAGGGAATCTCCTTGTCATAATACAACAATATTTTCTCGCGGATAATCTCATTCACAAAGAAACGGGCAGGCTTATCCGTCCACTGGTCTTTGCCGAAATACGGAGGCGAATCCGGAAGAAGCTCTTTAATACGCTTCATCACATAATCCACATTAAACTTCGATGCTGCGGAAATCGGAATAATTTCCGCCTGAGGAAGAAATTCCTTCCACGACTCCACCAACCGAACCAACTTCTCCTGATCGGTAAGGTCGATTTTATTGATAAGCAATAAGATAGGAACTTCCATCCGACGCACTTTCTCTATAAACTCATCATTCTTATCGGGGGTTTCCACCACATCGGTCACATAAAGCAATATGTCGGCATCCGTCAATGCCGAAGTCGAAAAGTTCAACATCGACTCCTGAAGCTTATAATTAGGTTTCAACACTCCGGGAGTATCCGAAAAAACGATCTGCATCTCATCCGTATTATAAATACCCATAATACGGTGACGCGTAGTCTGCGCCTTAAAAGTAGCAATTGAAATACGTTCGCCTACCAGCGCGTTCATCAATGTCGACTTTCCGACATTCGGATTACCTACGATATTAACAAAACCGGCTTTATGCATTTTCTTCTCTTTTTTATGGGTTGAGACAAAAAAACGCATCGAATCAAAATAGGATGCGTTTCTTTCTAATTATTTATTCATCAAACCAAGTGTTACTCTTTCTTTCCGTCATATCCCCATTTCACATAAACCGCACCCCATGTAAATCCGGCGCCGAATGCTGTGAAAATGATATTATCGCCTTTCTTCAGCTTGTGCTCATAATCCCAAATACACAATGGCAGTGTGCCCGCACTGGTATTTCCGTAATGCTGGATGTTCACCAGCATCTTATCCATCGGAACTTCCATTCGATGAGCCACCGCTTCGATGATACGCACATTAGCCTGATGAGGTACGATCCAATCGATAGAATCTTTATCCAAACCGTTTTTCTCGGCAATAGCAGCAGTCACATCAGACATGCTCGAAACCGCATATTTAAAAACAGTTCTCCCTTCCTGATGCAAATAATGCATTTTATTGTCTACTGTGAAATAAGACGGAGGGCAAACCGATCCACCTGCTTTCATGTGCAAAAATGGCAGACCTTTACCATCTGTTCTCAGTATCGCATCCATGACACCATAATCTTCCGTAGTGGGTTCTACCATAAAAGCGGCAGCTCCGTCACCGAAAATCGGACAAGTGGCGCGATCGGTATAATCGACCATCGATGACATTTTATCCGCACCGACAATGATAATTTTCTTATATCTTCCCGAACGGATAAAATTAGCGGCAACTTCCATCAAATACAAAAAACCGGAACAAGCTGCCTGCAAATCGAACGCAAAGGCATTTTTCAATCCGAGCTTGTCACAAAGGATAGAAGCTGTGGAAGGGAAGTGATAATCAGGAGTAGTAGTAGAAACAACAACCAAATCGATATCATCAGGATGAGCACCGGTTTTTCTCATCAAATCCTTAGCAGCCTTACGTGCCATGTACGAACAACCTAACCCTTCTTCATTCAGAATATGTCTTTCTTTTACTCCGATACGGGTCATAATCCATTCATCGGTAGTGTCCACCATCTTAGAAAGCTCATCATTGCTCAGAATATAATCCGGTACATACCCGCCGACTCCTGTGATTACTGCATTAATTTTCTCCATCAAACCTAATTTAAATTAGTAATATTAAATACCGAAAGCAGCCGGAGAGGTATGCTCTCAGGCTGTTTTGAGTATAACTGTACTAATTATTATACAGCTGCTTCTTTCTCGATAGCAAGCTTACCCCTGTAATAACCGCAAGCGCTGCATACAGTATGATAAACATGCCATTCGCCACAATTCGGGCAGATTGCCAATGTAGGAGCCACTGCCTTATCGTGAGTTCTTCTTTTCGCTGTTCTTGTTTTTGATTGTCTTCTCTTAGGATGTGCCATTTTCTTTAAACTTTAATTATTATCTAATATTTTTTTTAATTCATTCCAACGGGGATCGATTGAGTCTTCCGCTTCTTCTACTTCTGCAACATCTTCTTCCACATCAAAAGTCTCGTCATCATTATCTTGATCGTTTCCGTCCGTTTTCAGATGCTTGCTCAATTTGCCGGTCATAGACTTATTACATTTCCCCGGAGCATGTACACGCTTCATCGGCAATGCAAGCGCAATAAACTCATACATAAACCATGCAACGTTAATCTCACCTTCAGATTCAGGTATTACAATCAAGTTATCTCCTTCTTCCGCATATTCCTGCCCGAACTTAACCAATATTTTATCGGACGAGCTAATCGGAAGATCCATGTCGTCCAAACAACGATCACATGGAACACTTACCACACCTTCTGTCTGGAAATTCAGTTCGAAAGCCCGAGCAGTTCGCTTCACTGTCAACACTACATTGACTTTTCCCTTTTGCACTTCAGGGCCATCAATGTGGGCAAAATAAAGGTTATCCAACACAAACTCATATTTCATAGAGTCCGCTTGCATCCCTTTCAAGTTTATTTTGTATTTATCAAACTTTCCCAAAGTTTCTCTTCTTTTTAAATCGTTGCAAAAGACCAAACAAACATCTCTCTTTTTTCGGCTGCTAAAACACGGCAGTTAAAAAACGAATAGACATAATTCGGGCGACAAAGATACAAATAAATATCTTCATTACGTAATCTAAAAATAAAAAAAGTAGAGAATAGAACGTTTTTTAAATAGAATATTGAAATGAAATCCAGAGGAATCATGCAAGAAAAGCACACAAAACTCAATTATAAAAATCCCATAGCCGGAGAGAATCAGGTATTGCGAAAAGCAAAAATGTCATAATACTTACTCTTCCACTTGATAATACTTCTGTTTTGAGATTCAAAAAATTCCTGCTTTGTCATAAACATAAAGGGGTACTTCAATTTATGCTTACCAAATTCTAATCTATTCATAATAATTGAGGTTGGATTGTATATGCTACTGCAAAGCTACAACCAAACCCCAAGCTGTACAAGGTGTATTTGTTCGAATGCTTACTAAGATATTGCCAATATTAGGAATAAAAAAAGCCAACTAATCTGATTGCGATTAATTGGCTTAACTTATAGTATTTCAGAATATTCCTAAGTTTTATTATTCTGCTGATTCTTCTTTCGGTTCTTCTACAACAGGAGCTGCAGTCGTTGCCTCGGCAGCAGTTGCGCTCTTCTTTGAACGGCGAGTACGGGTTGCCTTCTTCACAACTTTTTCTTTCGCCATATTTTCATTGTAATCTACCAATTCAATGAAGCACATTTCTGCATTATCACCCAAACGGTGTCCCGTTTTAATGATACGAGTATAACCACCCGGACGATCGGCAATCTTCACTGAGATTTCTTTGAAAAGCTCTGTAACAGCGAATTTATCTTGTAAGTTGCTAAATACTACACGACGAGAATTTGTCGTATCATCTTTGGCTTTAGTCAGCAAAGGTTCAACAAACTTCTTCAAAGCTTTCGCCTTTGCAACAGTCGTAGTGATTCTTTTGTGCTTGATCAAAGAGCAAGCCATGTTAGATAACATAGCATTTCTATGAGAAGCAGTACGACCTAAATGATTGAATTTTTTATTATGTCTCATTTTTTATTCTTTATCTAATTTATATTTAGAAATATCGGTTCCAAACGACAGATTCAGACTTTCCAGCAAATCATCAAGCTCGGTAAGCGATTTCTTTCCGAAGTTTCTGAACTTCAAAAGATCGGTCTTGTTGTATTGTACCAAATCACCTAAAGTTTCCACATCAGCGGCCTTCAAGCAGTTAAGGGCACGAACAGACAAGTCCATATCAACAAGTTTGGTTTTAAGCAGCTGACGCATATGCAAAACTTCTTCATCGAACTCTTCATTACCATCACCGTCACTTGTTTCCAAAGTGATTTTTTCATCAGAGAAGAGCATGAAATGATAAATCAAAATTTTTGCGGCTTCTTTCAGTGCATCCTTCGGGTGTATAGAACCGTCGGTAGTAATCTCAAGCACCAGCTTTTCGTAGTCTGTCTTCTGTTCTACACGGAAGTTTTCAACCAAATACTTGACATTACGTATCGGAGTATAAATAGAATCGATTGGAATTACATTAACATCCGTACAATATTCGCGATTTTCTTCAGCAGGAACATAGCCACGGCCTTTGTTAATAGTAAGATCGATCTGCATAGTTGCCTTAGAATCTAAATGACAAATAACTAATTCAGGATTTAACACTTCAAATCCAGTCAAATACTTACCTATGTCACCTGCTTTAAATTCACTCGAATTCTCTACAGTGATACTCACTTTTTCGCTTTCGAACTCTTCAACTACTTGCTTGAATCTTACTTGTTTCAGATTCAAGATAATGTTGGTAACATCTTCCTTTACTCCGGGTACACTGGAAAACTCATGCTCCACCCCTTCAATTCTGATAGTAGTGATAGCAAAACCTTCCAATGAAGAAAGAAGAATACGGCGCAATGCATTACCTACAGTAATACCAAACCCCGGCTCCAGCGGACGAAACTCGAATTTCCCGATTTTCGGATCCGCATCCAACATCAATACTTTATCAGGTTTTTGAAATGCTAATATCGCCATGAAATTAATTATTATTTAGAATACAATTCAACGATCAAATGTTCTTTAATGTTCTCAGGAATATCTGCCCTCTCAGGCACATGCAACATTTTACCTACTTTTGAAGCTTCGTCCCATTCCAACCAGGCATATTTGCTATGATTGAAACCGGCCAAAGAATTAGCAACTACTTCCAGAGATTTAGATCTTTCACGAACACCGATCAATTGTCCGGGTTTTACCGCATAAGAAGGGATATTTACCACTTCACCATCCACAGTGATATGTTTGTGGCTTACCATTTGACGGGCAGCAGCACGAGTAGGAGCAATTCCCAAACGGAAAACTACATTGTCAAGACGGCATTCGAGCAATTGAATAAGAATTTCACCGGTAATACCTTTAGCTGTTTCAGCTTTCTTAAACAGATTGCGGAATTGTTTTTCCAAAACTCCATAAGTATACTTAGCCTTCTGTTTCTCACGAAGTTGAATTCCATATTCAGAAGTCTTTCTTTTTCTAGAATTTCCATGCTGTCCGGGAGGATAATTCTTTTTGGACAAAACTTTGTCAGCTCCAAAAATACCTTCACCGAATTTACGGGCGATTCTTGATTTTGGTCCAGTATATCTAGCCATTTCTTTTAAATATTTAATTGTTTATTCATGAACTTAATTTGTTGCAGCCGCGATTACAGAGAAGAAATAATGCAATCCATAAACAAAATCAAGATCATTTTTAAGTTAAAGGTAAATTAAACTCTACGTCTTTTAGGAGGACGACAACCATTATGGGGGAGCGGAGTCACATCAATAATTTCAGTAACTTCGATACCGGCTCCATGGATGGTTCTGATAGCTGATTCACGTCCGTTACCCGGACCTTTTACATATGCTTTTACCTTTCTAAGGCCAAGATCGAATGCCACTTTCGCACAATCTTGGGCAGCCATCTGAGCTGCATAAGGAGTATTCTTTTTAGAACCTCTAAATCCCATCTTTCCGGCAGATGACCATGAAATAATCTGCCCTTCACTGTTTGCAAGAGAAACAATAATATTGTTGAAAGATGAATGAACATGCAATTGTCCATTAGCGTCTACTTTCACATTTCTCTTCTTTGCTGCAACTGTTTTTTTTGCCATATCAACAATTATTATTTAGTAGCTTTTTTCTTATTAGCAACGGTTTTCTTCCTACCCTTACGAGTACGTGCATTATTCTTCGTACTCTGACCTCTTACAGGCAATCCGATACGATGACGCACACCACGATAACAACCGATATCCATTAATCGCTTAATGTTCAATTGAACTTCAGAGCGAAGATCCCCTTCTACTTTATACTCAGCACCGATAATCTCACGAATCTTAGCTGCCTGATCATCTGTCCAGTCTTTTACTTTGATGTCTTTATCAACACCTGCTTTCTCTAAAATCTTAGCTGAACTACTACGACCTATTCCATATACATAGGTCAACGCAATCTCGCCTCTTTTATTCTGAGGCAAATCTACACCAACTATTCTTATAGCCATATACTAAATTATTTTTTTTGCAAAAATAATAAATTATCCTTGACGTTGTTTATACTTAGGATTTTTCTTGTTAATAACATACAAACGGCCATTGCGTCTAACGATCTTACATTCTGGCGTGCGTTTCTTTAATGATGCTCTTACTTTCATATCTAATTTTATTTATATCTAAACACAATTCTTCCTTTCGATAAGTCGTAAGGAGACATTTCGACTCTCACTTTATCTCCCGGCAAGATCTTGATGTAATGCATCCGCATCTTACCTGAAATATGCGCAGTAATCTCATGTCCGTTTTCTAATTCAACACGAAACATTGCATTCGACAATGCTTCAACTATAACTCCATCTTGTTCTATTGCAGATTGCTTTGCCATATTATATTGCTTTATCTCCTAATACTTCTTCTATAAACTTGAATGAAGACAGAATATCTGCTTCACCGGCTCCAACGGCTACGGTATGTTCAAAATGTGCTGCGCACTTTCTGTCTCTGGTACACACCGTCCATCCATCCCTTTCCATCATCACCTGCCGCTCACCCAAAGTAATCATTGGTTCGATTGCAATGCAAAGCCCTCTTTTCATTAAAGGACCGTATCCCCGCTTTCCATAATTGGGTACTTGGGGTTCTTCATGCATTTCTTTTCCAATACCATGGCCAACAAATTCACGCACTACACCATAGGAATGTGACTCGCAATATTGCTGAATAGCATATCCGATATCACCTATTCTTTTTCCATGTAAAGCGTTCCGAATACCAATATACAGAGCCTCCTTTGTCACTTTTAAAAGCCGACGAACTTCTTCATCTACTTCCCCCACACAAAAGGTATAAGCAGAATCACCACAGAAACCATTCATATACGTCCCGCAATCAACCGATACAATGTCGCCTTCTTTTAGAACAATATCACCGGGGATACCATGCACTACCTGTTCGTTAACAGAAGTACAAATGGATGCCGGGAAAGGACTTCCATATTGATTCGGAAAACCTTTGAAAGTTGGAATTGCTCCGTTATCTCTAATAAACTCTTCAGCAACTTTATCCAACTCACGCGTAGTAACACCAGGCTTCAATATCTTAGCAATCTCTGCCAATGTTTTTCCAACCAACAGATTACTCTGGCGGAGCAATTCTATCTCATCTTCAGTTTTAAGAAAAATCATTTCTAATCTAAAGAATTAATATGCTGCTACCCCAGCTCGCCCTTTGATACGACCAGATTTCAACAAACCGTCATAATGTCTCATCAACAAATGACTCTCAACTTGTTGCAACGTATCAAGAACTACACCTACAAGAATTAACAAAGACGTACCACCGAAGAACTGGGCAAAACCAGCCTGTACCCCGAATATACCGGCAAAAGCTGGTAAAATAGCAACCAAAGCCAAGAAGAAAGAGCCCGGCAAAGTGATACGAGACATAATATCATCGATATACTCTGCTGTCTTCTTTCCTGGTTTGATACCGGGGATAAAGCCATTGTTTCTTTTCATATCTTCGGCCATCTGAGTCGGGTTAATTGTTATTGCAGTATAGAAATATGTAAATAATATAATCATTACCGCAAAAACAAAATTATACCAGAAACTTGTATGATCCATAAACGCATGCAAGAAGCTGTCTGCATTATTTGTATTCGAAAAACCGATAAATGTGATTGGAATAAACATTATTGCCTGAGCAAAAATAATAGGCATTACACCAGCAGCATTTACTTTCAGAGGTATGTATTGTCTGGCGCCACCATATTGTTTATTGCCCACAATCCGCTTTGCATATTGCACAGGAATCCTTCTCGTACCTTGCACAAGAAGAATTGCAGCGGCAATAACCAGCAGCAAGAAAGCGATTTCGACAATTAACATAATCAAACCTCCACTCTTGTTGGCAAGTCTAGAGACAATCTCTTGTAACAAAGCATCCGGGAAACGAGCAATAATACCAATCAAAATGATAAATGAAATACCATTGCCTATACCTTTATCGGTAATTCTTTCACCAAGCCACAAAATAAACATACTACCTGCTGCCAAAATAATGGTAGAGGTAACAATAAACAGAGTCCAACCTAATGAAGCATTTAAGGAAGGTCCGGCCTGCATTTTAAGGTTGAATAAATAAGAAGGGGCCTGAAAAAGCAATATAGCAATTGTCAAATAACGAGTATATTGATTCATTTTTCTTCTGCCACTCTCACCCTCACGTTGCAATTTTTGGAAATACGGCACAGCGATTCCCAACAACTGAATCACGATAGATGCAGAAATATAAGGCATTATTCCCAATGCAAAAATAGAAGCATTGGAAAAAGCTCCTCCCGAGAACATATTTAACAAGGCAAGAAGACCTTCACTTGTTTGCTCGTGCAATTTAGCCAACATTCCCGGATTAACACCCGGCAATACGACATACGAACCAAAACGATAAATTGCCACAAACAATATGGTAATGAGGATCCGTTGTCTCAGATCCTCAATCTTCCATATATTCTTTAATGTTTCAATAGCTTTTCTCATTGAATCAGAGTTTTACTACAGTTCCACCAGCAGCTTCAATAGCAGCTGACGCACTCTTAGAGAATGCATGAGCTTCCACTTCAAGCTTCTTAGTCAGAGCTCCATTACCCAATACTTTTACCAACTGATTTGAAGAAATAAACCCTGCTTCAATAAAGTCGTTCAAACCAAGTTTTTCCAAATTCTTAGCTTCAGCAAGCTTCTGAATGGTATCCAAATTGATTGCTTTATATTCGACACGATTGATATTCTTAAAACCAAATTTAGGTACTCGACGCTGAAGTGGCATCTGTCCACCTTCAAAACCGATTTTTTTAGAGTATCCTGATCTTGATTTAGCTCCTTTATGACCTCTTGTAGAAGTACCTCCCAATCCCGAACCGGGACCACGTCCGATTCTTTTTCTTGTCTTGGTAGATCCTTCTGCAGGTTTTAGATTACTTAAGTTCATATTGTAATAGTTTTATTATTCAACAAAATTACTTAACAATGGTAACCAAGTGTTTTACTTTATCTACCATTCCTAGAATTGAAGGAGTATTTTCGTGTTCTACAACACGATTCAACTTGCGAAGTCCCAGTGCGTCAAGAGTTCTTTTTTGATCAAGTGGAGCACCAATTCTACTTTTCACTTGTTTGATTTTTATAGTTGACATATCTTCCTCCTTATCCTCTAAATACTTTTTCAACACTTATACCTCTGTTCTGAGCTACCATTCTTGCGTCACGCATCTCACTCAAAGCCAAAATTGTAGCTTTAACAAGATTATGCGGATTAGAAGAGCCTTTCGACTTTGCCAGAACGTCGGTTACACCAACACTTTCCAATACTGCGCGCATAGCGCCTCCGGCTACCACACCGGTACCGTGAGATGCCGGCTTGATGAACACTTCAGCTCCACCGAATCTTGCCGATTGCTCATGCGGAACAGTACCTTTTAATACAGGAACTCTAACCAAGTTCTTTTTGGCCGATTCAACACCTTTAGCGATAGCAGCTGTTACTTCTCCAGCCTTACCCAGTCCCCAACCGATGATACCTTCTTCGTTACCTACAACAACAATTGCTGAGAAACTAAAGGTTCTACCACCTTTGGTAACCTTAGTAACACGATTAATAGCAACCAGTCTATCTTTCAGTTCTATATCGTTAGTAACTTTTACTCTATTATTAACTCCTGCCATAATGATTAAAATTTAAGTCCACCGTTACGAGCTGCATCAGCTACTTCTTTTACTCTCCCATGATACAAGTAACCATTACGGTCGAAAACAACGGTAGTAATACCTGCTTCCTGTGCTTTCTTAGCAATCATCTCACCAACTTTAGCTGCTTGTTCTTTCTTAGTAACTTTTTCTGTTACACCTAAAGAAGAAGCCGCGGCTAAGGTTTTTCCAGACAAATCATCGATAATCTGGACGTAAATTTGCTTGTTACTTCTAAAAACACTCATGCGCGGACATTCAGGAGTACCTGAAATTTTATTGCGCACTCTATATTTGATCTTAATTCGTCTTTCTATTTTTGTTGTCATAATGATCTAATTTTATGTAAATTATTTAGCGCCGGCAGATTTACCAGACTTTCTGCGAACAACTTCGCCAACAAACTTAATACCTTTACCTTTATATGGTTCAGGTTTACGGAAAGAACGTATTTTAGAGCAAACTTGACCGAGCAATTGTTTGTCACACGATTCTAAGATGATAAGAGGGTTTTTATTTCTCTCAGACTTAGTTTCCACTTTGATTTCAGCAGGCAACTGCATGAAAATACTGTGTGTATAGCCTAAAGACAGCTCTATGATATTACCTTGGTTAGAAGCGCGATACCCCACACCAACAAGTTCCAGTTCTTTTTTATATCCTTCAGACACGCCTACAACCATGTTGTGGAGCAATGAACGATACAAACCATGGAAAGCATGCTTTTGCTTCGGGTTATCAAGCATTTCTTTTTCATTTTCTGTTAAAGTTACGTGTCCGTCTTCAATGGCAACATTGATAGCAGGATTCACATATTGGCAGAGTTCGCCTTTCGGTCCCTTCACGGTAACCACATTATCCTTCAGAGTAACTGTCACTCCGGCAGGAATACTAATGGGTAATTTTCCTATTCTTGACATTGCTTAATTCCTCCTATTAATATACATAACACAAAACTTCGCCGCCAATCTTCAATTCAGCAGCTTCTTTGTCGGTCATTACACCTTTGGAAGTAGATATTATAGCAATACCCAACCCATTAATAACACGCGGCATATCTTTGTAACCGGTATACTTACGCAACCCCGGAGAAGATATTCTAATCAATTTTTTAATCGCATTAACCTTGTTAACGGGATCATACTTCAAAGCAACTTTAATAGTTCCTTGAGGACCATCTTCTACAAACTTATAGTTAAGAATGTAGCCTTTTTCAAAAAGAATCTTCGTGATTTCTTTTTTCAAATTTGAAGCGGGAACTTCCACAACTCTGTGTTTTGCACTAATTCCGTTCCGCAACCTCGTCAAATAATCTGCTATTGGATCAGTCATATAAAATAAATTAAATTAATCAGGACTTCCCTGACAATATTTAAAACAAAAATTACCAACTTGCTTTTTTTACGCCCGGGATCAATCCGTTAGATGCCATCTCACGGAATTGAATTCTCGAGATACCAAACTGTCGGATATACCCTTTAGGGCGACCTGTCAACTTGCAGCGATTGTGCAAACGCACCGGAGATGCATTTTTAGGAAGCGCCTGCAATGCTTCATAGTCGCCTTCTTTCTTCAGTTGAGCTCTTTTCTCGGCGTATTTGGCTACTAATTTAGCACGTTTAACTTCACGTGCTTTCATTGATTCCTTTGCCATATCTTATCAGTCTTTTTTAGCGTTTTTAAAAGGTAATCCGAATTCTTTCAACAAAGCAAATCCTTCTTCATCTGTTTGCGCAGAGGTTACAAAGGTAATATTCATTCCGAGAATTCTGGTAATACTATCGATATTTATTTCAGGGAAAATGATTTGCTCCTGAATACCGAGGGTATAATTACCTTTTCCATCAAATTTAGTTTCGATACCTTTAAAGTCGCGAATACGTGGAAGAGCTACACGAACCAATTTCTCTAAAAACTCGTACATTCTTTCACGACGCAAAGTTACCATCACACCGATCGGCATCTTTTTACGCAACTTAAAGTTAGCGATATCCTTACGAGAAATGGTTGCTACGGCTTTTTGACCGGTAATAGCTGTCATTTCATTGATTGCAACTTCAATAATCTTCTTGTCGGCCACAGCCATACCCAAACCTTGATTGATCACAATCTTCTTAAGTACGGGTATCTGCATCGTTGAAGAATACTGGAATTGTGATTTCAATGCAGGAGCTATACGCTCTGCATATTCTTTCTTAAGACTTGCAGTATTACTCATTACTTAATCTCCTCTCCTGATTTTTTAGAATAACGCACTAAAGTTCCTTCAGAACTCATTTTTCTCCCAATACGCGTTGCTTTACCAGTTTTGGGATCAATCGGGTTCAAGTTTGAAATGTGGATAGAAGCTTCTTGCTTCACGATACCACCTTGGGGGTTCTTCGTATTCGGTTTAGTGCTTTTAGATACCATATTGATACCTTCTACAAAGGCACGTTTTTCTTTAACAAGAACCTTCAACACACGACCAGTTTTGCCCTTATCTTCACCAGCATTTACGTAAACTGTATCGCCTTTTTTAATATGTAATTTACTCATTACTTAAATCTTTTACAAAATTAAAGTACTTCAGGCGCAAGTGACACAACTTTCATGTTTGTAGCACGAAGTTCTCTTGCTACCGGGCCGAAAATACGACTACCTCTAATTTCGCCTGCATTGTTCAACAACACGCAAGCGTTATCATCAAAACGTATATAAGAGCCATCGGGACGACGGATCTCTTTCTTCGTACGTACAATCAAAGCCTTTGATACCGCACCTTTTTTAACATCACTCGAAGGGATGACACTCTTTACAGAAACTACAATAACATCCCCCACTGAAGCGTAACGACGACCTGTGCCACCTAAAACACGGATACACAATGCCTCTTTAGCTCCACTGTTATCACATACTGTAAGTCTGGATTCTACTTGTATCATAATTACTTAGCTCTTTCAATTATTTCTACTAATCTCCATCTTTTAGTCTTGCTCAAAGGACGAGTTTCCATAATGCGTACAGTATCACCGATATTGCATTCATTCTTTTCATCATGAGCATGGTATTTTTTCGTTTTGCTAACGAATTTACCATATATAGGGTGTTTTTCTTTAAACTTAGCCGCAACAGTGATGGTTTTTTCCATCTTATTGCTCAACACAACCCCTGTTCTTTCTTTTCTTAAATTTCTTGCTTCCATCAAGCTGATCATTTATTGTTAAGTTCTCTTTGGCGTAATTCAGTCTTCATACGCGCAATAGTCCTGCGTAATTGTTTAATCTGGGCAGGATTTTCCAAAGGAGAAATCGAATGATTAATAACCATCTGATTATAATTCGCAGTTTCTGCCTCAATTCTATCTACCAAATCAGTAGTAGCTAATTCTTTAATTTCTGCAATTTTCATAAACCTTACGCATTTTGATTTTGAATATCATAATCACGTCTTACGACGAATTTCGTTGTAATAGGAAGCTTTTGAGCAGCTAAGCGCAATGCCTCTTTCGCGATTTCATAAGATACTCCTTCAGCCTCGATAATAATTCTACCCGGAGTAACAGGAGCCACAAATCCTTCGGGGCTACCTTTACCTTTACCCATACGTACATCAGCCGGCTTGCGAGTAATCGGTTTATCAGGGAATATACGAATCCAGATCTGTCCTTGACGTTGCATATATCTTGTTACTGCAATACGAGCAGCTTCGATCTGACGGCCTGTAATCCATTTTGTTTCCAAAGCCTTAATGCCAAAAGAACCAAAAGCCAATTGGTTACCTCTTTGGGCATTTCCTTTCGCACGGCCTTTCTGTTGTCTTCTGAATTTTGTCTTTTTCGGTTGTAACATAGTTTCCTAAAATTCAAATTCGTTTAGCGATTATTTTTCTTTCTTTTGAAGTTTCTTCCGCCGTTGCTTCCACTATTGTTTCCACGACCACTTTCTTTGCTTTGTGTAAAGTTCGGAGCCAATTCTCTCTTACCAAACACTTCACCTCTACAAATCCAAACTTTGATACCCAACAATCCTACCTTGGTCAATGCTTCCGCATGACAGTAGTCGATATCAGCTCTGAAAGTGTGCAACGGAGTTCTTCCTTCCTTATACATTTCAGAACGAGCCATCTCAGCTCCATTCAAACGTCCTGAAATCTGAATTTTGATACCTTCGGCGCCCATGCGCATCGTGTTTGCGATGGCCATTTTAATAGCGCGGCGATAGGCAATTTTACCTTCTACCTGACGAGCGATGTTGTTGGCAACAATCACAGCGTCCAGTTCGGGTCTCTTCACTTCAAAGATATTGATTTGAATATCCTTGTCGGTAACCTTTTTCAACTCTTCTTTCAACTTATCAACTTCCTGGCCACCTTTTCCGATAATAATACCCGGACGAGCAGTGCAAACAGTAATAGTCACAAGCTTCAGCGTACGTTCAATTACAATTCTTGAAACGCTTGCTTTTGCAAGTCTTGCATTAAGATATTTACGGATTTTGCTATCTTCCAGCAAAGAATCACCGTAATCATTTCCACCGTACCAATTAGAATCCCATCCTCTGATAATTCCTAAACGGTTGCTTATTGGATTAACTTTTTGTCCCATCTACCTTAATTTTGATCTTCGTTATTACTCTTAGAATCAACGAACAACGTCACATGATTTGAACGTTTACGAATTCTATAACCTCTCCCCTGAGGTGCCGGTCTCATTCTTTTCAGAGTAGCGCCTCCATCAACATAAATTTTAGTTATGAACAATTCGCCGCTTTCAGCTTTGCGCTCGTTTTTCTGCTCCCAGTTAGCAATTGCAGAGCGAAGCAATTTCTCCACTCTTGCAGCAGCTTCTTTTGAAGAAAACTTCAAAACACCAAGTGCTCTGTTCACTTCCATTCCGCGAATCATGTCAGCCACCAAACGCATCTTTCGCGGAGAAGTAGGAACATTTTGCAATTTAGCAAAATACATGGTCTTAAGGGCTTCTTTTCTTTTTTCAGCCGATATTTTTTTTCTTGCTCCCATTATATTTATTACTTTATTATTTCAAATAAATCCTGTTATTTTTTCTTGTTACCAGCGTGTCCTCTGAATGTACGAGTTGGAGCGAATTCGCCCAACTTGTGTCCGACCATATTTTCGGTAACATAAACAGGAATAAATTTATTTCCGTTGTGAACTGCAACTGTATGCCCTACAAAATCAGGCGAAATCATTGAAGCTCTGGCCCAAGTCTTAACCACGACTTTCTTGCCTGACTCATTCATGGCAAGCACTTTCTTTTCAAGTTTTACGTTAATATATGGACCTTTTTTTAATGAACGACTCATAGTTTACTCAATTAATCAGATTACTTTTTTCTTCTCTCAATAATGTACTTAGACGAGTGTTTCTTAGGAGCTCTGGTCTTAAGTCCCTTAGCATACAATCCCTTGCGAGATCTCGGATGACCTCCGGAAGCGCGTCCTTCACCTCCACCCATCGGGTGATCAACCGGGTTCATAACAACACCACGGTTGCGAGGACGACGTCCCATCCAACGAGAGCGTCCGGCTTTACCTGAGCTTTCCAATCCATGATCCGAATTACCAACGCTACCGATAGTAGCTTTACAAGTGCTAAGAATTTGTCTCACCTCACCTGAAGGCAATTTTACCACACAATATTTTCCCTCACGAGAAGTCAACTGCGCAAAGTTACCGGCCGATCTGACCAAAGCGGCACCCTGTCCCGGGCGCAGTTCGATATTGTGAATTACAGTACCCACGGGAATATTCTGAAGAGGAAGAGCGTTACCAATCTCTGGCGCCGCTGTTTCACCTGACATCAGAGTCGCACCAACTTGCAATCCATTGGGAGCAATAATATATCTTTTTTCTCCATCGGCATAAAATAACAAAGCGATACGAGCCGAACGGTTCGGATCGTATTCGATAGTTTTCACCACTGCTGGAACACCGTCTTTATTTCTCTTGAAGTCAACAATTCTAATCATCTTTCTGTGACCGCCACCAATGTAGCGCATTGTCATCTTGCCTTGGTTGTTGCGACCACCCGATGATTTCTTACCATATACAAGAGACTTCTCTGGTACTGATGCAGTAATCTCCTCGAAAGTACCAATAACTTTATGTCTTTGCCCCGGTGTTGTGGGCTTTAATTTACGTACTGCCATTTTTATTAAATATTGCTATAAAAATCAATAGTATCTCCTTCTTTCAATGTCACGAGTGCTTTTTTGAAAGCATTAGTGCGACCATTGATAAGGCCGGCTTTTGTATAGCGGCTCTTATTTTTTCCAGCATACGTAGCTGTATTTACATCAACTACAGTAACATTGTAAAGGGCTTCGACTTCTTTCTTAATTTCCAGTTTGTTAGCTTCAGGACGCACGATAAAGCCGAAGCGATTCAGCTTATCTGTAATTGCAGTCATCTTTTCTGTCACCAACGGTTTAATAATAATTCCCATTATTTAAGCCTCCTTTTTTAAATTAAGATATTGTCAATAGCTTTCAGAGAGTTTTCCGTAAGCACAAGAACCCCAGCATCCAATACCCTGTAAGTATTTAATCCTGAGATAGTCTGAACATTCGCTCCCTTTATGTTACGAGCTGACAAATATACGTTTTTATTTGCTTCCGGTAAAATCATAAGTAGCTTTTTATCGGAAACTTTAAGATTTTTTGTCATCGCAATGAAATCTTTTGTCTTAGGAGCCTCAAAAGTGAAGTCTTCCAGAACAACGATTGCATTGTTTTGAGCTTTGTAAGACAAAGCTGACTTACGAGCCAATGTCTTAACTTTTTTATTCAACTTGAAGTAGTAATCTCTTGGTTTCGGACCGAAAACACGTCCGCCACCAACAAGCACCGGCGAATTCATATCACCACGACGTGCCCCGCCGCCGCCTTTTTGACGACCGATTTTACGGGTAGAACCACTGATTTCGCTTCTTTCTTTTGACTTATGAGTACCCTGACGCTGATTGGCCATAAACTGTTTTACGTCCAAATAGATAGCGTGGTCGTTGGGCTCAATTCCGAAGATAGATTCGTTTAACGTAACCTTTCTCCCGGTGTCTTCACCTTTAATGTTATATACGTTAACTTCCATTATTTCTCAATTATTACGATTGAACCTTTGCAACCAGGGATAGAACCTTTAATCAAAAGAAGGTTATGCTCCGCGATTACTTTTAATACCTGTAAGTTTTGAATAGTGACTCTGTCACCTCCGAGCTGTCCGCCCATGCGCATTCCCTTGAATACTTTGGCAGGATAAGAACATGCACCAATGGCACCCGGCTTACGAGCGCGGTTGTGCTGACCGTGTGTAGACTGACCTACACCACCAAATCCGTGTCTTTTGACTACACCTTGGAAACCTTTACCTTTTGAAGTTCCAACAACGTCTACAAACACAGCGTCGTTGAACAGCTCCACGGTAACAGTGTCTCCCAAATTCAACTCTGTTTCAAACTCTTTGAACTCAGCCAAGTGTCTCTTTGGAGTTACCCCTGCTTTTTTGAAGTGCCCCATCAGCGGTTTTGTCGTATGTTTCTCTTTTTTGTCTTGGAAACCCAACTGAACAGCCGCATAGCCATCTTTTTCTACAGTTTTAACCTGAGTAACAACACAAGGACCTGCTTCGATAACAGTGCATGGTACATTCTTACCATCGGCACTGAAAACGGATGTCATTCCGATTTTTTTTCCTAATAATCCTGGCATTTCACTAATCTTTAATTATCAAACTTTAATTTCTACTTCTACACCACTCGGCAACTCCAGCTTCATCAGAGCATCGACAGTTTTAGCCGTTGAGCTGTAAATATCGATTAATCTCTTGTAAGAAGAGAGTTCAAACTGTTCGCGCGACTTTTTGTTAACGAAAGTCGAACGGTTCACGGTAAAGATACGTTTGTGCGTAGGCAGAGGAATAGGACCGCTAACAATGGCACCTGTAGCCTTTACTGTTCTTACAATCTTCTCAGCCGACTTGTCAACCAAGTTGTGGTCGTAAGATTTCAATTTAATTCTAATTTTCTGACTCATTACAGTTTTTAATTAAGTATTTTATAAAATGATATAAAGCGGCAGGCTAAGAGTCATTCGCTAGCCTGCTGCTTTTGTTTTTTACAGTAAATCCACACGCCCTTTCACTTCATCCAATACTGCTTTGGCAATAGAGGTAGACACCTGGGCATGGTGTGAGTAAGTCATTGAAGAAGTCGCGCGACCGGAAGTGATTGTACGTAATGCTGTTACGTAACCAAACATTTCAGCCAACGGAACCAATGCCTTCACAATACGGGCACCCGAACGGCTTGATTCCATACCTTCTACTTGGCCGCGGCGTTTGTTCAAGTCGCCGATCACGTCACCCATATTTTCTTCCGGAGTAACAACCTCCAGGCGCATAATAGGCTCCATCAACACAGGACCTGCCTTGGCGCAAGCGTTCTTGTAAGCTTGGATAGCGCAAATCTCAAACGACAATTGGTCGGAGTCAACCGGGTGGAATGAACCATCAACGAGCGTTACTTTCAATGAATCCAAAGGATATCCGGCCAATACACCGTTCTTCATTGCTGTAGCGAAACCTTTCTGAACAGAGGGAATAAACTCTTTCGGAATATTACCTCCCTTCACTTCATCAACGAATTGCAAGCCACCCAAAGTAAAGTCTTCGTCAACCGGCCCGATGTTTACAATGATATCGGCAAATTTACCGCGTCCACCCGACTGTTTCTTGTATACTTCGCGCAAATTAACGGTTTTCGTGATGGCTTCTTTATAGTTTACCTGAGGCTTACCTTGGTTACATTCAACCTTGAACTCGCGTTTCAAACGGTCGATAATGATATCCAAGTGAAGCTCACCCATACCGGAGATGATAGTTTGTCCGGTTTGCTCGTCGCTCTTTACGGTAAATGTGGGGTCTTCCTCTGCCAATTTCGCCAAACCGTTAGAAAGCTTATCCATATCCTTTTGAGTCTTCGGCTCAACGGCGATACCGATAACCGGTTCGGGGAAGTCCATTGATTCCAATACAATCGGAGCCGATTCGTCACACAATGTATCACCCGTACGGATATCTTTGAAACCCACACCTGCACCGATATCACCGGCAGCGATCAACTCAACCGGATTCTGCTTGTTGGAGTGCATCTGGAACAGACGAGAAACACGCTCTTTTTTACCCGAACGAGAGTTGTAAATATAAGAGCCGGCTTCCACTTTACCCGAATATACACGGAAGAAAGTCAGGCGCCCTACATACGGGTCGGTAGCGATCTTGAACGCCAAAGCAGAAGTTTTTTCTTCCTCGCTTGGCTTACGATCTTCTTCAGCTCCTGTATTCGGATTTGTACCGACTACATTCTCTGTATCCAACGGAGAAGGCAAGAAAGCGCAAACATAATCGAGCAATGTCTGAACGCCCTTATTCTTGAAAGAAGAACCGCAAAGCATCGGAACGACAGCCATTTGGACTGTTGCGTTGCGCAAGGCTCTCAACACTTCCTCTTCGGTAATGGTAGAAGGATCGTCGAAATATTTTTCCATCAAAGAATCGTCGAACTCTGCCACCTTTTCAAGCATTTTATCTCTCCACTCATTGGCTTCATCGATAAGGTCAGCCGGGATTTCTTCTACAGAATAATCGGCTCCCATGGTTTCATCGTGCCAATAAATAGCTTTCATCTTGATCAGATCAACCAATCCCTTGAAGTTTTCTTCAGCTCCGATAGGCACTACAATAGGGCACGGATTAGCGCCCAAAACTTCTTTCATCTGACGAACTACTTCAAAGAAGTCTGCGCCCGAACGGTCCATTTTGTTCACGTATGCGATACGGGGAACATTATATTTGTCAGCCTGGCGCCATACTGTTTCCGACTGGGGTTCTACACCGCCCACAGCACAATATGTGGCTACAGCTCCATCGAGCACACGCAAAGAACGTTCTACTTCAGCAGTAAAGTCAACGTGTCCCGGAGTGTCAATCAAGTTAATCTTATAAGTATTGTCTGCATACTTCCAACGAGTAGTCGTAGCAGCAGATGTAATAGTGATACCACGTTCTTGCTCCTGAGCCATCCAGTCCATAGTAGCCGTACCATCGTGCGTCTCACCGATCTTATGAGTCAAACCGGTATAGAAAAGGATACGTTCGGAAGTTGTGGTTTTTCCGGCATCAATGTGAGCCATGATACCGATATTACGAGTCAATAATAAATCTTGCTTTGCCATTTTATTCTTTCTACTTTAAGTTTATTTATTCGTATTCTTATAGCATTAGAATCTAAAATGAGCAAATGCGCGGTTAGCTTCGGCCATTCTGTGCATATCTTCTTTACGCTTGAACGCACCGCCCTGTTCGTTAAAGGCATCCATGATTTCGGCAGCCAACTTGTCTGCCATTGATTTTCCACCTCTCTTGCGAGCAAACAGAATCAGATTCTTCATAGAAATCGATTCTTTGCGGTCGGGGCGGATTTCTGTAGGCACTTGGAAAGTTGCACCACCTACGCGACGAGATTTTACTTCTACTTGAGGAGTTACATTGTCCAACGCTTTTTTCCAGATTTCGAGGGCAGATTTTTCTTCGTTAGGAAGTTTTGCCTTCACTGTTTCTAAAGCGGCATAAAAGATTTCATAAGAAGTGTTCTTTTTACCATCATACATTAAGTGGTTTACGAACTTGGAAACCTTTTGATCATTAAACACGGGATCCGGAAGGATGACGCGTTTCTTGGGTTTAGCTTTTCTCATTTGTCTGAAAAATAATGTTTTTGTTCTTGGTTGTCTACCTCTTGACTTCTTCAACTTTCCCTCCGGAAAATTTACTCAACCTTTAGCATCTCCAACAAACTAAAACGAAAGTTATTACTTAAAAATTAATTGGGGTCTTAATCCTTATTTTTTCTTTGCCGGTGCTGCTTGTCCCGGTTTCGGACGCTTAGCTCCGTATTTAGAACGTCTTTGAGTACGACCGGCGACACCTGCTGTATCGAGCGTACCGCGCACAATATGATAACGCACGCCCGGAAGGTCTTTCACACGACCACCGCGCACCAAAACGATCGAGTGCTCCTGCAAGTTGTGTCCTTCACCCGGAATGTATGAGTTTACCTCTTTTTGGTTTGTCAAACGTACACGAGCTACTTTACGCATCGCAGAATTCGGCTTTTTAGGAGTAGTAGTATATACTCTCACACAAACGCCACGTCTTTGAGGACATGAATCCAAGGCCGGAGACTTACTTTTCTCCACCAACACTTCGCGTCCTTTTCTTACTAATTGCTGAATTGTAGGCATTTTTAATTGTTTTTTAATTTATATTGTTATTATATTTAATTTCGTAACTATACATTTTGGGCTGCAAAAATACGAATAAAATTTGGAAATTCAATGCGCTACAATCTTTTTTTATTTTTTAATACTTGTACACTCATCTCACGCTTCTCCCCTTACACCCGCCAGCGGGGATAAAGTCGCGTCATCGGGAAGTCGTATCGAACCGAATACCTGTTCATATTTCGATATATTATCTTCCAAAGCCTGCAATAATCTTTTGGCATGCTCGGGAGCTAAAATCAAACGGGACTGAACATTCGCTTTGGGCATCCCGGGCATCACACGTATAAAATCGAGTATGAACTCGGAACTTGAATGGGTGATGATAGCTAAATTCGAATATGTACCTAATGCCACTTCTTCTTTCAATTCAATCTGTAACTGACCATTGTTGTTTTGTTCTTCCATTTCTTTCATAATTTAAAAGGTTTCCTGCAAAATAACACAAAATAATCGAGATTACAGCCGGTGAGATAAAAAGTTGAGAATCTTTCATTCAGCATGCCACATAAGTAACATTTGCAGGAGAAGGCATGGGAAAGAGAGGAGATACACAGTAAACTTTAAAATATCAGCAGATTTCAAAAAACACGGCAGAGGTTGAGGATAAAGGTATACGATATTGATTTACAATAAAATAAGAGTAGGAATAAACTAACGGTGTTGGTTGCAAAAAAGCCCGCCGCCTTTGAAAAAAAGCCCGCGGGCTTTGAAATCAAACACGGCGGGCTTTGAAAAAAAGGCGGCGGGCTTTGAAATCAAACACGATAGGGTTTTGAAGAATACGAAATGAAGCATCTTCTTTGCTTTGACAAATTAAGAGGGGCATCACACAAAGCTTGTTAAAAGAGTAACATCGAACAGCTTTTATTCGATCGACAGACATCGGATTCGGCAGTGTAAATAGGTTACAGAAAATACCAAAGAGGCCTATCAAGACGACAACTTTCTCGCCATCTGCTGAAAAAAATCCGTTTGAAAATAAATCTTGGGAGTTGAGAATCTTACAAATTGAACCTCTTTAATACAAACTAAAGAGAAAACCTCAGGGTGTGAGACCGAAGCCTTGTTATAAAGTGAACTTCTTTAAGATGATTCCTCTTGTCTTAGCTTTGCATTGATTGAAAATCAGAACTAAAACGAGGGGATATCATGTTTTTAACTCACCGGCTTATAAATAAGGCTGCCTCATTTTTCGATTTTGAGACAGCCTTAATATAAATCAATTGGATTGTATTATTCTACTTCATTGTAGTCAAGCACAGTTTTCTTGTTTGCCAAGATACGGTCGTATTCTTCTTTCGAACCGACAATAATCTTCTCAAACTCACGCAAACCTGTACCGGCAGGAATCAAATGACCACAGATTACATTTTCTTTCATACCTTCAAGCTTATCAACTTTGCCGTTGATAGCTGCTTCATTCAGCACCTTGGTTGTTTCCTGGAAAGAAGCGGCCGACATGAAGCTTGAAGTCTGCAATGCGGCACGTGTAATCCCTTGAAGAATCTGAGTGGAGGTCGCAGCTACGGCATCACGCACTTCAACAAGGCGTAAATCGCGACGCTTCAACATACTATTCTCATCGCGCAATTTACGGGCAGTAACAATCTGTCCCCGTTGCAGGTTCTGAGAATCTCCCGCGTCTACTACAACTTTCTTTCCCCAGATACGATCGTTCTCTTCCATGAATTCCAACTTGTCTACCACTTGTTGCTCCAAGAAGCGAGTATCGCCCGGCTCTTCGATTTGCACTTTACGCATCATCTGACGAACAATAATCTCGAAATGCTTGTCGTTGATCTTCACACCCTGCAAACGATATACATCTTGAACCTCGTTCACAATGTATTCCTGCACGGCAGTGGGACCCTTGATAGCCAAAATGTCGGCGGGAGTAATGGCTCCATCTGACAATGGTGTGCCGGCACGAACATAATCGTTTTCCTGTACCAGAATCTGCTTAGACAATGCCACAAGATATTTCTTCACCTCACCGGTTTTCGATGTAACAATGATTTCACGATTACCACGTTTAATCTTACCCATGGTCACCTCACCGTCGATTTCGGAAACGACAGCAGGATTAGACGGATTACGAGCCTCGAACAATTCGGTTACACGCGGAAGACCACCGGTAATATCACCGGCTTTACCTACGGCACGGGGGATTTTTACAATTACTTCACCGGCTTTCACTTTCTGACCGTTCTCAACGATCACGTGTCCACCTACGGGCAAGTTGTAGGTACGGATCAACTCTCCGTCTTCCGTCAAGATATGAGCCGAAGGCATCTTTGCTTTATCCTTCGATTCGATAATAATAATCTCCCGAAGACCGGTAGCTTCATCCGATTCAACCTTGTAAGTTACGTTTTCAATAACACCTTCAAATTCGATTCGACCGGTAGCTTCCGTTATAATTACAGCATTAAACGGATCCCATTTGGCAACAAGCTTACCTTTCTCTACCAAGTCGCCATCGCTTACATACAATGTCGATCCATAAGGAACGTTGTGGGTAGAAAGAACAATACCTGTGTTCACATCTACCGAACGAACTTCTGCCAAACGACCTACCACAACTTTCGCAGCTTCGCCCATTTCATCGACAATATCGACAGTGCGCAACTCTTCGAACTCCAAACGCGCGTCATTCTTAGCCACAATGCTTGCATTGGCGGCAATGTTAGCTGCGGTACCACCGGCATGGAATGTACGCAACGTCAGCTGTGTACCCGGTTCACCAATAGATTGTGCAGCAATCACCCCTACGGCTTCACCTTTCTGTACCATCCGGCTTGTAGCCAAGTTGCGTCCGTAGCATTTCGCACAAACACCCTTCTTCGCTTCGCAAGTCAATACCGAACGAATTTCAACACTTTCAATCGGTGAGTTCTGAATCTTCTTGGCAACCTCTTCCGTAATCTCTTCACCACCTGCAACGAGCAACTCGCCTGTAGTAGGATGAATAATATCATGAACAGAAACACGACCCAAGATACGTTCATATAGGGTAGCAATCACCTCATCGTTGCTCTTGAGGTCTGTACAAACCAATCCGCGAAGTGTTCCGCAATCTTCTTCCGTAATAATCACATCGTGAGACACATCGACCAGACGACGGGTCAAATATCCGGCATCGGCAGTCTTCAATGCTGTATCGGCCAAACCTTTACGAGCACCGTGCGTGGAAATAAAGTATTCCAATACCGAAAGCCCCTCTTTAAAATTCGACAAAATGGGATTTTCAATAATCTGACCGCCTTCTGCGCCTGCTTTCTGCGGCTTGGCCATCAAACCACGCATACCGGACAACTGACGAATCTGCTCTTTAGAACCACGGGCACCGGAATCAAGCATCATATATACGGAATTAAATCCCTGATCGTCCGAAGAAATGGTTTTCATCAAAATATTAGACAACTCGGCATTTACATGTGTCCAGATATCAATCACCTGATTATAACGTTCATTATTAGTGATGAAACCCATATTATAATTGTTCACCACCTGCTCTACCTCATCGTAACCTTTCTGCACCAATCTCTCTTTTTCCTCAGGTATAATAATGTCTCCCAAGTTGAACGAAAGACCACCCTTGAATGCCATGTGATATCCTAAGTTTTTGATACCGTCGAGGAATTCGGCAGCTCTAGAAACACCGCACACTTTAATGACGTTGCTAATGATATCACGCAAAGATTTCTTTGAGATAATCTCGTTGATATATCCGGCCTCAGGAGGAACGATCTCGTTCACAATCACACGTCCTACAGAGGTTTCGCGCATAACGTCGACAATATTCCCGTTTTCATCGATGTCTTTTACAACGACTTTAACAGGCGCATGAATATCTACCTTCCCCTCATTGTATGCAATCAATGCCTCTTCAGGACCATAAAAAGTTAAACCTTCGCCTTTCGCTCCGGCACGCAACTTGGTGATATAGTACAAACCAAGCACCATATCTTGTGCAGGCACCGTAATCGGCGCTCCATTGGCGGGGTTCAGAATATTATGAGATTGCAGCATCAGCATCTGTGCTTCCAAAATAGCCTCATTGCTTAACGGCAAGTGAACCGCCATCTGGTCACCGTCAAAGTCGGCATTAAATGCCGTACATGCCAATGGGTGCAACTGGATAGCCTTTCCTTCGATCATCTTGGGCTGGAAGGCCTGAATACCCAAACGGTGCAACGTCGGGGCACGGTTCAACAGTACCGGATGACCCTTCATCACATGTTCCAAGATATCCCAGATTACCGGTTCCTTACGATCTACGATTTTTTTGGCAGATTTTACCGTTTTTACAATACCGCGTTCAATAAGTTTACGGATAATAAAGGGTTTATATAATTCGGCTGCCATTAATTTCGGAATACCGCATTCGCCCATCTTAAGCTCCGGGCCAACCACAATAACCGAACGAGCCGAATAATCGACACGCTTACCCAACAGATTCTGACGGAAACGTCCTTGTTTACCCTTCAAGCTATCGGACAAAGATTTCAGCGGACGATTCGCATCTGTCTTAACAGCGCTTGATTTGCGTGAGTTGTCAAACAAAGAATCCACCGACTCTTGAAGCATACGTTTCTCATTGCGGAGAATTACCTCCGGAGCCTTAATCTCAATCAGTCTTTTCAAACGATTATTACGAATAATCACACGACGATAGAGGTCGTTCAAATCGGATGTAGCAAAACGTCCTCCATCCAGCGGCACCAACGGACGAAGTTCGGGCGGGATAACGGGCACCACCCGCACAATCATCCACTCAGGTTTGTTACGTCCACGCGACACGCGGAACGACTCAACGACCTGAAGACGCTTCAACGCCTCGTTTTTACGCTGCTGCGAAGCATCGTTACCTGCACGGTGACGCAAATCATATGATAAAGCATCCAAATCAAGACGGGCCAAAAGGTCGTAAATAGCTTCAGCTCCCATCTTTGCTACGAACTTGTTCGGATCATTATCTTCAAGATATTGATTATCTTTAGGAAGAGTATCCAGAATATCCAAATATTCTTCTTCCGAAAGCAGATCATATTCGGCAATACCGTCTTCCGCCTTTACACCCGGCTGAATAACAACATACCGCTCGTAATATATGATCGAATCCAGTTTCTTTGTCGGCAATCCGAGCAAATAACCTATCTTATTAGGAAGCGAACGGAAATACCAGATGTGTGCCACCGGCACCACCAGCTGAATATGTCCCATCCGTTCACGCCGTACTTTCTTTTCTGTAACTTCTACACCACAACGATCGCAGACGATACCTTTATAACGGATACGTTTGTATTTTCCGCAATGGCATTCATAATCCTTGATAGGACCAAAAATACGTTCACAGAACAAACCATCGCGTTCCGGCTTGTACGTACGGTAATTAATGGTTTCAGGCTTCAAAACTTCACCACTCGAATTCTCAAGGATTTCTTCCGGAGAAGCCAATCCTATTGAAATTTTCGAGAAATTACTTTTCGTCTTATTTTCTTTTCTAAAAGCCATACTCTTATTTAATTGAAAAATAAAAATTCAAAATTGGGGAATTATCTGCTTGTTCGTTATTCCAAGTTAACACTTAGACCTAAACCTCTCAACTCGTGCAACAATACATTCAACGACTCCGGTATACCGGGCTGTGGCATAGGCTCACCTTTCACAATAGCTTCATAAGCCTTGGAGCGTCCTATAACATCATCTGACTTGATTGTGAGTATTTCTTGCAGAATATGAGCGGCACCGAAACCTTCAAGCGCCCAAACCTCCATTTCTCCGAAACGCTGACCACCAAATTGCGCTTTACCTCCAAGAGGCTGCTGGGTAATCAATGAATACGGACCTATAGAACGGGCGTGCATCTTATCTTCAACCATGTGCCCCAATTTCAACATATAAGTTACCCCTACAGTTGCCGGTTGGTCAAATTGCTCACCGGTTCCGCCATCGCAAAGATAAGTCTTGCAATAACGCGGGAGACCGGCCTTGTCAGTCCACTCATTCAAATCTTCCATTGTAGCTCCATCAAAAATCGGAGTGGCGAACTTAACCCCTAACGTTTTTCCTGCACGTCCTAATACCGCCTCAAAAATCTGACCGATATTCATACGAGAAGGTACACCCAACGGATTCAAAACAATGTCTACCGGAGTACCATCTGCCAGGAACGGCATATCTTCCTGACGTACGACACGCGAAACAATACCTTTGTTACCGTGGCGACCGGCCATCTTATCACCTACACCGATCTTACGTTTCTTGGCGATGTAAACTTTAGCCATTTGGATAATTCCGGCAGGTAGTTCGTCGCCTATCGTAATAGCAAATTTCTTACGCTTCAATTCAGCATCCAATTCTTTGTACTTCTTGATGAAGTTCATTACCAGATCGCGAATCATACCGTTAGTATGCGCATCACTCGTCCAATTACTCAGCTGAATGGAAGTAAAGTCAAGCGAATCAAAATCGGATGCAGCAAACTTAGCTCCTTTGGCTACTACCTCCGCACCCAGATAATCTTTCACTCCTTGAGAAACTTTACCTTCTGTCAAAATCATCAGTTTCTTGATAAGAATATGTTTCAAATCTGCCACTTGCGACTCAAATTCATCGTCAATTTTAGGTAGTAAGGCTTTATCGGCAAGTTTGGAACCACGGTTTTTCACTACACGAGAGAATAATTTCTTATCGATAACAACACCTTTCAGAGAAGGAGAAGCTTTCAAAGAAGCATCTTTCACATCACCCGCCTTGTCACCAAAGATTGCGCGCAACAATTTTTCCTCCGGAGAAGGATCAGATTCACCTTTCGGAGTAATCTTACCAATCATAATATCTCCCGGTTCAATGCGAGCTCCGATTCTTACGATACCATTCTCGTCAAGGTCCTTGGTCGCCTCTTCACTAACATTAGGAATATCGGAAGTCAGTTCTTCCATACCACGCTTTGTTTCACGGACCTCCAATGAATATTCTTCTACATGGACGGAAGTCAGCAAGTCCTCACGCACCACGCGTTCATTCAAAACGATGGCATCCTCATAGTTATATCCTTTCCAAGGCATGTAAGCCACCAACAGGTTCTTACCCAAAGCCAATTCACCATTTTCTGTAGAATAACCCTCCGTCAAGATCTCACCTTTCTTCACACGCTGACCTTTATCGCAAATCGGGCGCAAATCAATCGTCATGTTCTGATTGGTTTTACGGAATTTAGGTATTCTATATTCTTTTAATGCCGGTTCGAAGCTTACAAACTCTTCATCTTCTGTCCGGTCATACAATATACGTATAGTCGTAGCATCTACAAAATCAACCACACCGTCACCTTCAGCGGTAATCTGAGTACGAGAGTCTCTTACCAATTGACGTTCAATACCGGTTCCGACAATCGGAGCTTCGCTTCTTAGCAAAGGCACTGCCTGGCGCATCATGTTCGATCCCATCAAAGCACGGTTAGCATCGTCATGTTCCAGAAACGGAATCAATGAAGCGGCAATTGAAGCAATCTGCTGAGGAGAAACGTCCATCAAATCAACCTCTCCCGGTTCAACAACAGGAAAGTCTGCATCTTGGCGAGATTTAACTTTATTACGCACAAACGTACCGTCATCATTCAGCGGAGCGTTTCCTTGCGCAATAACCTTTTCTTCTTCTTCTTCAGCCGTAAGATACACCAAACCTTCTGCAGAAAGGTCTACTTGGGCATTCTTCACTTTACGGTAAGGAGTCTCAATAAAACCCAAATCGTTAATCTTCGCAAACACACATAACGAAGAAATCAATCCGATATTCGGACCTTCAGGAGTCTCAATCGGACAAAGACGACCGTAATGCGTATAGTGAACGTCACGAACCTCAAATCCGGCACGTTCACGAGAAAGACCGCCGGGTCCCAATGCCGACATACGACGCTTATGTGTAATCTCGGCCAGCGGGTTTGTTTGGTCCATGAACTGAGACAAAGCATTTGTTCCAAAGAATGAATTGATTACAGAAGAAATAGTCTTCGCATTAATCAAGTCGATCGGAGTAAACACCTCATTATCACGTACGTTCATGCGCTCACGAATAGTACGGGACATACGTGCCAAGCCTACAGCAAACTGATTGGAAAGTTGTTCACCTACCGTACGCACACGACGATTGCTCAAGTGGTCGATATCATCCACGTCTGCCTTTGAGTTGATCAGTTCAATCAGATATTTGATGATCTCAATAATATCTTCCTTGGTGAGCACTCTTACATCCATATCTGTCGAAAGGTTCAACTTTTTGTTGATTCTGTAACGACCTACATCACCAAGATCATATCTTTTTTCAGAGAAAAACAGATTATTGATAACTTCCCGTGCGCTTGCATCATCTGCCGGATCCGCATTACGCAATTGACGATAGATATAGAGCACAGCCTCTTTTTCAGAGTTACTGGGATCTTTCTGCAGCGTATTGTAAATAATAGAGAAGTCCGACTGGTTAGGTTCTTCTTTATGCAATAGAATATTTTGAACACCCGACTCAAGAATTTCAGCCATATGTTCTTCTTCCAATACAGTCTCACGATCGATAATAACTTCGTTACGTTCGATAGAAACAACCTCTCCGGTGTCTTCATCAACGAAATCCTCAATCCATGTTTTCAGTACACGTGCAGCCAGCTTACGACCTAAAACCTTCTTCAGATTAGTCTTATTTACTTTTATATCTTCGGCAAGATTGAATATCTCTAAGATATCTTTGTCGTTTTCAAAGCCTATGGCACGTAATAAAGTTGTTACGGGAAGCTTCTTTTTACGGTCAATATATGCGTACATCACATTATTGATATCAGTAGCAAACTCAATCCAAGAGCCCTTGAACGGTATGATACGGGCCGAATAAAGTTTTGTACCGTTAGCATGCACACTCTGACCAAAGAATACACCCGGAGAACGATGAAGCTGTGACACGACTACACGCTCGGCACCATTGATCACAAAAGTAGCCTTGTCAGTCATATAAGGAATCGGACCAAGGAATACGTCCTGAATCACTGTGTCAAAATCTTCATGATCCGGATCAGTACAGTATAGCTTAAGCTTTGCTTTTAAAGGAACACTATAAGTGAGCCCACGCTCTATACAATCATCGATGGTATAACGCGGAGGATCAATATAATAATCCAAAAACTCAAGAACAAAATTGTTTCTTGTATCGGCAATGGGGAAGTTTTCAGCAAATACTTTATACAACCCCTCATTCTTACGCTTTTCGGGTGGGGTATCTAATTGTAAAAAGTCTTGGAATGACTTCAATTGTACTTCCAGAAAATCCGGATATTCGAGCGGATTCTTAGTCGAAGCAAAATTAACTCTTTGATTTACAGTATTTGAAGACATCTGTCAATGAATTTGGAGAACTTAATTTTAAATATATACACAAAAAGGTTAAGAATCCTCTTTTGAAGGATTCCTAACCGAATCACCTGATTTCCAGGATAATGTTATTTAAGTTCAACTTCAGCTCCAGCTTCTTCCAGTGTTTTTTTCAATGATTCTGCTTCGTCTTTAGCCAAACCTTCTTTTACTACGCTAGGAGCGCCATCTACCATGTCTTTAGCCTCTTTCAAACCAAGACCACAAGCTTCCTTAACGGCTTTAACAACCTGAAGTTTAGCCGCACCGGCGCCTTTCAATACTACATCAAAAGAAGTTTTTTCTTCTACAGCAGCAGCACCAGCTGCAGGACCAGCAGCAACAGCTACAGCTGCAGCAGCAGGTTCAATACCGTATTCTTCTTTAAGGATAGTTGCAAGTTCATTAACTTCTTTTACTGTCAAGTTAACTAATTGTTCTGCAAAAGCTTTCAAATCTGCCATTTTTGTATGATTTTAATTGTTTAAATACTTTGTTGAATTTTGAAAATTATTCGGGTCTCTCACCAAGTGTTTTGAGAACTCCGTGAAGGGTGTTACCACCTGATTGAAGAGCAGAAATAACATTCTTCGCCGGTGATTGCAACAATGCAACGATTTCGGCAATAACTTCATTCTTGCTCTTAATAGAAACGAGAGCATCCAATTGGTCAGCACCAATATAGAAGCCTTCTTCCGCATATGCGGCTTTCAGTCCGGGAATACCATCTTTCGCCTTATCTTTAATTAATTTGGCAGGAGCATTTGCAGTGTCACTGAACATGACAGCTGTAGTGCCCTTCAAAGAAGCGTAAAGAGGAGAATAGTCTTCTTCCAAACTTTCAAGCGCTTTATGAAGCAATGTGTTCTTCACCAGCATCAATTTGATACCGGCCTTGAAACAATCTCTTCTCAAAGCACTGGTAGCAGCGGCGTTCATCGCTGTAACATCTACCAAATAGAAGTGACCATATTCCTTTACCGTAGCAGCAATCTGCTCTATAATCGTACTTTTATCTTCCTTTCTCATTATTTCTCCGTTTTATTAGATTTCTTCCACTGATTTCGGGTCTATCTTGATACCCGGACTCATTGTGCTAGAAAGATAAATACTCTTTATATATGCACCTTTAGCTGCAGACGGTTTCAGTTTGATCAAAGTAGAAATGAATTCTTTCGCATTGTCGCGAATCTGATCAGCACTGAATGAAACTTTACCGATAGAAGTATGAACGATACCGCTTTTATCAACTTTAAAGTCGATTTTACCTTGTTTTACTTCTCTCACAGCTTTAGCAACATCCATAGTCACAGTACCACTCTTAGGATTCGGCATCAATCCACGAGGACCGAGCACACGACCGAGCGCACCAATTTTACCCATGATAGATGGCATAGTAATAATCACATCGATATCAGTCCATCCACCTTTGATCTTTTCAATATATTCGTCAAGACCAACATAGTCAGCACCAGCTTCTTTTGCAGCAGCTTCAGCATCCGGTGTACAGAGCACCAAAACACGCACTTGCTTACCAGTTCCATGAGGAAGTGAAACCACCCCTCTCACCATTTGGTTTGCCTTACGCGGATCAACGCCTAAACGTACATCAATATCCAATGAGGCATCGAACTTTGTAAAAGTAACTTCTTTTACCAAAGCCGAAGCTTCTTTCAGTGAGTATGCTTTCCCTGCTTCAATTTTTTCTGCAGCCAACTTTTGATTTTTTGTCAGTTTACCCATTACAATTGAAGTTTATTAATTATTAATCGGGAACTCCCCTTTTACAGCGATACCCATACTTCTAGCCGTACCAGCAACCATTTTCATGGCAGCTTCCACAGTAAAACAGTTCAAGTCAACCATTTTGTCCTGAGCAATCGTACGAACCTGTTCCCAAGTAATCTCAGCAACTTTCTTACGGTTAGGCTCAGCAGAACCACTCTTTACCTTAGCCATCTCAAGCAATTGAATAGCAACGGGAGGAGTCTTGATTACAAAATCGAAAGACTTATCTGCGTAGTAAGTAATAATAACAGGTAAAATCTTACCTGCCTTGTCTTGGGTTCTGGCATTGAATTGCTTGCAAAACTCCATGATATTAATACCCTTAGAACCCAAAGCAGGTCCAACGGGAGGTGATGGGTTTGCAGCGCCTCCTTTAATCTGTAATTTGATTAGTCCAGCAACTTCTTTAGCCATTTTAAAATTGATTTATAATAAACATTAAACGAAGAATAAGTACAGTGTAACAATGCTGTACATCATTCCTTCTCCACTTGCATAAAGCCTAATTCCAGCGGCGTTTTGCGCCCGAATATCTTCACCATGACCTTCAGTTTCTTTTTTTCGTTATTAACCTCTTCAATGACACCACTGAATCCGCTAAAAGGACCAAAAGTAACCTTAACAGTTTCACCCACTACATACGGGATATTTAGTTCTTCACCCGTTTCCTGAAGTTCGTCTACTGTACCAAGTATACGATTCACTTCTGATTGTCTGAGAGGCACCGGTTTATCGGAACCACCCAAAAAGCCTATCACATTAGGAGTATTGCGCAAGCGGTGAGCAACCTCACCTACTAAAGCAGCCTCCACCAAAACGTAACCAGGGAGATAACTTCTCTCTTTCACAATTTTCTTTCCATTGCGAACCTGATAAACTTTTTCAGTAGGAATCAATACCTGAGAAACATATTCACCAAGATCACTGTTCTTCATATCAGCTTCGATATATTCCCGAACCTTGGCTTCTTTACCACTAATAGCACGCAAAACGTACCATTTTTTTTCAATCTCAGCCATTCTTTAATTCCTAATTTTAATGTGGATAAACAATTTTTTCCATGAAATTCTGGAAACAGAAGTCCATCGCGAACACTACCAATGCAATAAGCAGGGAAGCATATAATACAACTACTGCACTGTTAGCAAGTTCAGAATACGTAGGCCACGATACTTTATGAACAAGTTCGTCGTAAGATTCTTTAAAGTAAGCTATTATCTTTTTCATTTCAATAATATTAGCACGGGAGGAGAGGCTCGAACTCCCGACACCCGGTTTTGGAGACCGGTGCTCTACCGACTGAGCTACTCCCGTTTGTACATAATCAGTTCCCGATAAAATCGGGAACTGATTATAATTATAGTATATATTAGTCTAGAATTTCAGTAATCTGACCAGCACCTACTGTACGTCCACCTTCGCGGATAGCAAAGCGAAGACCTTGGTTCAATGCTACAGGATAGATCAATTCTACAGTGATTGTTACATTATCACCCGGCATTACCATTTCAGTTCCTTCCGGCAAAGTGATTTCACCAGTGCAGTCCATTGTACGCAAGTAGAACTGAGGACGGTATTTATTGTGGAACGGAGTATGACGACCACCTTCTTCTTTCTTTAAGATATAAACCTCAGCTTTAAATCTTGAGTGGGGTTTAATCTGACCCGGTTTACAAAGAACCATACCACGTTTGATTTCGTTTTTGTCGATACCACGGAGCAACAGACCAACATTGTCACCAGCTTCACCTTGATCTAGCAACTTACGGAACATCTCAACACCTGTTACAACAGATTTTTTATCTTCACCCAAACCGAGGATTTCAACTTCATCACCCACATGGATAACACCAGTTTCGATACGACCTGTAGCCACAGTACCACGACCAGTAATAGAGAATACGTCCTCAACCGGCATCAAGAAAGGTTTGTCTACATCGCGCGGAGGCAGGGGAACCCAGTTATCAACTGCATCCATCAGTTCCATTACTTTTTCTTCCCATTTTGCGACACCGTTCAATGCTCCAAGAGCAGAGCCACGGATGATAGGAGTGTTGTCACCATCAAAATCGTAGAATGAAAGAAGTTCTCTCATCTCCATTTCAACCAATTCCAACATTTCTTCGTCGTCCACCATGTCGCACTTATTCAAGAATACAACAAGACGAGGAACGTTTACCTGACGAGCCAACAAGATGTGCTCGCGAGTCTGAGGCATCGGACCGTCAGTTGCAGCACAAACGATGATAGCACCGTCCATCTGAGCAGCACCTGTTACCATGTTCTTTACGTAGTCAGCGTGACCCGGACAGTCTACGTGAGCATAGTGACGATTAGCAGTTTGGTACTCAACGTGTGAAGTATTGATAGTAATACCTCTTTCTTTTTCTTCAGGAGCATTGTCGATTGAATCGAAAGAACGCAATTCTGAAAGACCGTTTTTAGCCAACACTGTAGTGATGGCAGCTGTCAACGTCGTTTTACCGTGGTCTACGTGACCAATTGTACCAATGTTTACGTGCGGTTTGGTACGTTCAAATTTCTCTTTAGCCATAGCTTTACTTGTTATTTATTTGATTAATAATCAGCTTTTACATCTTTATGAGCTGTTACCGGGACTTGAACCCGGGACCTCTTCCTTACCAAGGAAGTGCTCTACCGCTGAGCTATAACAGCAAGGAGAGAGAGCGGAAGACGGGACTCAAACCCGCGACCCTCAGCTTGGAAGGCTAATGCTCTATCAACTGAGCTACTTCCGCATTCTTAATCAAAAAGTTGTATCACTCTGCTTGTGGGCAAAGATGGATTCGAACCACCGAAGGCGTAAGCCAGCAGATTTACAGTCTGCCCCATTTGTCCACTCTGGTATTTGCCCTTAAACAATGTATAAAAACTATCAACAACTTTTCAAGTCTCTACTTCTTTCCTTTTGAGCCTCTTGTCGGATTCGAACCAACGACCCCGAGATTACAAATCACGTGCTCTGGCCAGCTGAGCTAAAGAGGCGTTTTAGCTAAAAATGCAACCGTTACGTTCTTAATGCGAGCGAAACGGCTGCAAATTTAGTTATTTATTTCTTTTCCGCAAAAGATTTGCGTTTTTTTTATTTGTTACGTTGTTTTTCCTTGTATTTAACCAGCTGTCTCTCGAGCGCCTCAACATTCAAATCCACTGCTTCTTCAAAAGTATCACACACTTTACTTGCGTAAAATTCCCCATTGGGAACGAGAATCTTAATACCTGCCTCTTTATTCTCAGCAGTTTCCGGTTTTACTACCTTTAATGACACCTCCACTTTCTTTATATCTTCGTAATATTTCTCCAACTTAGACACTTTTTTCTGTATAAATGCCTGCAACTGCTCTGACGCATCAAAGTGAATCGATTGAACTCTAATATCCATACTTACCTCCTTTTTTTAAGCTCTGGGATGAGCTTGTTTATACACTTTTTTAAGCTCTTCAAATGTAGCATGCGTATAAATTTCGGTAGTCGCAAGACTTTCGTGTCCCAAAAGCTCTTTTACAGCTCCAAGCTGTGCCTGATTATTCAGCATTGCAGTAGCAAAAGTATGCCTCAACACATGGGGACTCTTCTTTTTTAGCGTTGCTACCTTTGAAAGATTACGTTTCACCAGATTATAAACCAGCCTTCTATAAAGCCGTTCTCCATTTTCACGTACAAAAAAAGCCTCCGACTTTTTCGACATCTGCTGATTTCTCATATTGATATATTCGCACATCGCTTCCCGAAGTTCATCACCAAAAGGAATCAAACGCTGTTTGTTCCTTTTTCCGGTTACCTTCAGGATAGACGCCGAGAGATCCACATCTTTATCATCTATACCAATCAATTCCGAAAGCCTGATGCCTGTAGCATAAAAAAGCTCGATAATCAACCGGTCTCGACAACCTCTAAAGCCCTCACCAAAATCTACCTCATCCAGCAATTTATCCATCTCGCTCTCTTTTAAGAAGACGGGCAGCTTTTTTTTATTTTTAGGGCCTGATATTTTAGACAACGGATCTACCGTCACCTCGCCATGCCTTAAAAGATACTTATAGAAAGATCGAAGCGAACTCAGCTTGCGATTTACAGAAGTTGAAGTATAACCATCATCCATCAACGAAACAATCCATTCGCGGATTAATTCTGGTTTTACATCCAAGAAGTCGATTTCTCTACTCTTTTCTTGAGCAAACTCCCGCAGTTGCATTATATCCTTACCATACGCAAGAATGGTTTTCTCGGAATAGTTACGTTCATACCGGAGATAATCAAGAAAAGACACTATCAACATAATATCGTTACATATATAATCTTGCAACGAATGTATGAAAAGAATTCAATAATTCAAAGGAAATTACGAATTATTAATCTTCTATCTGCTGAAGTTTTTGCACATACACTGCACGTTCTTTCTTAAGTCTTTTTGTCACAGACGGTTTATCAAACTGCTGCCTGCTTCTCAACTCTTTTACAATACCGGTTTTCTCAAATTTTCTTTTAAATTTCTTCAGCGCTTTTTCAATGTTTTCGCCTTCTTTTACAGGTACTACAATCATTCTTTTTTATTATTAATATGTTATTGATTAAAAAATTCCACAGTCAAATTGCGCCGCAAAATTACACATACTTTCTTTATTCACAAAACTTTCCCCGTTTTTTTATCAAAAACTATTCGTAAACAAATCATTAACCGCAGAAAGTTATTACCTTTGAAGAACGAAGAATATATTATTAGCATAAAACTTCATAGCATGAAACAAAAGATTAATAAACGCATAGAGTCATTGCGTACAACTTTCACGTCCAATCACGTCAAAGCTCTCATCATCCCTAGCACCGATCCACATCTTAGCGAATACGTAGCCCCGCATTGGAAGTCAAGGGAATGGATTTCGGGATTCACGGGATCTGCCGGAACTGTGGTCATCTCAGAAAGTGAAGCCGGACTATGGACCGACGCCCGTTATTTTCTGCAAGCCGCCGAAGAGCTGCAAGAAAGTGGCATTACTTTATATAAAGAAATGCTTTCGGAAACACCAAGTATCCTTGACTTTCTGGTACAACATCTCAAACCGGGAGAAGCTGTCGGCATCGATGGAAAAATATTCTCTGCAATCCAAGTAGAGCAACTGAAAAAAGAAATTTCACAACACCTGCTCCAAATAGAGATTCTCGAAGATCCGCTGAAAGAGATTTGGAAGGATCGCCCATCTATCCCTGACTCCCCTGCATTCGTTTACGAACTGCAATATGCCGGCAAAAGCTGTAAAGAAAAGCTTGCAGAGATACGTGCTGAATTAAAGAAGAAAAACGCAAAAGCTTTATTTCTATCAAGCCTGGACGAGATTGCATGGACACTCAACTTGCGGGGAAGCGACGTTCATTGTAACCCCGTAGTCATCAGCTATCTGCTTATTACAGAAAAAGAAGTCGTTTATTTCATTGCGCCTGAAAAGATTAACTCGGAAGTCAGCGCTTATCTTCAAGCACAGCAAATCGATTTACAAAATTATGAATATGTAGAGGAGTTTCTAAGAGGGTTCACAGAAGAAACTATTTTAATCGATCCATGCAAGACAAATTACGCGATTTATTCTGCCATCAACCCTTCTTGTCAAATCATTCGAGATGAATCACCTGTGGCTTTATTGAAAGCTATTCGTAATGAAACCGAAATAAACGGAGTGTATACTGCCATGCAACGGGATGGCGTTGCATTAGTGAAATTTCTCAAATGGTTGGAAGAGGCTGTTCCTTCCGAAAAAGAATCAGAATTAAGTATTGACAAAAAGCTGCACGAACTTCGAGCTGAACAACCCTTATATATAGGTGAAAGTTTCGACACCATCGCCGGATATGGTCCCCATGCCGCCATTGTACACTATTCGGCCAGCTCCGAAAGCGATGCCACTCTTTATCCCAAAGGATTTCTTCTGCTGGATTCAGGAGCCCAATATCTAGACGGGACAACGGATATCACACGCACCATCGCTTTGGGAGAACTTACGGAAGAAGAAAAGACCGACTATACACTCGTACTTAAAGGACACATCGCATTAGCTATGGCGAAATTTCCGCTCGGCACACGGGGAGCGCAATTGGATGTGTTGGCCCGAATGCCGCTTTGGGAGCATGGAATGAACTTCCTGCATGGCACAGGGCATGGTGTAGGCCATTTTTTAAGCGTACACGAAGGGCCTCAAAGTATTCGCATGAACGAAAATCCCGTGGCTTTGTATCCGGGTATGGTAATTTCTAACGAACCGGGAGTATATAAATCCGGTTCACATGGAATTCGTATTGAGAATCTCATATTAGTATGTAAAGATCAGGAAGGAATGTTTGGAGAATACTTAAAATTCGAAACACTTACCCTCTGCCCTATCTGTACAAAAGGAATAATAAAAAATTTACTCAGCATGCAAGAGATTGATTGGTTGAACAACTATCATCAAAACGTATACACCCAACTCTCTCCCCACTTGAGCAAAGAAGAAAGAACATGGCTGCGAAAAGCTACTCTTGCCATTTAGAAATCAATAATTTAAAAACAAGCTATGGCCCTTATTAAATCAGTAAGAGGTTTTACACCTCAAATCGGAGAAAATTGTTTTTTAGCGGAGAATGCTACTATCATAGGAGATGTTAGCATAGGAAATGACTGCAGCATCTGGTACAGCACCGTATTGCGCGGTGACGTGAACTCGATACACATAGGAAACGGAGTGAATATACAAGATGGTAGTGTACTGCACACGCTATATCAAAAATCGACCATCGAAATAGGCGATCATGTATCCGTAGGACACAATGTGACAATCCATGGTGCAACCATAAAAGATTATGCTCTGATTGGCATGGGTTCGACCGTCCTCGACCACGTTGTAATAGGAGAAGGGGCAATTGTGGCCGCCGGTTCCTTGGTCCTGAGCAATACCCTAATAGAGCCCGGCAGTATTTGGGGAGGCGTACCGGCTAAATTCATTAAGAAAGTAGATCCCGAGCAAGCAAAAGAACTGAACCAAAAGATTGCTCACAATTATCTGATGTATTCGCAGTGGTATAAATAAACTCAAAGTAGCCTTTGATACAAGGCTTATAAAAAAGCATTAAAGTTTTTCTTAAGCAACTCTATATAATTTAATAAAGCCAGTTTAGTTTCAAATATACGAGCTAAACCAGCTTTTTTTTGCATAAATAATAAATATCTTCTCTACAAACAAGGAGGGGATTTCTCTCAAAAATCCCCTCCCTTTTACCTCAGGCTTTAAAGAAACATAACTTAATTAATCCTTATAGGATTTTCTAAAGTTACAACATCGAGTTTTCTTAAACCATCGTTTACCAAGCCATCCATATCATCTCCTGAAGCATTTTTTACATACCACTTACCGTCTTTTTGATATTGGTCTACTCCGTTCAATTTGTAATAAACGAGCAAACCTTCGGTTTTAGGATCGACACTTAACATATTCTGCTGGATTTGGTTTTCAGTACGAGCTGCATTCCAAACCCTTACTTCACTCATTTGCCCATAAAACGGTCGTTCTCCCCACATAAACCTAGCCACCTTACCAATAAAGAATCCTCCAGATCCTTCACCGGATAAATTGAAGCCGGGAGCATCCCAAGTAGATTCTGCTGACTTTACACCGTTAATGAAAATAGCCGTCTTTCCAGAAGGTTGGTCATAAGTAAAAGCTACGTGATACCACCTATCCTTTTGGAACTTTTTGGTAGACTGATATTGCTTACTACCTGCAATCTGTATTTCATCTCTAGGTAGTCCTCCCCCCATATCACCTATACGAAAGATTAGTGTACCTTCCTTACCCATAATAGTATTATTACTTCCAAAGAAGTTTACATAAATCAAAGCTTCATAAGTAACTGACTTAAATGGGGTCGTAGGCAAAAATGGCACCCGGATAAACTCATTCTCCAACTTCGTCGCTCTCAATATACGTACAGGTTTACGTAAAACAAAATAAGCAATATCTGTACCGTCAATCACAGGCAATGAGGCAGATTGAATGCGTATAGGAAGCAAATAAGACTTCCCTTCTTGCACAGCGTTCAAGTTAGAGATTTGCAACAATCGATTTTCTGCATAGAGCGCTCCTACAGGTATATTAGTTCTTTCGTTGTCGATTTTCACATTAGAAAGGTCAAACAACTCATAGTTAGTACCATTCCTTTTGTTATACTCGGTTACGATATCAGACTCTGTAGCCAACGAGTAGGTTACGGTTGTTACTTCAGACGTCATTTTCGAAAGTCGAGCACGCAAATCATATGTAATTTCATTTTGGTCTTCTACTTCTATCTGATACTCTTTATTCTCAAAATAAACTTTCGGTTCCAACAATTTCTTTTCACCTGAGTCACAACTACTCAAGAAAATTGCTATGAAAGCAAAAACGGATATGAAAAATAAGTTCTTATTCATATATATATCATTTGTTTTCGATTATTTTTTTCATTATCTATTTTCCAGCCTTTTCAGTTTGTTTAGCCTTCCACTCTTGAAACTTTTGTTGGTTAATCTGGATAGCCTCACGCATATATTTATAGTCAGGCTGATTATTATAGTCGTTGTCAAAACGATAGGCTCCTACTCCCCCTTTATAACCCTCTTCAGGCATTGCAGAGGCTTGTTCTTTAAGATAACCGCCATGACGCCACCCCGACTCAAAATTCTCAGTAACAATAACTTTATGAGGATTATTACCATTAGGTCCATTCAAGTAAGGATAGGCATGTCCGTAAGCTTGGCGAATCCAATAATCTACATACTCCTCCAAATCTCCAAGGCGGGAGATTTCTCCATCAATGCAAAGAAGTCTGTGACCTTTACCTTTGGGGTCACTCTTCGGACCTATATATTTACCCATCTCTTTAACAAGAAAGATGATGTTATCATGATCGATCGTGCCGTCTGCATCGTTGAAACCTGCACCCGGCTCCCAGTCGATATCAAATCCATCCATTTCATTTACGACCAACGAATCGCAAAGCGCTTTGGCGAATTTGGACAATGCAGTTTTCAACTCTTCCTGATTATTTAAGTCATGCGACTTAAAGCCCCAGAAATCCCAACGAGCAAATTTTTTCGCTTGTGCCAACTGATAATCGCTCCAGTTTTCTTCTTTGGCTTTTTCAGCCAACCCTTCATACACAGACTCGGGGGTTCTTCCTTTTCCGAGATGTGAAAGCAAACTTACTTCCAGGAGCTTGATACCCTTTACTTTTTGCACAAACTCTTTGTCGCGCTTCTGAGCTTCGGTGATTTGAAAACGTCCCGGTACACCGCTCCACATAGAGATAATATCCATACTGTCGGGGACGGCCGAAAGATAACCTTTGCGCATGATACCCGACGGCGACCAGTTGGAGAACCACCCGAAAGCCACCGGCCGTCCGTAGTTGCGAGCTTGATCTTTGTAAGCACGAAGTTCTTTATAATATTCTTCACTCTCCGTATTAAACATCGTAGCAAAACCACCGATGTGTTCAATTTGTTTGGGTTCCGGATCAGTCCAATCACTGCAAGCAGCCATTGCCATACCAATCACTCCCCAAGCTAATCCATTGCGTATATATTTTTTCATATATGTCTTTCTATTAAATGATTACGTATATCTTATCTTTTCTTATCCCACCAAAGTTTAGTTGCCGGTGAGTCGGGGCCATCCAACAGCTTCACGGCTTCGTCATACACTGCCTGTTCTTCTTCACTGCGCGCCGTTTGAATGGAATAATGCATCCTGCGGATTCCCTGCTCGCTGTTCACCTCTCCGTTACTGGTGTTCTTCAGAGGAGTGTGCAACTTAGGATAGCCTGTACGCCTCCACTCGCTCCATGCCTCCTGTCCATTGGGGTAAAGAGCAATCCACTTTTGAATTATAATTTTTTCCAATTTTTGCTCTTGCGTTCCTACAAATTGTACAGTAGCTGTACTTACAGCTTGAATAGTTGTATTCACCCGATTAAGTTTAGTCATATCCACATCCACTGGTTTCAAACCACTTCCGATGTACAGAGCAGCCTTTGAAGCAGGTACACCGTTTTCCTCAAAAGACATTTGAATGCCCTGTGTGTAGAAATTTTCAGCTGTTCCTCCCATGTTCCAGCCCAAAAGAGCTCCTTCAGCACGCAAGAAAAGCACCTCAGAGGTTAGCAACCAATGCACCGGCGTCGTACGTTCTATATTAGGCAGCGAGCAGAAGTAAACAGACTCTTCTCGTTTTTCGTCTTGCCTGATGCCAAAGCCTACCGGAATGGGGAAGTATGATCCACCTGCCCAGGGTAGAGAGACTGCATAGGGATGCTTTGTTGTGCGGAAGTACTTAGGCAGACGCGGATCTTCATAACCGGCCATGTAGCTGAAGGCAGGCGTACCCATACGTGTTTCGGCATATTGTCCGGCAGTGCGTTCAATAGGATTCTCAAACTGAAGTCCATGTGCCATAGAGATAGAAGCACCATCTTCCTTGACCGTCATCACTCCGATGCGATGATTCACAGCCATCTCAGCATATCTTTTTGCTTCAGCAGGTGCTACGTAACGCATACGCATAGCCAAACGCAACATCAATGAGTTGGCAAACTTCACCCAATTTGTAGTATTTCCTCCATAGACCAGATCGTAATTGGGAAAGAGTTTACCACCTTGCTCTTCAAAACTCGTCAGAGTTTCAATGGCTTTTTCCAAATCGCTTAACATAGACATATATACCACCTCTTGCGAATCATAAGGAGTATTCAAAAGCCCCTCACCGGCTTTTGTATAAGGAATCGGACCGAAGATGTCGGTAGCTTTATGCCATACGGCAACTTTCAAAACCTGTGCCAAAGCAAAGTTCTCAGGATTCAGTTTCGCTGCCGGATTATTTTTGATAGACAACCACGGGGAAAATGCTTGCGTATAAGATTGCTTATAACTCTCTTTCACCCAATTATTCACTAAAGAGTACGTGGTATGATTCCTACTGCCTTCCCAGTCTGCGTTTTGGCCGAAATAACCGGCCCAATCATCCTGACCAATGTGATAGGCGGTCTGATAGACATTGATTATATCAGTTTTATTGGCTGCCGTACCTACCGGCACCACTGATCTTTGCAACGTTTGTATAAAACCACCGGAAGCTACACCGTCTCCTTCGGCCTGCTCCGGAGTTACCCCTTGTTTGTTGGTATTGATTTCCTCAAAGTCTCCGCAACTTGCCAAAAGTGCAGTCGACAGAAACAGTGAAGAGACATATTTATAAATGTTATTTTTCATATTTTCCATGTTGAATAAGAAAGAAATAAAATATTAGAAGCTAAGCTTGATACTTGCTCCGAAACTTCTTAAGCTGGGCTGCATGAAGTAATCGTTGCCGACGCCGTATGTACCTGTGGTCGGAGTCAACTCCGGATCATGAGGAGCTTTGTTGTAGATCATCCACAAGTTATTACCGATCAGAGTCAGCGAAAGGCCGCGAATATATCCTTTGAACCATTTTGCAGGGAACCGGTATCCAAGCGAAAGCTGCTGTAAACGAATATTCGTAGCACTGTAAGTATAGTACCCCATCAGTTCCGACTCACCTGAAGCTCCTACCATTTCATAATATTTCTGCGCGTCATACAAGCCTTGGTTAGGCAGTAAAGCACCTCCGTTATCGCGAGCAATAGCCGATGCTTCAGACACTCCGAAGCTATCCATAATGGCTTGAGTAGACGAAGTGACGATGCCACCGAAGCGTCCGTTGAAGGTAAAGCCGAAATTAAGTCCTCTCCAGCTTACAGAGCCGTTCCATCCCATGTTAAAGTCGGGGGTTGTACGCCCCAAAAAGACGGGTTTACCGACTTCCATATTCACTTCACCGGTTTCCGGCACATACACATAACCATTGCCATCTTTCTTAAAGAACTTGCTGGCATAGACATCGTTGATGCTTCCGCCTACTTTCAGAATTGTGGAACCTTTGGACACTTCAGGAATATCAAAGGTATAGTTCAAATCAGGATGTTTGTAGTCTTTCACCATTTCCTTAATTTCATTCCTGTTACGACTGAATACCAAGTTGGTAGAAAAGTCTACTTCACCGACCTTGTGTCCATAACCCAAAGATGCCTCAATACCTGTATTCTGAACATTACCGGCTTGCAGATAAGCACCTGTATATCCGGAACTTTCGGGCATTGTACCAAGAAATGTCTGATTGTAGGTATTCGATTTATACAAAGTAAGATCGAACGAAAGTCCTTTCAGACCTTTGAAGCTCAAACCAAACTCATATGACTTAGTACGTTCGGCTTTGAAATCAGTATAAGGATAGAGAGTGTTGGGAATAATTACCCCACCTACAATCTTGTCTGTGTAAGTTCCCGGTGTCATTCCGATGCGAGAGACAGGCGCTCCTACTTGAGTATAAGAGGCGCGAAGTTTCAACAGATCGACCATCTGCCCCATGTTTATCATCTCAGACAGCAAACCGGAAATACCGATAGAGGGATAGAAGAAAGAAGGTTCTTTTGAATTTACCAACCGGGAGTTCCAGTCGTTACGTCCGGTAGCGGTCAGATAAACCATATTCTTCCAGCCCAACTCTATGCTGGCAAAAAGAGCCACGTTTCTTACTGCACGATCGCCTCCGCCTTCTGATGGAGCTCCCACGCTCGGATTGATGTTCCCGATAGTAAAGAGATTGGGAACAAGTTGCAACGGGCCACCGTATCCTCCCATATCAGAGCTGTAATCGGAGAAACTCGTGCCTAAATTGGCTACTACGCTATAATCTCCGAACCTCTTGTCCACATTCGCCATCAAATCGGCATAAAACTGGTCGTCTGTGGTTCGGCTGTATTCAAAGTTCCCTTTGGGCTTCGCCCATTTTTCATTGGTGCTGGCATAAAGATCTCTATGGAAATAAGTGTTTGCTTTATCCAAGCGTAAACGTCCCGCCACGTTCAACCAGTCAAAAATATGATAGCGTGCATTGGCGGTGAATATGTAACGGTCTTTATCGTTCTCCGCAATATTTCTATAAGCCGTCCAGTAAGGGTTCTGAACCCCAAAAGTACCTTCGCTCACCGGCCAGTACTGTGTATAGATTTTACGGGCAGGATCCCATCTTTCGAAAGTTTTGATCGGCTCCCACTTTTCTCCCCGCGGGAAGAGGTATGCCGCTACGATGGGATTCCAATATTGTCCCTGCGACACCATATTGCGGTCTTTCTGTTTGATGTATTGTGCGCCCACGCCCAGTTCCAACTTTTCATTCAACATTTTCATATTGTTGTTGAAAGAGAAATTATAGCGCTCATAGTCGTTATTGGGCACAACACCTCCGGCGTTGGTCGATGCTACGGAGATAAATGTCTGACTTTTCTCTGTACCGAAAACCATCGTAGCCGAATTCATAAAATTGCTTCCTGTGCGGAAGAAATCTTTGGCCGGATCATATGAAGACGGAGTATCGAGCTTATCCCCCCAGCTTTTGTACGAACCTCGCTTGTTTCCATACGTATTTTGAAAACGAGGCATAACAAACGGATTGCTAAATTCAAATGAAGAAGTAAGATCTACCTTCACCTTTCCCGACTCGCCTTTTTTCGTTGTAATCAAGATGGCTCCATTTGCAGCACTACTACCATACAGAGCGGCAGCGGACGGGCCGGAGAGGACAGAGATAGAAGCAATATCTTCGGGGTTGAAGTCGGCAATACCTTCGCTGCTCACGCGGCCGGTTCCCATTACTCCGCTGTCATCGCCTGCCGACGTATTAAATAAAGGGATACCGTCTACTACATAGAGCACATTATTGTTCCCCTCCAACGACTTGGCACCACGCATCACTACACGTGTGGCCCCACCGACGCCTGAACCACTTTTATTAATAGTCACACCGGCTATTTTACCGTTCAGCGAGTTCACGAAGTTGGCATCTTTGGCCGTAGTCAAGGCCTCGTTTTTAATTTCTTGTACATTGTAGCTCAAAGCCTTTTGTGCGCGTTTAATACCCAATGCCGTTACAACCACTTCGTTCAAGACATGATTATCCTCCTGCAGTATGATCTGGAGCAGTTTGCTACCGGCGACCTTGACCTCTTGAGTCACATAGCCCACATACGAGATTTCGATAATGGCGCCTTCTTGCACTTCAAGCAAAAAATTACCATCGAAATCGGTAATCGCACCCACAGCGGCCCCCTTTACTTTCACATTTACTCCGATCAGGGGCTCACCCTTGCTATCACGAACCGTCCCCTTCAAAGGGAAAGAAGCTGTCGCCTGCTGATCGTTTTTTTTAGTCGACAGAATAATCTGTTTGTCCACTACGGTATAAACCACATTCGTCCCTCGGAAGATGTGGTCCAAAATTTCTGTAATCTTGCCGCTCTTATTATTCACCGAAACAATCCTATCGGTATTGATAGTCTTATCGTTGTAAAGGAATACGTAATCGGAAGATTCTTCAATTTTGTTTAAAACTTGCTCTATGGTAACATTAGAGACGGAAATAGGCACTCCCGTACGTTGGGCATAGCCATTGTTAGCTGAAAGCTGGAATACTGCCATGAAAAGCAGCACAATACTAATCCTCATTTTTAAAGGTAGTTTTAGATTCAAAGCACATTCAGGATTAAGCACTGAAAATGAATGAGTTTTTTTCATCATGTGCGGTTAACTATAGTTTATAAATAAATTAAATTGATAGGGTAACAGCAGTTCACTTCGGTTGCCCGCCTGCTGTAAGATCTCAAAATGAAAGCACTTCGCTATCGCAGAAGTCTTTCCTCTTTTCTTGTTAATTTTTTCGGTATTAAATCATAAGCAATGTTTTTCACTGTTTTAACGGTTAATATAAATCAATAATTATTCTTTTCTGGGTAAATGTCCCATCCGCCTGTTGCTCGGATTCTTCGACACTCCATTTCAGGTTAGCCGACTTAGCCAAGTAATCCAATATTTGCGGTAAGGTCTCGCTACGAAACGTCGCGCGATATTTATATTCTTTATTCGAGTGGTTGCGGAAGGAAATATCCACATTGAAGTGGCGTTCCAAACGCTTGAATATATCTTCCAGACTAGAGTTTCTGAAAATCATTTTCCCGTCTTTCCATGCCACTTTTTCATATACATCGACAGGCTCCTTAAAAGCTTTGCCCGTGAGTTTATCATAAGACAAATATTCGCCGGGAGCAAGAGAACATTGATGCCCGCTATGCGGAAAAATCACATTCACCTTCCCCTCTTCGAGCACGGTTTCCACGCAGTCATCATCTTCGTAAGCCGAAACGTTAAAACGAGTACCGTACACATATACATTCAGACCAGTGGGGGTGTTTACATAAAAAGGAGATTCTTTATCGGCAGAGACTTCAAAATATGCTTCTCCCTGCAGACTCACCTGACGGCGAAAAGATTGGAAGCGGGTGGGAAAGCGAAGTTTACTACCTGAGTTCAACCATACCGTAGAGCGGTCGGGCAATTCGTATCGCACGATAGAGCCGGCTGCGGCTGTGACTTCGGCAAATGCTTCTTGTTCGATGCGATCGGAACGATGGAAATACAGATACCCCAGCGTTAGGCTTGCAAAAAGCAAAGGCAAGGTGAGCATTGCCGCATAGCGCATCAATTGCATACGCAATTCTTTTCTACGGCGTTCCTGCTTTTGGAATTTCAGTTTTTGGTAAGCCGACGCTACATTCACCGACTCCATTTCGAGAATATCTTCGCTAATCACTTCTGCACGTCTCAGCAACTCGTTCGCATCCGTATTCAGATTATTAGTATCCAAAGTCTCTGTTTTTTTAGTTTCTATTTATAATACAAGCGAATTGCCCAAAAGGGACAGGATACGACTGTTTTTTTTTGAATTGCAACACAACATAACGGAAGAGAGAGCACACATTAACCCCCAAATAAGTGAAAAACAAAACGTTATATTAAAAAACTTATTCGTCTTTCGTCTGTGTTTTATTCGTCTGCCGAATGAGAGACGAATAAAACACAGACGAAAGACGAATAGAGCACGTTCGGCAGACGAAGTATCCGTATAAGCAAATGGCTTAACTTTCGCAGCCGTTCTCTTTATCTTTCAGTGCATATTCGCTCTGTGTAGTTTTCGATCACTAAAAGATCAAAAATCCGGGCTTATAGGCATAACAGGACCTATAACAAAGCTTCGAGCGTTTCGAATCAGTCTCTCCAACCCAACAATGTGACATATATTATCGAAATCCATAGCAAGAATCTGGAAATTATCACGTACATTTGCACCCGAAAAACATGTCTAACCCTTTTCAGCATACATGATTCTTTCATCCAATAAAAAAGAAAAAGAGCAGTGCTTCAAACAGTTGTTCGAAGAATATTATGCTCCTTTCTGCCTCTATGCCAAGCGGTTTATCGACGACAGAGAGTCAAGGGAAGACATTGTGTCGGATGTATTTGCTGTGGTGTGGCAAAAAATAGACTCCGACGAACTGCGCCCCGAAACCGCCGTAGGGTATATCAAAATGTCCGTACGAAATCAATGCCTCAACCACCTCAAGCATCAGGAATACGAATGGAATTACGCAGAATGGCAGCAGCAAAAGACACCGGTATACGCCACCTCGCCCGACAAGGTTTATACGCTGGACGAATTATACCGTCTGCTTTTCAGTACGTTGGAAAAACTCCCCGAGAACTACCGGACAGTATTCCTGAAAAGTTTTATTGAAAACAAAACGCATGCGGAGATAGCTGGAGAGATGAACCTCAGCGTAAAATCCATCAACCGGTACAAACAGAAAGTAATGGCAGTGCTCAAGGAAGAACTAAAAGACTACCTATCGATCATACTGTTATTGTTTGTAATGAAATATCATCAGTAGGAATTCCCTTGCATGGATGGGATGCAGAATATAAATAAGTCTCATACGCAACCAATCACGCCTGCCTAAAAAAAATCGCATAAGTCAAAATCGCACGTATATCGTTTCGTCAGAAATTGATCATGTGCATTACCTTTCGTGTAGCACCGGCATTACCCGTCACATAGTTTCCGGCTTTTGCACCGGTATCATGCAGAAATGCCTCGTCAGTACGGAAACGGTCGAGCAGAGATTTCAGTTCTTCATAATCTTTGATGGAATAAGCGCCTTCGGCTTCCAGCAACTGCTGCGCTTCCATGAATTTCTGATACTTTGGCCCGAAAATGACCGGGATACCATATACAGCCGCCTCGAGCGTGTTATGAATACCTACACCGAATCCTCCACCTATATAAGAGACTTCTCCATAGCGATAGATGGAAGAAAGCAAACCGAAACAGTCGATTATCAGACAATCGGCTTTCAGCACATTCCGTTCATCAGCGCGCGTATATCGCACATACGGACGTTTCAGCTTGCTTATGATCTCTACCAAATGATTTTCATCGATCACATGCGGAGCAATAATCAGCTTCATTTCCGGGTGCGTATTAAAATATTCCAAAAACAGGTCTTCATCCGGACTCCATGAGCTTCCCGCCACAAAGGTGAAAGAATTGTCTCCTTTAAACTTTTCCACCAGCGGCAGTTCCTTAGCCTCCTCGCGAATTTGCAGCACACGGTCGAAACGGGTATCACCCACCACCGTCACGCGGTTGATGCCGATTTTCGACAAATAGCGTTTAGAAGCCTCGTTCTGAACGAAAAGATGGTCGAAATTCCTTAGCACCCTGCGGTAGCTTCCGCCATACCATTTGAAAAAGATCTGGTCGCGGCGGAAAATGGACGAAACACTGTACACGGGAATCCGGCGTTTGTGAAGTTCGTCGAGATAATTTTTCCAGAATTCATATTTAATGAAAAAAGCCATGCACGGATTGGCGATGTCAAGAAACTTTTTCACATTGCGAGGCTTGTCGAACGGTAAGTAGCAAACGATATCCGCACCTCTGTAATGCTTGCGCACCTCGTAGCCCGAAGGCGAAAAGAACGTAAGCAGAATTCTATAGGCAGGGTATTGTGCACGAATCTCTTCAATCAGGGGCCGACCTTGTTCAAACTCTCCGAGCGAAGCGGCATGAAACCAAATATACCGTTCGTCTTTCTCCACCTGCTGGCGGAGAAGCTCGTACACTACCCAATGCCCCTTCATCATCTTCCGAGGCTTGCGGCTGAATGGCGCCGCGAGGTGAACCAGAAAATCGTATAAAACAATAGCTAAGTTATAGAGCATAGCGTGTCGTGAGATTACTTCAATACTTCAACAGCGCGTTTCATACGTGCCAGTGTTTCTTCTTTTCCCAATACCCAAGAGATGTCGAACATGTGCGGGCCTTTCCCCTCACCCACCAATGTCAGCCGGAAAGCATTCATAATGTTTCCGGTATGATAGCCCTTCGTGGCAATCCAATCCATCACAACCTTCTCCTGCCCTTCGATGCTGAAGTCATCGATACCGGCAAGCACCTCAGCCAATTCGGTCATATGCTGTGCAGAATCTTCCTTCCAGCGTTTCTTCACCGTTTTCTCATCGTATCGCTCGGGAGCTGCGAAGAAGAAGCTACACGTTTCCCAAAGCTCTTTCACAAAACTTACCCGGCCTTTCATCATACCCACTACGGCAACCACCTTTTCGAAAGGTGCTTCCACACCATGTTCTTTCAATATGGGGAGGAAAAGTTCGGCAATCTCTTCATCCGGTTTTTGCTGGATGTACTGATGGTTGAACCATATGCCTTTCTTATAATCGAACTTCGCACCCGATTTACTGCAACGACGCAGGTCGAAAAGTTGCACCAGCTCGGCCATCGACATAAGTTCCTGATCGTTACCCGGATTCCACCCCAGCAAGGCAAGGAAGTTAATGACAGCCTCGGGAAGATAGCCCGATTCCCGATACCCTGAAGACACTTCTCCCGTCTTAGGATCGTGCCATTCCAAGGGAAATACCGGAAATCCCAAACGGTCTCCGTCCCGCTTGCTGAGCTTGCCGTTGCCCTCGGGTTTCAGCAACAAAGGCAGATGGGCAAACGCCGGCATCGTGTCCGCCCAGCCGAAAGCGCGATACAGCAATACGTGCAGCGGAGCCGAAGGCAACCATTCTTCGCCACGGATCACATGGGTGACTTCCATCAGATGATCGTCTACAATATTGGCCAAATGGTAAGTCGGCAACTCGTCAGCCGATTTATAGAGCACTTTATCGTCCAGAATGGAAGAGTTGATTACCACTTCGCCGCGAATCAGGTCGTCTATGCGAATATCTTCATTCGGTTCGATCTTGAAGCGAACCACATACTGTTTTCCCCCGGCAATCCATGCCTCCACTTCCTCTTTCGGCATAGTCAGCGAGTTGCGCATCATTCCGCGTGTGGAAGCATCGTATTGGAAATTAGCTATCTCGCCACGTTTCGCATCCAACTCTTCGGGCGTATCGAAAGCGACATACGCTTTTCCGGTATCCAGCAACTGCCGGACATATTTTTTATAAATATCGCGGCGTTCGGACTGACGATACGGACCATGTTCTCCTCCGAAGCTCACTCCTTCATCGAAATGAATGCCCAACCATTTAAAAGATTCAAGTATATATTCTTCCGCACCGGGAACGAAACGGTTGGAATCTGTGTCTTCGATACGGAATATCAAGTCTCCGCCATGCTGGCGCGCAAACAGGTAATTATATAAAGCTGTACGCACACCACCGATGTGCAATGCTCCTGTAGGACTCGGTGCAAAACGCACTCTTACTTTTCTTTCTGCCATAATATCGGGTCTTATATATAGGTAAATCGGGGCAAAATTAAATCTTTTTTTTCATACTATGGTTTTTTTTCGTACTTTTCGCCAAAAAATCAAAGGTTATGGAATATCTGAAAGGAAAAAGAGGCTTCTTACGGAAAAATTTAATATATAAAGCTTTATTGTTTATAGTCACAGTAGCTCTTATTGTATATTTCTTGCCTCGCGACGGAAAATTCAACTATCAGTTCGATATGAACAAACCGTGGAAATACGCCCAGTTGATAGCCACTTTCGATTTCCCGATTTATAAAAGCGAATCGGTAGTGAAGCACGAGAAAGACAGCTTGATGGAGTTTTTCCAGCCCTACTATACGCTCAACAAAAGTGTGGAAAAAGAAGCTTTGGAAAAGCTGAAGCGGCAAGGCCACGCAAATCTGAAAGGTATTCCTGCGGCCGCAGAGCATTTGAGATATATTGAAAAAACACTGAAAAGGATTTACGCAATCGGAATCGTTTCTACGGAAGACAAACAGAAACTCGAAAAAGACAGTGTGGTTTCCATTATGATTATCGACGATAAACTGGCCAACCCGGAAGCTACCGAAAACCTCTTCACCGTGAAAAAAGCCTATGAGTATCTGCTATCCGCCGCCGATTCCCTGCCTCTCAACTTAGACATTCTCCGTCAGTGCGCCATGAACGAATACATCGCTCCAAACTTGTCTTTCGACCGCCAGCGTACTCAAGCTGCGCAGGAAGACATTTTCAAAAACTATTCGTGGGCAAGCGGGCTTGTAGTTGCCGGACAAAAAATAGTCGACCGGGGAGAAATCATCAGTCCCGAAACCTACAACATTCTGGAATCGCTACGCAAAGAATCAATCAAACGAAGCGAATCAACCGGACAAAGCCGGCTGGTAGTTGTGGGTCAAATTCTTTTTGTAAGTATGCTGATATTTTACTTCATGCTTTACCTCGACCTGTTCCGAAAAGACTATTACGTACACAAGGGAAGGCTTTCTTTGTTGTTCATGCTGATTGTTTTTTACAGTGTAATCACAGCGCTCATGATTACGCACAATATATTCAATATCAACATTATTCCTTATGCAATGCTGCCGATTATCATACGCGTATTTCTCGATTCGCGAACCGCTTTCCTGACGCACGTTGTCACCATACTTATTTGCTCCATATCGCTCAGATTCCCACATGAGTTCATACTGACGCAATTGGGCGCAGGACTAGTGGCCATTTTCAGCCTTCGCGAACTTTCACAACGATCTCAATTAGTCCGCACTGCTTTACTGGTGATAGCGACTTACATTAGTATTTACCTCGCGCTCGAACTTATGGCGGGAAACGGTTTTTCAAGCGATCTATCGAAACTAAATGTGCGAATGTATAGTTACTTCATAATCAATGGTATCTTGTTACTCTTCGCTTATCCGTTGCTATTCCTGCTGGAAAAAACATTCGGATTCACCTCCAATGTTACCCTCGTAGAACTTTCAAATATAAACAGCCCCCTTTTGCGCCGAATGTCGGAAACTGTGCCCGGCACCTTCCAACATTCCATGCAGGTGGCCAATCTGGCCTCCGAAGCGGCTAACCGTATCGGAGCTAACAGTCAGTTGGTACGTACAGGCGCTCTATATCATGATATAGGAAAAATGGAAAACCCGGCTTTCTTTACCGAAAACCAATCGGGAGGCATCAACCCGCACAAGAATCTGAGCTATGAACAAAGTGCGCAGGTTGTCATCAAGCACATTACCGGCGGTATGAAATTGGCGGACAAGCACAACTTGCCTAAGGTTATTAAAGACTTTATCTCCACTCACCATGGACGTGGAAAAACCAAGTATTTTTATATTTCATGGAAAAACGAACATCCGGGAGAAGAACCCGATAAAGAAAAATTTACCTATCCGGGGCCTAATCCGTTTACCAAAGAGACAGCCATCCTGATGATGGCTGACAGTGTGGAAGCGGCTTCCCGCAGTTTGCCGGAATATACGGAAGAAAGTATCAACAATCTTGTCGACAAGATTATCGACTCTCAAGTAGCAGAGGGATACTTCAAAGATTGTCCCATCACATTTAAAGACATCGCTACTGTGAAAACCGTATTCAAGGAGAAGCTGAAAATCGCTTATCATACTCGAATCAGCTATCCTGAGTTAAAGAAGTGAGCAAGCCTTCACAAGCATCTTCCAGAATATCCAATACATATTCAAAACCCTCCGCCCCTCCGTAATAGGGGTCGGGTACGTGATCGGCAGCTATGCGAGTGCAATAGTCTGTCATCCTATTGATTTTCTTCCACTCTTCGGGCGATGGAGCCTTCTCTTTCAGATCGTCTATATTCCGGTCATCCATCCCGATAATTAAATCGAAGCTGTAAAAATCTTCCGTCTGCACCGGGCGCGAACGGTGCACCAGTTGATACCCCCGACGGGCGGCATGCGCACGCATCCGGCTGTCGGGCAATTCTCCCTGATGGTAGGAAAGAATCCCGGCGGAGTCAATCATAAAATCTTTTTCCACTCCCCTTTCCTTCAATAAATGGAGCATCACTTCTTCCGCCGCAGAGCTGCGGCATATATTGCCTAAGCAAACAAACAGTATTTTTTTCATATTCTTATAAAATTAACAGCTACCCCCGAATAAAAATGGGAAATAACCTCCATCCATTATATTACCAACGTCTATATTTCGGCTTGTTGTCTTGCAATACTTCACATTATCCCACCGCTCCAAAAGCGTGAGGTATATCAAGCTCTGAAGCTGCCAAACAAGTAGTCGACAGTCAGGAAGATCGTGCCGGAAGTATGGATAATAGAAAGCAGGCTGTTTTCCTTCAGATGACATAACGCAACGGTCTGTTTTATACCGGATCTACATCGTAGTAAACGATGAGCGACTTAAAACGTTCTTCTTCCTGCATCTCACCCTGTATCCGTGACAGCAATTCACGCACACGTTCCATGGGAGCATTATGCTCTATTTTCAGAATGATCTTTTTTATATATAAAGTCTGTATGCGGGCTACAGGAGGCTTATCAGGGCCCAGCACCCGATTACCGAACACAGCTCTGAGCTTATCTGCCATCACTCCCGCCATTTCATCGAGTAAAGACTCCTTCCGGTTTTTCAGATAAACATATACCAGCCGATAATAGGGCGGATAGCGAAACATTTGCCGTTCGGCAAGCTGTCCGTCCACCATCTCTTTGTAACTGTTCGCTATCACCTGGCGAATGATGGGATGGTCGATACTTCTGGTTTGCAACACTACTCTGCCCTGTTTGTTCTTGCGGCCTGCACGTCCCGCCACCTGAGCCATCAGTTGGAAAGCCCGTTCGTAAGCACGGAAATCGGGATAGTTCAACATGGTATCGGCATTCAGAATGCCGACTACGCTGACGTGATCAAAGTCGAGTCCTTTCGATACCATCTGCGTACCGATGAGTATATCCGTCTTTCCTTGTTCGAAGTCGGCAATAATCTTCTCATAAGCCGTTCGTGTACGGGTTGTATCCAAGTCCATGCGCGCTACCGCTGCCTCGGGAAAAAGAATCTTGATATCGTCTTCTATCTTTTCGGTTCCGAAACCACGGTTTACCAGTTCCGTTCCCTCACAAGCTGGGCAAGCCTTTGGCAATCCGTAAGTGTACCCGCAATAATGACAAGTGAGCTGATTAATACCTTTATGATAAGTCAGGCTCACGTCGCAATTCTTACACTTCGGCACCCATCCGCATGTGCGACATTCCACCATAGGTGCAAACCCTCTCCGGTTCTGAAAAAGAATTACCTGCTCTTTCTGTTCCAACGCCTCTTTCATGTATTGCACGAGCAAAGGAGAGAACGGGCCGGCCATCCGCTTCTTCCGATGCAACTCTTTGATGTCTACCGGGATAATCTCGGGCAGACGGATTTCTTTATAGCGTTCTTTCAATTGCACGAATCCATACTTTCCGGTTACGGCATTTTGCCATGTCTCGATAGAGGGAGTGGCCGTTCCCAAAAGAGTTTTCGCCCCATACATGGTAGCCAATACGATAGCTGCGTTGCGCGCATGGTAGCGGGGAGCAGGATCTTGTTGCTTATACGTATTCTCGTGCTCTTCGTCTACAATAACCAATCCCAGATTCCGGAAAGGGAGAAAGACAGACGAGCGCACTCCCAGAATAATGTCATACCCTTTTTCTCCCAACTGCTTCTGCCATATCTCCACCCGTTCGGCATCAGGGAACTTGGAATGATAGATGCCCAGCCTCGAGCCGAAAACCCGCTGAAGACGATCGGTTATCTGTGCGGTGAGCGCTATTTCGGGAAGCAGATAAAGCACCTGCTTCCCTTGCCGAATGGTTTGTTCGATGAGATGAATGTAGACTTCGGTTTTCCCGCTGGAGGTTACCCCGTGAAGCAGACAGACATTTTTCCGGCGGAAAGATTCTATGATTTCACCGTATGCGCGTTGCTGAAACTCATTCAGAGGATTAAGGGAATTTAAGACGCTTTGCACGGGGACTTGGCTGTTCAAGCGTCCCACTTCATGGAAGTAAATTTCAAAGATACACTTCTCTACCAAACCATTCAGAATGGCGGCAGATACTCCCGCGCGTTCGAGCAATTCTTTTTTGGAAATCTCTTTCGGAACTCCGCCTCCCAAGATACCCGTACACTCTACATACTTCATCAACAGCGCAAGTTGCTTGGGAGCATGAGACAAACGGTCGAAAAGAATATGCAACTGCTGTTCGTCGGGCGTCACCGTTAGGCGCACTCTTGCCTCTGTCTTTGGCTTATAGTTACGCCTCAGCTCCTCTTTAACAAAAACCGCCTCCTTATCAAGTAACGACTTGATGACAGGAAGGATGTTTTTCACACCACTCTCCTTCTCCAACTTGGTGACACATTGCTGAGAATCTGCCGCCAACAGGTCGAGTATCCGCTGTTCTTTTTCGGGCAACGAAACATCCGTCTCAAAATCGGGGTTGTACTCCACTATTGTCTCGCTTTCCAGTTTCAATCCCGAAGGCAAAGCAGCCTTATATACATCCCCCTGCGTGCACAGATAGTAGTCTGCCACCCATTTCCAAAACCTAAACTGCACCGGCAGCAGGATAGGCGAAGGATCGAGCAAGGTAGAAATTTCCTTCACTTCATATCCTTCGGGAGAATAGCAATGCACATTACACACGATAGCGGTATAAAACTTTTTACGACCGAAAGGCACCACCACCCGACAACCCGGTTTTACCTCATCCGCACAGTGGGTGGGCAGCGCATAAGTAAAACTCTTTGCCAAAGGCAAGGGTAATATAACATCTACAAACTTTTTCATTGCAGGCACAAAGATACAAAAAAGAAGACCTCCATCTAAAAAACTATCTATCCTTCTAAACGCGTTTCTCAGGCAAACGCAAAAATCTTTTCAGGCAGACACGAATTCGCGCAAATCAATGCAAACTCATTAAAGTAATCATTGCATTAATCTGCGCGAAAACATTTTTTCTAAAAATCTCATTAAGACTTGCCACTATCTTTCTTTCAAGATGACTAGGAACACACTGTTCCTTTCTAAGTTCTTTCTACCCACGTCTCGTCGGGATAAATCCTCTCACATGCTTACAGACTTTTCGGGCTGTTTATTTCTACGTTATATCCGCCTTTCAACACGGCTTTCGGATAGTTCGAAACCACCAAATCTATATTAGAACATATAGGCTACGGAAATCTGCCAGGTCTTTGTCTTATACGATCCCGACTCTTCTTCTCCGCTGAAGAATTTAGCAGTGTCACTGAAAGGCATGTTATAATTCACACCCACTTGCAGATGATTCAGCAATTTCACGCCACCTCCCAGGTTGAAACCAACTTCCGCTTTTTTCTTATCCGTGCGCAGCTTCTTATTATCGGCATCCCAAACATCCTTGTTCTTCTCGAAATCGAAATAGAAATCGGGACCTGCTGCCAGATAAATGGCAGCGAGTTGACCTACTCCGAACGTATATCTCAGGTTAACGGGAATATCCAATCCGTTCTGCTTGATTTTTTCATTACCCACATCGACTCCTTTCTGAGAGAACAGCAGAGCCCCGTCTACTCCCAAGCCGACAACAGGCAGAGTGAATTCAACCATGGGTCCGATAAAGAAGCCGGTAAAATTATCCTTTTTAAAATTTGCAGGCACATCAGAAAGACTTGCTTTCGACAAGTTCAAACCGCCCTTTACACCAAAATGTACTTGAGCTACAACCGGAGTTGCCACAAGCATGCATACGGCAACTAAAAAAACACTAAAAATCTTTTTCATAAATATATTTGTTAAAGTTTCGAGACAAAGATATTTATTTAATGGTAAAATACAAACTATCAGCCATTTATTTCTACTATCAAATATGAAAATAAAAAATCCCGGTAACCTTTTTGGGGTCATCGGGTTATTATAAAATACTTGTTCGAAATCTCTCTCAGGTTAGTACTCTTCCTCGTTAAAGAAAAAATCTTCCTTGCTTGGATAGTCAGGCCAAATATCTTCGATACTTTCATAAATTTCGCCTTCATCTTCCATCTCTTGCAAATTCTCGATAACTTCCAGAGGGGCACCCGAACGCATGGCATAGTCAATCAACTCGTCCTTGGTTGCCGGCCAGGGAGCATCTTCCAGTTTTGATGCTAATTCCAATGTCCAATACATAAAATCCAGTATTAAAAAAGTGAATACTAATTATTTTGCTTTTCTATTTTTCGGCAAAAGTATAATAAAATCTATCATTTCCAACTATTATCCCAGAATATTTCAATATTTTGTTCGTCTACATTCATTTTTCGCGATAAAACAAACAAATAATCAGACAATCTGTTGATATAAGCCAAAAGTTCAGGAGCAATCGCATAACTTTCGGGCAACGCCAAAATACGCCGTTCGGCCCTCCGACAAACAGTGCGGCACACGTGGCAAACAGATGATCCACGGCTCCCTCCGGGAATGACGAAAGCGGAAAGAGCAGGCAACGCCTCATCCAGTCGATCTATCTCTCGTTCAATCCTTTCAACATCTTCCGGCATAATAATACTACGCTGTTTCAGTTTTGTTTTTGTTTGATCAGTAGCCAAATGCGAACCGATGGAAAACAACTTGTGCTGCACGTCCAAAACAAAGTTTCGGTCGTTTTCATCACGCAGGTATGTATGCAGCCATCCCAAATGTGAGTTAAGCTCATCTACCGTCCCATAAGCTTCCAGACGAATATGAGTTTTCGGCACACGGCTTCCTCCAACCAAACTGGTCGTTCCCCGGTCTCCGGTTTTCGTATATACAAGACTTTTTTTCATGGTGTGTTTTGCTTAAATATTCTATTCATATAAGATTAACGTATAAAGGCTCTCAGAAGTTGACTACATAATGCTGTTTAAACTTTTTCCGGTCGAAAAAAATCAGCCCGACATCATACAGGTCGAACGTGATTCCTGCCCGTTCGTCTTCTTTCAACCGTCTCCACACATCCCTCATCGGTTTCGAATAACAGATTCCATGAACCACGAACAAGGACCCGGAAGACACGCGACCGGCACAAATATCAAATATTTTTTCCACTTCCTCCGGTTGTCGATATCGATTCAGATAAAGGAAATCGACCTTCGTATCGGCTTCGAGCACAAGCTCCGACAAATTCGAGGCAAAAACATAACCGGCAGACTTTTTGGCAGCCTGCATGTACAAAGAAGCAACAGAGGAAGGACCCACTTCCACAATCGTAGCCGGTTGTATCCTGTTGACCAAACGGAACAGCAAGCGATTCACTTTTACATATCCTTTAATTCTTGCTTCCTTTCTTCGTCGCTCTTTTTCCTCACTTTTCAGATTGGCATAAGCATAATAAGGGCGCCGCTCATAAACGACATCGGTTATCAGCCCGAAAGCAAAAGGAGAATGCACACCGTATCCGCAACGGTGGCGAAAACGGGACAGCCAGATAAAAGGACGTTTCAGACAAAGTAGAAAACCCATAATACAAGTATTTCTTTTTCTTTATATATTCAGACACTTGTTCTGTTTTAAGAATAATCCGACGGCAAAGATATGCTTTTTTATCGAAGAATGAGGTTGCCTCATCCTTTTAGCGTGAGACAACCTCATTTTACAGGAGAACGTTTGCACGTCGCTTCTCCTACTTATCACAAACAACTATTGCAACCTGAACAATACGGGCAGTGTATACTTCACCCGCACTCGTTTCCCGTTCTGCATTCCGGGCTTCCATTTGGGCATTGAACTGATTACACGAATGGCCTCTTTGTCCAAATGAACTTCTACGCCGCGCACAACGACCGGATCCGTTATCGTTCCGTCCTTGTCGACAATAAACTGAACGATAACTCTTCCATACGCACCTATTTCCTGCGAAACAGCGGGATACTTAATGTGCGTACTCAGATACTTCATCAACGCCGACGTTCCACCCGGAAATTCAGGCATTACTTCCGCATGCACCACTATCACATCTTCTTCCACCTCTTTCGTCTCTACCACAGGAGGTATCCATAGCACTTCGTAGGGCTTACCCTCATCCTCGGAAGAAATCGTCATTGCGGTTTCCACCTCTTCGTCATTGGCAACTATATTGAACACGTCCGTCACTTTGGTATCCGGAGGGGGAGGCGGTTCTAACTTCTCTTCGGGATGGGTAATCGGAATAAGTACCTCTTCAAAAATGGGATCGTGGGCCGATGAATATGCAGCCAACTTTACATCTTGTCGTGTCCATTCGAACGAAACGAACATGAAAGCAAGCGCAACAACCACTCCCATTAACAACCAAGAACTCCGTTGATTCTCGATTGCAGCCTTTCTTGATTTTTTGGCTTCCATAAGAAATGTGTTTAAGTAATTAATAATAGAAAATATATAGTATATATACTACTTCTCATTCACTCATCACAAATCATTACCTAACTCATACTCTCGTTGGAATAAATATAGTATTTTCAATAATATGCTGCATACATCGACGGCATTTCTTTTAATATTTTGCGTTGTTTTGAACAAAATTTACGTAAATCTTCTAAACCGCTTTCTATTATCTCATTATCCGGGCGATGAATGTAACATTTGTTACCGTTTATGGCGGGAAGCCAGCCTGAAAGAAGCCATTATCAAGAGGTTCAGCATTTCCCGGCATTTTTACACCTGCTCCGCCGAAAACATGAATATCGACGAATTGATAGAATTTCTGAAACGAAAAGGCAAATTCATGCCGTTGAACGATGGTTTCACCGTCGACCTGAATAAAGTTTGCAGCGACTATTAATAGCTCTCTTTTCTTCGTGCGGTGTTTGCTCAAGTATAATACTGCCGCAACAAAGTTTGAAATATTGATCATACCCTTTATCCTAAAACTTATGTCAGTAGCAGTTTCTATTTAAAGAACTATTCGTCTTTCGTCTCTGTTTTATTCGTCTGCCGTTCGAGAGACGAATAAAACAGAGACGAAAGACGAATGGAACACGAACGGCAGACGAATAAATTTCTACTATAAAAACAATTACTTATTGCGATAAAAGGAGCTAAGTATTGCGATGAAAAGTTTGAAGACAATGAAGAAAATAAATATCAGAACCGAGGATTACAAATATATGCCATAATACAAATACATCTTTCAATGATTGTATTGCAAACGGCACTTTATCGTACTGCGAGAAGCAGAGTAAATACTTCAATTATATTAAAAAAGAATGTGGTGAGGGGTCTTTAGCTATTCAAAAAAAGCGAAAGGCTTTCGCTTTCATTCTCCTTATCCAATCTTATTTGTTTACTCTGCATTCTATGATATTTGCTTTATCTGTCAGGAGGAATGCTCTGCGACAGTCAAGATTTGCATGGTGTTCGCAGATTTTCGGAGCATTTTCTAATTGAGAATGTCCAAATATTTGGTAAACATCGGGAAGGTGTTCCTTAGAATGAATATGCTCTGTGTCGTCCGCCCATACCAAAGAGCCATATTCCGCATCACCTCCTCGTACGGAGGTAACATCCATAAGGGCATCACTAATATATTTAACAAATAGTTTCTCATCTTTCAAGTTATTGTTGATTGAGTCGCATAACGAAAGGATGTCTGTTTCGAGCAACGATGGGTAATGTTTCCTTACCCAACCAACTAACACTCCGGCGTGTGAAAACAAGATTTGCCTATCTGATATTTCGACATTTGCAACCAACTTAAACAAAGATAAGCTCTCCATAAAAATATCATGTATCTCTTTTTCATTCAGGGTATCTTTTCTGCTGAACGCATAGTCATTATCAATATAGTGTATATCATGGTTTCCCAATAAAAGAGTAACGGAAGAGGAGCGTTTTCGTTTGTATTCAAGTATCTCCCTAAAATTTGCAAAAGCTTCTTCGTTCGAGATATTCTCAATTTCATTATTATAAGGATCAAGATAATCTCCAAGGAATATGACAGGAATATCAGGATAGCTTTCAACAGCCTTTTTCCAAAAAGACCGTCCATGGACATCTGGAATAATCAAAAGAAATGGCTTTCCCTGTTGATCATTACTCTTGATGATTTTGTAACGGGCAAAGGCCAGAATGGTGAATATAACTGCTAATATGGTCAGCACTAATCTTTTCATTGTATTACATCATAAAAATCTAAAACCATACGGATTCGAATCTATATTTCAAATTACTGGTGGCAGGTATACTTGAGTTAAGCAATCGTCTAGGGATATTGTTCAGTTAAAAGAGCATCTATGGCAGTGCTAATAGCTGATAATCCGGAAGGACGAGGGGCATTTTTATCCCGAACTCTCCCATTCTTATCTATGAGGATATAGGTAGGGAATCCACCGGAAAGTAACTTGGCAGCAACTTCAGCAGAGAAGTCTTCATCAAAGAAGTAATTTTCTCCTGTCAATTGTTCTTTTTGCAGGATGCTAACCCAAGCATCAGCTTTGGATGACAGACAAAGATTCACAAATACAACTTCTTCTTTTGCAAACAGTCTGTGGAGTTCTCTCGCAGAAGCCATCTCTGCCCGACATGGACCACACCAAGTTGCCCACACATCTACATATACAACTTTCCCCTTATATTGTTCTTTCAATAAATATTCTAAATCAAAATCTGAAACTTGTTCGATAGAGTCCTCAGCAGTCATATATAAAACATCTTTGGAACATGACAAGCCTGTTAGATTTATAGACACCACCTTTGAGCTCTTTGCGAATAACTTGTCATATACATTGGCACATAGAAATAGTTCCTCTTTCAATTCAAACCGTGTAGAAAGAGACTTGTCATAAAGCCGGTAAAGCATTATATCGCGAGCCAAAGATTTGGGCATCGTTAATATCTTTCCCAAAGCATATTGCTCCGCAGATTTCACATCATTTCTTTTAATACAATCTTTGAACTTCACATCCTTTGCGATCCACTTGTTGTAATAGGTATCAAGATGATACACAAACATCATATTCCGAAAATTATCAGCATCATAAATATCAAAAATGTCTTGAGTAAAGAATCCCAGTTCGTCTTCATTGGATTGTCCTGAATAGCCTATAGCATAATTGGATAGAGTGAATAACGCCATATCTTTCATTAGCTCTTGTACCCAGGGAGAAATTTCATGAACAGCAGAATAACTCTTAATAGTATCATTTAAAAGGTTGATTTCTTTCTGGAATAGAGCCATAAAGCTATCTAAAGGTGCATTCAAATTCTCTGCAAGCGGCTTATAATTAATCACACCCACCAAATCATCAAATAATCTATTAAACTCAGCACTACGAGTTCCATTTTTTCCCACAAAGCGAACAGACTTAACCCCCTCATACCTGAACTTCTCAGCATCTATCTCAAGAAAAAGGGAATCCTCCGGTTCCACAAATGCATTAATGAACTTTCCATGATAACTTATGGTGAAACTATGCGCCCAAAACATCTCAAACTCTACATGAAAAAGGCCTGTAGAGTCGAGACGTACAGCAAATCTATCATTCTCATCAAGAGGATTACAAGAAATCACAGTAAGCACTTTAGGGCTCTCGTGACTTTGATTTATCACTCTACCGTGAACTACAGCTTTTCTCTTTCCATACTCGGAGTTATTCGTGCCGGCCCAACATTCCACCGCGCCCAAAATAAAGACGACAAAAAATACTGCTCTTGAAATAAAACAAGCCATATTTTAGAGTTTTAGAAGAAACATGGTGGCAATTTATTAAAAAAGTCTTAAAACAACAAACAAGAAAACGAAAATATGATTTGCGTGAGATTCAAATGGCTTTTTTATTTTATAATATCCCATTGCCAAATGTGGCATCCACCAAAATGCTTGTTTCAAAAACGGACTGTTTATAGACTGCCATTAGTATGAGTTGCTGAAAGATGACTTTGAATGTCAAATTAAATAAAACTAAAATAGATTCAGAACATAAAACTAAAATCTTTCTTCCGTGAAGTATTTAACCGTCCAATCTCCAGCGCAAGCGTTTTTTTTAACTGCCCTGCCATAAAATCTAAGAATGGCTGGTTGGTTTCTTCATCCTGACATTGGCGCAAGGAAAGTATATATTCTTCTCTATCCTCTTTGAATATCTTAGTCGGGAAAAGATGATAGCAAAATTGAATATAGTTCATCAACAATCGAGCAGTTCTGCCATTGCCATCCACCCACGGATGTATGGTTACTAAATTAAGGTGGGCATTAAAACTCAATTCATACTGTTCCCGAAATGTTCCCACGGTCTTTTGCTTCTCTTGCAAGATAGCACAAAACTCTTCTATCTTAATAGGCACTTTCTGATAATTCATGTAAGAGTGTCCGCCGACACCAGCCGTAACACCACACAGACGAAATTCACCTTTGGAGGAATCGAAAGTCCCACCCATTACGCTGTGTAAACTGCCTGTGGTACGCATCAGCATGGCATTTAATCTTTGCAGAAAAGCAGGAGTTACCGGTACAGGCTGGAGAGCTTCTTTTTGGGCTAGTTCATACGCTTGCTTCAAATCTTCATTCATCAAGTGATACACCAACGGTTTTCCTTTTGCCGTCAGCCCCTCATCAAAGAGCAGTTGGGTATCCAATTCGGTAAGCGTAGAGCCTTCAATGGCTGTGGAATGGGTAATAAGAGAATACAGGTAGTACTTATGATAGTCCACCGCTTCATTGATACCAAGTTGCCGAAACTTTTGGTATAACTGTTCTATCTCTTGCCAAACACCTTGTTCCATTGCTTTTTATTTTATAAGCTTTATTTCTTTTCAAAGGTAGTATATTTACTATGTTCAGCCAAAGAAAATAATGACTTACTACTATATTTTTTTGCACGTGTGGGGAAAATGGGGGAAATTTCAGATAAAAGTAAAAGCTAAGTATTGAGCAATCAACTACTTAGCTTTTACTTGGTACCCAGACCCGGGGTCGAACCGGGATGGAAGTGAATCCACTGGTGTTTGAGACCAGCGCGTCTACCGATTCCGCCATCTGGGCATGCATTATTGATCTCTCAATTGCGGTGCAAAGATACAACTTTATTTTTAATCCACAATAGTTGGACAAAAAAAAGGAAAAAAAAACGATAAAACACCTCTATACAGCTTCAATTTTCAGAGAATAAACAGTACATTAGCGGAAACTTTAAAAAAGTTATTATCATGACAAACAAAAACAATTATTGCGTAATCATGGGTGGCGGTATCGGAAGCCACTTCTGGCCGCTCAGCCGCAAAAATTTGCCTAAACAATTTATGGATGTTTTTGGAACCGGACGTTCACTTCTGCAACAAACATTTGATCGCTTTCAAAAAATAATCCCTACTGAAAATATTCTGATCGCTACGAATGCCATATATGCCGACTTGGTAAAAAAACAATTTCCGGAACTGAATGAAAAACAAATCTTGTTGGAACCGGCAAGACGAAATACTGCGCCGTGTATAGCATGGGCCGCTCATCGCATCCAAGCATTAAATCCTAACGCCAACATTGTTGTAGCCCCTTGCGACCATCTCATCCTCAAAGAAGAAGAATTTTATAAAGCGATAGAGAAAGGGCTGGAGTTTGTTTCCAAATCGGAGAAACTTCTGACCTTGGGCATCAGGCCAAACCGCCCCGAAACAGAATATGGCTACATACAAATTGATGAGCCTGTTGGAGACGGATTCTACAAAGTAAAGACGTTTACCGAAAAACCGGAACTCGATTTAGCGAAAGTTTTCGTAGAGAGCGGGGAGTTTTACTGGAACTCCGGAATATTCATGTGGAATGTAAACACAATCTTGAAAACCGGAGAAGCTTTACTACCGGAGTTGTCTGCAAAGTTAGCCTCCGGAAAAGGAGTATATGGCACCGATGCAGAACAAGCATTTATCGAAGAACACTTTCCCGCATGCCCGAATGTTTCTATAGATTTCGGCATCATGGAAAAAGCCGATAACGTATTCGTATCATTAGGAGATTTCGGTTGGTCGGATTTAGGAACTTGGAACTCACTTTATGAATTGTCCGAACAAGATTTGGATGGTAACACCACATTGCAGTGTGATTCATTGCTATATAACAGCAAAAACAACATGATAGTGCTTCCCAAAGGCAAGTTAGCCATTATTGAGGGTTTGGAAGGATATTTAATCGCAGAGTCGGATAACATTCTGTTAATCTGTCCCAAAGACGAAGAATCGGCTATTCGTAAATATATGAATGACGCACAAATGAAGCTGGGCGATTCTTTCTGACAACACCCATATGTCGTTTTTCTTTGGTAAAATAAGAAACAAAACATACTTCAAGTAAGTCTGTTTGAATAAATCTACAGAAGCTGTCGGAGAGGATAGTAAGAAGCAAACATATTACAAAAACATTTATTCGAAATCGGACGAGAAGGCTTTCTCAACCGCTACCCGATGTGATGGGGCGGGAGCGGAAAATTTAGCTTCAAATGGAGAACCATGCAGAAGGTTGTTGTATGGTACGTTTACAGAACAGCAGCACATTTCATTCAAAGTCCGCCGTGTTTGAATTCGAAGCCCGCCGCCTTTTTTTCAAAGCCCGCCGTGTTTGAATTCGAAGCCCGCCGCCTTTTTTTTAAAGCCCGCCGTGTTTGAACTCAAAGCCCGCCGCCTTTTTTTTAAAGCCCGCCGTGTTTAAATTCAAAGTCTGCGGTATTCTTTCTAATTCATGAAAAAACAGAAGAAAAGAGAGTGCCGAACCAGAAATATCGTAAGACATGCCTTTGAAACTGAAACTCATACAAAGGGGGGGGGGGGGGGGGAAAGGATACCAAACCAATTTTCTTACATCACGCTTTTCAAGAATCGGTCCATATAAACAAAGGGTTGCTGCATCCCGCAGTAACCCTTCTATTTTAGTTAGTTAAAATTTTGAGAGAATTGAAACTTCACAGCTTCTTTGTTGTTTTAATTAAGCACACTAACTATATATGTTTAAAGCAAATGAAAATTCTATTCCTTAATAATCAGCCCCTTATTTATTTTCGCCAAACTGTCAACCAGTACCGACTCCGTTTTCGAATCGTTCGAAATAGCAACCGAGGGAGTAGTTACCTGCCTGCCGATCGTATCCACAGCAAGAATTCCCCGGTCTTCGCCGGTAAAAGAATGCTGGGCTATATTTCCTAACGAGAGGAATAAGACAACCACTGCCGCAGCCTTAAACAACGGCATGAAGCGAGCGGTGAGAGTCAAACGTCTGGCCTTTACAACAGGGGGTTCCACCTCAGCCAGGATACGCGTATCAAAATCTTTGCTCAACCCTACATTCCGTTGAATTTGCTGATAAACAAACAAACTTTTATAACGAAGCAGATGAGCCGGAACGTCTCCTTGTGTGAAGAATTGACGCAATAATGATTCCTCTTCGATAGAGGTCTCGCATTGCCAATATTTCTCCAAGAGTTGTTCTATATTCTTATAATCCATATTCATCAATTTCTAAATAGCGTTGTTTAACCTTTTGTCTGGCTCTGAAGAGGTTTACTTTCACTTGATCCTCGGTCAGATTCAGAAGAGCTGCTATTTTTTTATAACTTTCGCCCTCAATATCTCTTAACTGCATGATTAAACGCTGCTTTTCAGGAAGTTCATCCACCAACCGATCGATAAGCCTCATTTTTTCGTCATGCACAAATTGATCGTGAGGGCTGCCTGTATCAGATTCCTCTTCGATATCACGGGCGAGTTCAAGATGTCGGGAGTCTTTCTTCTGGCTGCGATCTATCGCCAAATTCTTTGCTACAACCAAACAATAGGCTTCGATCGATTCTATTTGAGGCCATTCCTCTCTCTTGTTCCACACGCGTATCAATGTATCCTGAACGACATCTTCCGCCTCTGCACTATCCAGCGTAATCCTGAGCGCCAACCGGAAAAGTTTGTCCTTTAGCGGCAAAATATCGTTACGGAAACTGATTTCTTGCATCTCTATAATAATGACGGGCTCAAATGGGAAAAGTTACAGCTACCCGTATTTTTTTTCAAATTATTTTTCGATTCTTGTCCCTATACCACTCTTTATTTCTGAAGATGAAGTGATTATAACTTCACAAACACCGGCTTCGAGTGCTTCAAAAGAGTTTATTAATTTGGGCATCATCCCGCCTTGGATAATTCCATCAGCGACATATTTCTGGAAACCGGCACGATCGATCCGGGGAATCACACTGTTTTCATCATTTTCATCGTACAGCACTCCTTTTTTCTCGAAACAATACACCAACGTGGTGTCAAACCGCTTCGCCAAAGCTTTCGCCGTTTCTCCGGCAATGGTATCGGCGTTGGTATTAAGGAGGTTGCCCGTTTTATCGTGGGTGAGCGGAGCCATTACGGGTACTACACCCTTGCGGATAAGTCCGGTAAGCAAATCCGCATCCACTTCTTCCACATCTCCAACGAAGCCATAGTCTATCTCTTCCACCGGGCGTTTTACAGAACGAATAACATTCATATCCGCCCCGGTCAGACCAAGAGCATTCACGTCCCGGGCTTGCAAACCAGCCACAATGCTTTTGTTTACCAGTCCGGCATACACCATGGCCACCACTCTCAGCATCCCGGCATCGGTAATCCGTCTGCCATCCACCATCCGGCTCTCAATACCAAGAGCAGCAGCGATTTTTGTGGCCGAGCGTCCTCCACCGTGAACCAACAACTTATACCCTTCGATGGATGAGAAATCATCCAGGAGTTGAAAAAGGGTAGCTTCCTCTTCCACGATTTTGCCACCCACTTTAACGATTGTCAGTTTTTCTCTCATATAATGTACGGGCTGTCTGACGGTAAGCACCAATGTAGGCTCTCCGTTTTTATTCCAAATAAGTATATCCGTAAAGCCCCGAACGATAGTTGGAAAGGAATTCCTTTCCTTCTTCGAGCGAGATTTTACCTTCTTTCACCGATTTCGTCACCCATGTTTCCAACGTACGTACCAGTTTCTTAGGACTATACTGTACATAATCCAACACTTCTGCCACCGTTTCCCCATCGATAATCTGCTCAATGGCATAGCCTTTTTCACTCACAGATACGTGCACCGCATTCGTGTCGCCGAACAAATTGTGCATATCTCCTAAAATCTCCTGATAAGCACCTACCAGAAAAACAGCAAGATAGTATGGCTCAGACTTTCTCAGGCTGTGCACGGGCAGGTCGTGAGCTACATTGCGGGTAGAAATAAAGTTGGCAATCTTTCCGTCGGAGTCGCAGGTGATATCTTGAAGCGTAGCGGAACGATCGGGTTTCTCGTCCAATCGCTGAATGGGCATGATAGGGAAAATCTGATCGATCGCCCATGAGTCGGGTAACGATTGAAAGAGCGAGAAATTGCAGAAATACTTATCCGCCAACAGCTTAGACAAACCGCGAAACTCATCGGGAGCATGTTTCAACCCATCGGCTATCTGGTTGATCTCTCGTGTAATAGACCAATATAGCCGCTCGATCTGGGCACGTGTTTTCAAGTCAACAATACCATGACTGAACAAGTCGAGTCCCTCTTCACGTATTTGCTGAGCATCATGCCATGCTTCGAGCATTTTATTCTGGTTGAGCGAATCCCATATTTTATACAACTCCTGCACCAGTTCATGCGCATCGGAGGCAACCTCCTCATCGTCGTCCCATTCAGGTAAAGTGGCTGTTTCAAGCACTTCGAAAACAAGCACGGAATGATGGGCGGTCAGCGCACGGCCACTCTCGGTAATGATGTTGGGATGTGGAATACCGTTCTTATCGCTGGCATCCACCAAAGTTGAAATAGAGTCGTTGACATACTCCTGAATGGAATAATTGACGCTTCCTCCGGTGCTCGACGAACGGGTACCGTCGTAATCCACTCCCAGTCCGCCACCGATATCGACAAATTCGACTTTAAACCCCATCGCATGAAGCTGCACGTAGAATTGAGACGCTTCACGCAAGGCCGTTTTTATCCGGCGTATTTTCGTAACCTGACTTCCGATGTGGAAATGGATCAGTTTCAGGCAATCTTCCAACCCCTTGCTTTGCATGAAGTCCAGAGCCTCGAGCAGTTCGCTGGAAGTCAATCCGAACTTACTGGCGTCTCCACCCGACTCTTCCCATTTGCCGCTTCCCGAAGAAGCAAGCTTGATGCGGATGCCTATATTCGGTCGCACATTCAGCTGCTTTGCCATTTTAGCAATAAGCTTCAGTTCGTTCAGTTTTTCCACTACCAGAAAGATGCGCTTCCCCATCTTCTGGGCAAGCAAAGCCAGTTCGATATAGCTTTCGTCTTTATATCCGTTGCAAATTATCAGCGAATCGGAATCCGTATTCACAGCAATCACCGCATGAAGCTCCGGCTTAGATCCCGCTTCGAGACCCAGATTGAACTTCTTGCCATGACTGATGATCTCTTCGACCACCGGGCGCATCTGATTCACTTTGATAGGATAGATAATAAAGTTTTGGGCTTTGTAACCGTATTCCTCAGCTGCTTGTTTAAAGCAAGAAGACATCTTCTCGATACGATTGTCCAAAATATCCGGAAAACGTATCAACATAGGCGCTGATACATCGCGCAACTGCAACTCATCAACCAGCACTTTCAAATCGACAGACGCCCCGTCTTTTCGCGGTGTAACAACAACATGTCCCTTGTCATTAATACCAAAGTACGAGGTTCCCCAACCCGTAATGTTGTAAAGTTCCTCAGAATCTTCAATACGCCATTTTCTCATTTTTCAGTTATTCAGTATTTTAATAGATATTTTGAACGGCAAAAATACGGATTAATCTACAAAAATCCATTGATAAAGAGAGAAATTATCATTTTTATATTTGCAGCAAAAGCAGCAATTGCTCTACCGCTTTCTTTATTTGCCGGCGGTTATCCAGTTCGTCCGCATCGAACACATGCTTCGCGCGGGTATAGAAAGGCTTTCTTTCCTCAAGAGCACGAACGATAAAATCCTTTAATTCTTCGTCAGTTTTTTCACGCAAAATAGGCCGTTGCTGCTTGGCGACACGCAGGCGTCCGAACAACACATCGGGATGTACTTTCAGAAATACCGTTTTCCCCACCTTGTTCATAAAATCCATATTGTCAAAGAAGCAAGGAGTTCCTCCACCGGTAGAAATAATCACATCTTCAAACTCGGCCACTTCATGAAGCATCTTTTTTTCAAGTTCGCGAAAAGCTTTTTCGCCCCGACCGGCGAAAAGCTCTCCGACCGTTTTGTGAAAACGCTCTTCGATATACCAGTCCAAATCGACAAACGGAACAGAGAGTCGGCGGGCAAGCGCTTTACCCAATGTCGTTTTGCCGGCTCCCATATAGCCGATTAGAAAAACACGAATCATAAATCACTTATTTTGCAGACAAATGTAGTGAATTTACAAGATATTCGTACCTTCGCAAGAAGAAAACAAAGAAAGCCTGTAAAAATTAAACACAAATTCATGCCCAAAAAGAAATTCTACGTCGTATGGGAAGGAGTAACGCCCGGAATTTACACCTCTTGGACGGAATGCCAGCTTCAAACCAAAGGATACGAGAAAGCCAAATACAAATCGTTCGACACGCTCGAAGAAGCCGAGCGCGCTTTGTCCTCGTCTCCCTACGCCTACATCGGCAAAGGAGCGAAGAAAAAGCCGGAAAGCATGCGAATGAGTCCCGGGTCAATCCCCGCAGATGTTATCGGGAATAGCCTGGCGGTGGACGCGGCTTGCAGCGGCAACCCCGGTCCAATGGAGTATCGGGGGGTACACGTGGCAAGCGGACAGCAAATCTTTCACTTCGGCCCGATGAAAGGCACGAATAATATCGGCGAATTTCTGGCTTTGGTGCACGGCTTGGCATTGCTCAAACAAAAAAAATGGGATATGCCGATTTACAGTGACAGCGTCAATGCTATCAGTTGGGTACGCCAGAAGAAATGCAAGACGAAACTGCCCAGAACCGAAGAGACCGAAGAGCTGTTCCGCCTCATCGAACGGGCGGAGAAATGGCTTCGGGAGAACACCTACACCACACCCATTCTTAAATGGGAAACCAGCAAGTGGGGCGAAATACCCGCCGACTTCGGAAGAAAATAATTCTGCCTCAGCCACCAATCATATAGAAGCAAACAGCACAGCTGACAAGTGATCAAAGTAAAGCGCCCTGCCGGGGTGCCTTCGGACAATCATGTCTACTAAACAAACAACTCTTTCTGTTATACAAACTATTCGTCTGTCGTTCGTGTTTTATTCGTCTGCCGTTCGAGAGACGAATAAAACACGAACGACAGACGAATAGTGCACATACGGCAGACGAATTAAATAGTAAACAAATTGCCTTGCTTTCTGCAATGAAAGAATCAAAGCGTCGAAGCCAAAAAGATTGATGCCTGTCAACGAAAAAAAATGCGCCTGCCCGAGACGCGTAGGTTTCAGGCAAGCCCATATATCTTTTAGTCAAAGAGACGGCTACAGTTGTTGCATGTCGTGCAACCGCTTATAATACCCATTCAGAGCTATCAGTTCCTCATGTTTGCCCCGTTCTACAATCTCTCCTTCATAAAGTACGCAAATCTCATCGGCATTCTTGATAGTAGACAGGCGGTGAGCAATGGCAATAGTGGTGCGCGTCTTCATCAAACGTTCCAAAGCCTCCTGTACCAAACGTTCCGACTCCGTATCCAAAGCAGAAGTAGCTTCGTCCAAAATCAAAATGGGGGGATTCTTCAGAATGGCACGGGCTATGCTGATGCGCTGGCGCTGACCTCCGGAAAGCTTGCTGCCACGGTCGCCGATATTCGTATCATACCCTTCGGGCTTCTCCATGATAAATTCATGTGCATTGGCTATCTTGGCGGCTTCTATCACTTGTTCCATTGTAGCATTCTCTACACCGAAAGCTATGTTGTTAAAAAAAGTATCGTTGAACAGAATTGCTTCCTGATTTACATTACCCAACAAACTTCGCAAATCGGAGATGCGCACATCTTTGATATCGGTTCCGTCTATCGTGATTTGTCCCGACTGCACATCATGATAGCGGGGCAGAAGGTCGACAAGCGTTGACTTCCCGGAACCCGACTGACCAACCAAAGCGATTGTCTTTCCTTTCGGAACAGTAAGATCTACATGCTTCAATACATCCTTCTTACCATCGTAGCTGAAAGAAATATCTTTAAACTCTACCTTGTCCGTCAACCCGTTCAGCGGTTTCGGTTTGGTTATTTCCCTGATATTATTCTCCGCTTTCAGTATCTTATCCACACGCTCCATCGAAGCCAACCCTTTCGGAATGTTATACCCCGCTTTGGCAAATTCTTTCAGCGGATTGATGATGCTATACAATATCACCATGTAGAAGATAAATGTAGGGGCATCGATCGACGAACTCTCTCCCAGAATGAGCGCGCCTCCGAACCACAGCACCGCCACGATAAGAATCGTACCCAGGAATTCGCTCATCGGATGCGCCAGCGCCTGACGCATGGCTACCCGGTTGATAGCGTCGCGCAATTCGTTGCTGCATTTGGAGAAACGCCTGATCATGCGGTCTTCTGCAATAAAAGCCTTGATGATACGCAAACCGCCCAACGTTTCTTCCAATTGCGACATCGTATCACTCCATTTACCCTGCGCTTCGAGCGACTGACGTTTCAGCTTCCGTCCCACTTTACCCATCACCCAGCCCATGGCAGGCAATACGAGTATGGTGAACAGCGTCAGTTGCCAACTCGTAATAATCAGTGTAGTAAAATAAAGAACAACCAGAATAGGATTCTTCAAAAGCATATCGAGCGAACTGGTAATGGAATTTTCCACTTCGCCCACATCGCCACTCATGCGGGCGATGATATCGCCTTTTCTCTCTTCGGAAAAAAATCCCAAAGGCAAATGCAGAACTTTCGAATAGACCATAATACGGATATCGCGCACCACTCCCGTGCGCAAAGGAATCATCACCGCCGTAGAGCCGAAGTAACAAGCTGTCTTCATCAGAGTCATAAAAGCAAGAAACAAGCCTAGAAAAAGCAAAGTCATGGTAGGACCATTTGCTTCAATCATCCGCGAGACGTAATAATAAAAGTTGTTCACCCCTACTTCTTTGAGACTTCCGCTCCCCCACTCCATGAATTCATACACTTTTTGGTTATCGCCCGTTTTGAAAAGAATATTCAGTATGGGAATCAGCAGAGTAAATGAAAATACATTGAAAACAGCGGAGAGAATGTTGAGCAGCACCGCCCACCCGATGTATTTCTTATAAGGCGCCACAAAACGGCGCATGAGTTGTATAAATTCCTTCATTACTTTAAGTTGGGTGTTTTAAAATTGCAAAGATATAATAAAGTTGCCGAACGACTCATAGCTTTCTTTATTTATTAACGCGATTTATCGAAAAGCAGCTTTCTTGTCACCCGCTCCCGAAGTCCGGCATCTTCAGTCTTTATTTCCCAACGATTTCGAAAGCAGAGCAACCATCGGGGGAAGATGCAACATGGATGAAAGACAGCTCCAACCCCATATACGGAAGACAAAGGCAGTAAATCTTCTCTTTCTCTTGGGGTTTAGCCCTCTTTTCCGTATTTTTGCTTTCTAAAACATGCCCTGACCGCAATGAAAGCACGAATACGACTATTGTTATGGTTCCAATGCTGCATACTCTCTCTTTATGCAGACCGACTGCCCTACTATCATCTCAAACAACTCTCTATCAGAGAGGGACTTCCCTCTTCCGTAACATCGCTGTACGACGACCAAAACGGAGCATTATGGATAGGAACGACACAAGGCGTATACCGTTTTAACGGGACAAGAATAAAGAAGTATCCCCTGCCCACCCCGTTGCGGCAAGGCACCCACTACATAAGCAAGATTCAAGGAGACAATCAAAACCGGACATGGGTATTCACCACAAAAGGAGTCAGCTACCATGAAAAGGGGCAAGACTCGCTCCGGACGCTTCTTTACCGAAGACGGGCAGTGAAGGCTTCCACATTGCTTGCCGATGGCGACGAAGTAATAATCCCTACCACAGACACCTTATTGACATACAGTAAGGATCTGTCGCTTACGAAGACATTGCCACTCAAATCGTCCGGCACATATATCTTCGAGCTGCTTCGGTACGACACACGGCATTATCTGGCGCTGACCTCCCGGTGGGAGCTCAAAATAATCGATAAATATACAGGGGAGTTAACCTCCGCACCTTTTTCGGAGTCGACAAACGTATACTGCCTGTATCAAGACAACGAAAAGAGTTACTGGATATCCTACTACGGCAAAGGGGTGAAACGCTATGAGCAAGCTGGGAAGTTGCTTGCCGAATATCATACAGGAAACTCGGATCTGAGCAATGATATTGTGCTGGATATCAAAGAGTGGGACAAAAGCATCTGGCTGGCAACAGACGGGGGCGGAGTAAATGTGATTTATCCCGAAACAGGAGAAGTGGAAGTACTTTCCACCCAAACGAACCGGGATTTCCCCGCCAACTCAGTGGCCTGCCTGCTCCGAAGCGACAATCACATGTGGATAGGCATGGTGCGTGAAGGCGTATTGGGTGTGGAGAAAGGTTTCATTACCACTTATACCACTTCAGTCCCGAACCAACCATCGGGACTATCTGAGAAATGTCCGCTCTACTTATGGGAAGATACAGACGGAACGATATGGATCGGAACGGACGGAGGAGGGATTAACCGGTTCGACCCCGACACGGAGCTATTCACCCACTATCCCCGGACTTTCGGTGAAAAAATCGTATCGATCTGCCCACTGACGGAAAGTACGTTGTTGGTATCCAGCTTCAGCAAAGGACTTTACCTGTTCAACAAAAAGACGGGAGATTATCACCGGTTCGTTTTTCCCGACCGGAGCATCGAAGAGAAACTGGTGGGAAGCGGTTCTCCCATCAACCTGAGAGTGAACTCGAAAAAAGAGATTGAGTTGTATGGAAGTTCCGTATACCGCTACCTCCCCTCCGAACACCGCATGGAGCCGATTATTGTAAATCTGAAACCTCTCAACACATCGTGGGTATACATAGGTGACCACCGCTCGAATCCCTTATTTCATGACCGAAGCAAAGTATTCCGGCATAACGTGAGCACGAAACAGTTTGAAATGGTATTCTACGAAAAAGACAATCAGATAATGGCAGCAGACCTCGATTCTTCCGGTATTCTCTGGATAGCCGGACCGAACGGGGTAAGTCGTATTCATCCGGACAACGGACAAAAAGAAGACATCAAACTGCCTGATGGAAACGATGTCATTACCTCGCTTATAGCAGATCGTGACGGAGTGATATGGATGGGATCGCTGGGAGTGGTATATGCTTACGACTCGAAAAAGAATCATTTCATTATTTACAGCGAAATGGATGGAGTGCTTCCCAACGATTTCCTGTCGAAACCGGTATTGGAAACTGCCGACGGCAATATCTACATGGGAGGCTCGGAAGGTTTGCTGCGTATCAACAAACCGCTCCGTCCATCAACCGGTTTACAACTTGCCGCCCCGGTGCTCCAGGAGGTATTTCTCGACGGAGCGGCAGTAGCTGTAGCACCATCCCTTGAGCTACGGGTTCCCCACCATTTCTCCTCGTTGTATATTCATGTGCAGTTGAAAGGTGCGGATGTATTCCGCAAACGCATCTTCCGTTTCCGCATCAAAGGTCTCAACGACGAATATATAGAAACAGCGCAACCCTTCCTAAGCCTTCACACCCTTTCTCCCGGCGATTACCGGATTACGACACAGTGTACACAGAACGATGGCAGTTGGAGCGAAGAATCCGTTTTGCTCGATTTCGAGGTGATGCCCCCTTGGTGGAAACAAATCTGGTTTATCGCCCTTTGTATCGGAGCCGGCATTTTGCTGTTAGTCACTCTCATCCATACTCACAACCGGAGAATGAAACACAAGTTGCAGGAAGAAGAGCGAAAAATATACAAAGAGAAAGTACGCGCGCTTATCAATATCAACCACGAACTTCGCACACCACTGACACTCATATACAGTCCCCTGAAGCAACTGCTCAACAGCCGCCGGATTCCCCGGGAGCAACAGATCAAGGTGCAGAGCGCGTTCAAACAGGCGCGCCAGATGAAGAACATCATCGACATGATTCTGAACATGCGCAAGATGGAAGTGGAGGAAAACATACTGCGCATGTCGTCGACGGCTTTGAATGACTGGATCAGAGCTATTCTGGACGATTTCCGGGAAGAGTTCTCCATGCGCGAAATCACGTTGGGATTTGAACCCGACGAGAATATAGAAGAGATGTATTTCGACCGCAACCAATGCGAAATCATCATCAATAATCTGCTGACGAATGCATATAAATTCAGCGAAGAACATTCTACGGTGACGGTCTCCACGCATCTTGAAGAGGAAGGGAAGTACATCCGCATAGCCGTGAAGGACGAGGGTGAAGGACTGCGGGAAGAAGAAATCGGACATCTCTTCACCCGCTTCTATCAAGGGCAGCACAACATACAAGGGTCAGGTATCGGATTATCGTATGCCAAGCAGCTGGTGGAAATGCACGGAGGAAGCATCGGGGCGAAGAACAACGAAGGAAAAGGAGCTTGCTTCTTCTTTACCCTACCTTACCGTCGGGAGAGCACTCACATCAAGTCAGTTCCTCAGGCTTATCTCAACGCTGTAGCGCCTCCCGAAGAAGAGCAACAAGTAAGAATACACAACGGTTCCGACAATCAAGAGAAGTTTCACTCCATCCTTATTGTGGAAGACGACCGAGATTTGTGCAATTACCTCATCTGTCACCTTCAATCTATCTTCAAAGAAGTATACGAGGCCCATGACGGTATAGAAGCGTTGCCTATCATCGCTTCAAGAACTCCCCAACTGGTGTTGAGCGATGTACGAATGCCCCGGATGAACGGATTCGAGTTATGCCGGTACATCAAGCAAAAACCGGAAATGAACTATATTCCCGTAATTCTTCTCACTTCGTGCGTTGACGACGCCGGGATGGAAGAGGCATTCAAACTAGGCGCGGAGGCTTATGTAACCAAGCCTTTCGATATGGATCTACTCCTCATACAGATACAGAACATCCTGAAAAATCAAAAAATCGTCAAAAAGCATTATGCGACCATAGATATACCGGAAGAGGAAAGAGAAGAGCTTATTCCTGCCGACGAGCATTTCATTATACAACTCAATCGTATTATCAATGAAAACATCGGAAACGGAGAGATGGATGTCAACTTCATAGCCCGACAAATGGGAATGAGCAGGGCATCATTATATAACAAGACCAAAAGAATGATGAAAACGGGTGTCAACGAACACATCATCAAGTGCCGCATGGAGCATGCTTGCCGGCTATTGGAAACCACCCATCTCAGCATCAATGATGTTGCCGAACAATGTGGATTCCGGCACTCGCGCAACTTCAGTACGCTGTTCAAAAACACTTTTGGGGAAAGTCCCTCCGATTACAGGAAAAAGAAAAGATAACCTTTTCACCACCTCTCATAAAACGAAGATATATAACAAAAATATAGTTCCGCTGGGGCGTTCTGATATCAGAAAAAGTCGGGAAATGAGGCGTGTCTTAAAGTTAGAAAGTGTTCAGCTTCCCCCGAAAAACTTGTCAAAATCTCCAAAGTTCTTTTTACTTAGAAAAACATCTTTTCCTAAGTAAAAATCGCATTTACCTAAACTTTATTTTTTAGGTAAACGCGATTTTTTTTTAAACAAGAACTCTTTCACAAGAGTTTCACAGAAGTCAAAAGTTTATGTTGTCAGACGGTACATTTTGTCCGGATCATCATCTTTTTTATCATCCGGCAAAGTTCGGCTTATCGTGTTTTGTTTTTAAAATCAATTCTTATAAACTTCTCGGATAGGATCGTCATACTGCTCCTGAAGGCGAAGAAGCTCGGCTTTCAGCTGGTTGACAACATCTTCCGTTCCGGGTTTACCATATATATTGTTCATTTCCATCGGGTCTTCCTGCAAATCGTACAATTCCCAACAGTCTATGTCTTTATAGAAACGAATCAGTTTGTAGCGGTCGGTACGCACTCCGTAATGACGACGCACGGCATGTTCTGCCGGATACTCATAAAAATGATAGTACAGTGACTTCCGCCAGTCTGGCAGCTTCTCTCCTTTCAGCAACGGAAGGAAAGAAACTCCGTGCATATCGGAGGGTACTTTCACTCCTGCCAAATCGAGAATCGTAGGCCCGTAGTCGATGTTCTGTACCATTTCGTCCACATCGCCTTTCTTACCGCCCGGCAAACGAACCAGAAGCGGAGTGCGGAAAGACTCTTCGTACATGAAACGTTTGTCGAACCATCCGTGCTCACCCATATAGAACCCTTGGTCCGACGTATACACAATCATGGTGTTCTCCAGCAAACCGTTTTCTTCGAGGTGTTTCAGCAGGCGGCCTACGTTGCGATCGATGGAGTGAATCACCCGCAAATAGTCGCGCATATACTGCTGATACTTCCACTCGGCAAGCGCCTTGCCCGATAGCTTATCTTTTTTGAACTTCGCTATAATCGGGTCGTAATGTGCATCCCATGCTGCTTTCTGCTCGGGATTCATCGCGTTATACAAGCGACGTCCGGCTTTCTCGAGTCCCGTAGCGGTATGAATCTCGTTCTCTTTATCCGCCATTTTCAGGTCGTAAACCAAATCCATATCCTTGATAATGCTCATCTCCTGCTTCGATGCCGGGATGCGCCCTTCGTAGGTATCGTAGAAGTTATCCGGTAGCGGATAAACGGAGTCTTTATACAGCTCCAAATCACACAAATCGGGCATCCATGTGCGATGGGGAGCCTTGTGGTGCACAAAGAGACAGAACGGTTTCTCTTTGTCGCGAATGCTGTCGAGCCAGTTCACCGCCAAGTCCGTCACAATATTGGTGGCATAGCCTTCGCGCTGCACTTTCTCTCCATTCTTCACAAAGTACGGATTATAATATTCACCTTGACCGATCAAGATATCCCAATAATCAAATCCTGTAGGCTCGGAACTCAAATGCCACTTACCGATCATCGCTGTCTGATAACCATTCTCTCTCAACAGCTTCGGGAACGTCTGCTGGCTACCGTCGAACCTTTTCGTATTATCGGTAAATCCGTTTGCATGGCTGTGCTTTCCCGTCAGCATACAAGCACGGCTCGGTCCGCTCAACGAGTTTGCCACAAAACTGTTGGTAAAACGTACTCCCTCGTTGGCGATACGGTCTATGTTGGGAGTTTCGATATAGCGTCGGTCGTAGGCGCTGATGGTTTGAAACGAATGGTCGTCGCACATAATGTAGACCACGTTCATCGGCTTCTTGTTGTTTTGTTCAGCCTTCTTTCCTCCCCCGCAGGCGGGCAACGATGTAAGCATCGTTGCCCCTGTAAGGGAGTACAATAGTGTAGATGAAAAATTACTCATGTCTCTTTATTTAATTTTCAAGTTAGTTTACCACCCCGGGTTCTGTTTCCACTGATTCTGTGTTCTTTCCAACAGTTCGATGCGAATGGGCAACAGGTAATCACGCTTCACATTGAACTTCCACCCCTGTTCATATCCTGCGGGATTGCTGGGAAGTATATATCGCAAGGCGTCTCCCTGTTTGCCTGTCAGGTAAAGGTTGTTGCCCGACGGTTTATCGTACACCAGCTTGCCGCCATATTTCGGATGATTCTCCAGGTTGCTGCCGATAAAGAGCGCGCCTTTAGGCCATTGGCCTACAATAAGTTCATCGGCGGCAGCCCAGCGGAGAATATCTTCAAGGCGGCGTCCTTCACACGCTTGTTCCACACGGCGTTCGCGGCGTACTGCCTGAACGTATTTATTCAATTTACGGAACGGATAGTCGGCTTCCTGATTGTATTCTCTATCGAAGTCCACTCCCGGCATACCCACGCGGTCGCGCAAGGGTTTCAAGGCATCTGCTATCTTTTGCGCATTCGCTGCTCCGTCCAGTTCGGCCAAAGCCTCGGCATAGTTGAGCAACACGTCGGCATAACGGAATTGAATGGCAGGCGTAGCGCCCTTGAATTCTGCGTCGAGACTGCCGGTATAATCTATCTGCACGTGCTTCAACAGAGAGTAGCCTGTCATGTTCTGATTGTAAGAAGAGGAACCGATAAGCGGCGGCACTACGTAAAAAGGAGCCGCATCGTCGGGGCGCAACTGCTGACCCGGCGTACAGACCGTCTGCGCCAAACGCGGATCGCGTACCGTAGGCAGCAGTTCATTGCCGAATACCTTTTTAGCCTCAACACGCTGTTCGCCGACAAACGGTTTTCCGTCAATCGTCAGATAGTCGTCCACAAGCGAAGCGGTCACTCCTATGCTTCCACCGCCTTGATTCAAATAACGGTTCACATTGTTACCCACTTTGTCTCCGTCGTACTTCTTAAACCAGAGTACCTCCGAGTTGTTCGACAAATCGGTAGTCTGGAATAACTGTCGATAGTCGTTTCCGGTATTGCCTGTATTGTATACCTTCCACACACCTCTTTTCATCACTTCCTCGGCAGCGGCGGCAGCTTGCGTAAAGTAGTCTCGAATCTTTTCATCCGTCACCGATTTATCATAAAACTCATCTCCTTCGGCCTTGTGATATTTCTCCCAAGTCGCCTCGAACAAAGCCACCTCGCTCTTCAGCGCACGCGCCACATCTTTATGCACACGCATCGATGCACTGTTATTTCGCTCTCTCAACAATGAAATAGCCTTGTCCAAATCATCCAGAATATGGTCGGCAACCACTGTCCGGCTGTCGCGTGGAAGAAGCATAGCTTCGATATTGGGATCGAGCGGTTTATCAATCCATGTCAACTCACCGTAATCCACAAACATTCTGTAATAATACCACGCCCGGAAATAGTAAGCCTCCCCTACACACTGATTGTAGGCAGCTGTTCCTTTCTCGGAAGTATTGTCCAGATTGAGCAACAGGTAGTTCAGGTTGCGGATTGCTTTATAATTAGAAAGTGCGGTTGCATGACTCAAAGCCATTTCTCCCGCCAGCCGAGTATTCACCGAACTGGAAGCAAGGTTATCGCTGCGTGTATCGGAACCAGCAATGTGATTGCCTCCTCCGGCATCGAACCCCTGAGAACGAAGTCCGCTCTCATAAAATTGATCCAGATAGTTTGTCATTTCTCCCGTGCTACTAAAAGGAGATGCGGTAGAAAGAACCCCTTTCGGCGCCTTATCTAAATCGTAACAAGCCGTAAGACCGCAGATCAGCACAATACCGCACAATATATTTTTCTTTTTCATAATATTCTGCTATTTATAAGTTAACAACCAAACCAAAAGACACGACCTTGTTCATAGGGTAATTCTTACCCCCTTCCGAAGTATAGTCGTTTCCTGTAAAGATCGCCTCCGGATCGAACATTCCCTTCAACGAAGTAAACGTCAGCAAGTTCTCGCCCGAGAAGAAAGCCTGTACTTTCTGCAAACCGATCTTGGCAGTCCATGCCGTGGGCAGATCGTAGCTGACGGTCAGGTTTTTCAGACGACAATAAGCCGCGCTCTGCAGGTAACGGTCAGTCGTAGTCATTATCTTATTGCGGAAAGGACGCACTCCTCCTGCCGAATGGATATATGGTTTCGGATAATAAGCCCCTTTGTTGGATTCGCTCCAATAGTCCATATGCTCTTTAAACACCGTAACCTGCGCGTACGGGCCGCTTCCCCAGAAGTAAACGCCTCCGCCAGGATGCCAGTCGCGTTTCCCTACTCCTTGGAACATGGCGCTTACCGTCAGCCCTTTCCAACTGATAGAGCCGTTGATGGTATACTGATAGCGTGGAGTAGTGTTGCCGATTACGGTCATATCGCCCATATCGCCCAACGTATTCTTACCGTTGTTTATATTTTTATCTCCATTCAGGTCGCGATATTTCACATCGCCCGGAGTCCAAGGCTTTCCGCTGATGAAAGACAAATTATAAGTCTTATTGTATTCATCGGCTTCTTCCTGTGTCTGGATCAATCCGCTGGCACGATAACCCCAGATTTCGCCCACTTTCTTTCCTTTGTACCAGTTTCCCGCAGGATCTGTCACTATATTTTTCTTGTTTCCATCCTTATCGACATAGCTGTCATCACCGGCATATTCTGTAACTTCTGCCGTTGCGTCGGAGAGCGAACCGCCTATACTGTAATGAATGTCTTTACCGATAGTGCCACGATAGTTCAAAGCCAGTTCCCAGCCACGGTTACGCATGCGGGCATTGTTTGTTTTCGGCGCATCGGCACCGAAGAAGTCGGGGAATTTCTGTCCGGGGCCCAACATATCTTTCGTATTACGCTGGAACAGATCGAACGAACCGGTAAGCGCGTTTCCGAAGAATCCGAAGTCGAGACCGATATTCTTGCTTTCCACTTTTTCCCAAGTCGTATTGGGGTTGACTACCAGCGGAGCTTTGGTAAACATGCGCCGCCCCTCAGGGAAGATGTAACTTCCGAGATTAGCGTTCAAATCCATCGTAGCGGCAAATGTATAAAGAGCCGCTCCCGCCTGATTGCCCAACAAACCGTACGAAGCGCGGAGCTTCAAGTTGGAAACTACGTCACTGACGGGTTGCATGAATTTCTCACGACTGATATTCCACCCGGTGGATACGGAAGGGAAGAAGCCCCAACGGTTTCCGGAAGCGAAACGTGAAGAGCCGTCGTAACGACCGTTCAGTTCAAGCAAATAACGTCCATCGTAGTCGTAATTGATACGCCCGAAGAATCCGCGCGTAGCCCATCCGTTACGAACGTCGACTACGGTTTTATCACCGGTTCCCATACCCAGATTCGGATTAGTCGTGGAATAAAGCCCAGTTATGGAATTCTTCATATAGCTGTAATCGTTGTCTTCCTCCTGATATCCTGCCATAAGCGTAAAGTTGTGGCTATCGGCAATGGTGAAAAGATAGTTCGTGTACAAGTTGATGCTTTGGTAGCGGGTACGCCCGTAGCTGCGCGTAAACTTTCCATCGGGAGAAACGCCCAATTCGCCACGCACACCTTTCGACGTGCTCACTCCGTCGGCTCCGTAAATGAGCGGACTTACATTCAACGCCTCGTACTCTACATTCATCAGCTTATATGTATAATCGAAGAATACGAACCAGTTCTTCACCGGTTGAAATTCCAGGCCTGTGGTCAGATTCAGTCGGTCGCGCTGGGTATTGGTATACGTGCCGCTTTGCAGATACGGTATCATACTCAGCTCGGTGAAGTGCCCGTTCGGGTCGATTACCGAAACCGTAGGACGAAAACGAGCCAACGAATGATAGAAGCCTTCGCTGATACCTCCGTCGCCAAACGGAGTATTTTGATCGGAATGCATAAACTTCGTGTTCACTTTGAGCTTCATCCAATCCGTGATCTGCGAATTTACATTCGCCGCAAAGTTATAACGGGTAAAATCCATATCGGCATAACGCAGGATACCGTCTTCGTTATAATATCCACCCGACACATAATATTGAGCTTTTTTCCCGCCACCGCTCAGGCTGACATTATGGTTTTGCTTGAAAGCCCAGTCTTTATAATGAAGATCGAAGTAGTTCACATTACCTACTCCCAATTCAGAGTTCTCGAAAGCCGGATTCATGTTTGAATTGGCAGGAAGTTCCGCCCATGGATTCACGCTGTTCGGATCTGCGATGTATTTCTGTAGCAAATCGAGCTTTTCCTGACTATACAGACGCGGTGACCCGGCGTTGGTACAGCCGTCGTTCCAGTATTTCGCAAAGTCATAAGAGTTCACCATGTCGGGTAAGACCGTAGGTGTAGTCCATCCCACCGTACCTTGGTAGTTGATTCGCGTTTTCCCCTCTTCCCCACGCTTGGTAGTCACCAGAATTACACCATAAGCGGCACGCGCTCCGTAGATGGCGCAAGCTGCTGCATCTTTCAGGACCGAAATATTCTCAATATCACTGGGATTCACATCCGACAGGCTCATCTCTACTCCGTCCACCAATACATACGGAGAAGCATTGTTATCGAGATTGCCCTGCCCGCGCAAAGTCAATGTGCCCGAAGCACCCGGGCGACCTGCTCTGTTGTTGCTCACCAGTAATCCCGGAACCATACCTTGCAAACTCTGGGTGGCATCCGCCACCGGACGACGTTCTAAAACATCGCCTTTCACAGCCGATACCGATCCGGTCAGGTTGACTTTCTTTTGTACGCCATAACCTACCACCACTACTTCGTCGAGTGTCTCGGTATCTTCCGCCAATAGGATTTCGAAATTTCTTTTCCCGTCTATGGGGATAACCTGTGTAGCATACCCAATGTAAGAAACCACCAGATTGTTTTTAGGAGATACGTCAGATAGAGTGAAGTCTCCATCAAGGCCGGTAATGGTGCCGTTTGTGGTGCCTTCTATTAGAACACTGGCTCCAATCACGGGTTCCCGGTTGTTTTTGTCAAGCACTCTACCCGTTATAGATAAAGACTGGGCCATCGCTGCCGGAGAAAGCAAGCATAGCATAGCCGTCACCAAACCCACAAGGAGCATAGAAAGCTGTTTTTTCTTTTTCATAATAAATCGTTTTAAGGGTTACTTTTTTAACAAATCGCTGCGAAGATATCCATTAAAGCCTGTATCCTGACTCTGCATTTGTACATTTTAAGTCTGAAATCATCTACAAATGCGTGTAAAAACCGGGAAATAGCATCTGCATATATGCCCATGTTGCGGGCTATATATGTTCATCGTGGTGAGTATATATGGCTACCATGGTGAGTATATATGGCTAGCGCGGTGAGTATATATAGCTACCACGGTGAGTATATATGGCTACCGCGATGGGTATATATACCCAAGCAGATACGTTTCTACATTCATCCGCCTATCTGAGTCGGACTCCAAAAACAAAAAAAGCCTTATCTGAATGGATGTTTCAGACAAGGCTTATAAAAAACAGATCTAAAGACCGATTACTTTCCGTAATCCTCATATAGCATAAGCAGATGCGAAGCGCTCCAACTGAAATGGGGGGCCTTCAATCGCTCTCCGGTATGCGTACCGTAGTTTTCGTGAATGGGAGCTTTCTCTTTCAAGCCGTTGAGCCGGTCGAACACCTGTAAAGTATATTCATCCGCCCACTCCTTATAACCGTAATTGCGAAGCCCACGTATGGCGAAATAAGTCTGATCGAGCCAGATGGGTCCCCTCCAATATCCTTTCGGATCGTATTTCGGATGATCGGCAGCAATGGTGGGGAAAGGAATGTAGGTGGAAAATTTAGCCGTATCGCGCAGAACAGGAAGCATATCCGAAACCTGTTCGTGTGTAGCTACTTCCGTCCAGAGCGGAGTATAGGCCTCGCATCCCGGCTCTCTCACAAAGGATCCGTCCTTCAGACGACGGTCGAAAAAGAAGCCGTGCTCCTTATCGAAAAAATACTCTGCCACCCGGTCGCCATAATCGGGCGCATCGAACGGGGCGCCGAGCATCCCCGCAAACTTTTTCAACAGCCTGCACTCCAACGCCAGATAAGCATTCAAGTCGACACTCTCCTGATCCATGCTCCAAGCGTCTTCTTCACCTCGATTCTTCAACATGACGGCATTGTCGAAGCGGATCGCATTGTCCATTCCGCTTTCCCATGCGGCAGCTTCAAGCGTGCCGTCGGTAGAACCGTATTCACACATCCCGTTGCCGTCGTGGTCGCGTTTCCAATACCACCATTTATAATAAGAAAGAAGTTGGGGGTACATCTCGGCAATAAAAGCCGTGTCGCCGGTATGAGTGAATATCTCATCTACGGCCCAGCATACGAGAGGGGGCTTGCTGTCGCGATTGTTGTTTTCCGACGGATCGGTATAGATACAGTCGACAATCATGCCGTCCGACTGCTGGTAATCGAACATGGCGCGGATGTTGTTTTTAGCCAGCTCGGGATGGAACTTTGCGGTTCCGGCACTGAAACGCCAACTGTCCCAAGCCCAGAAACCTACAAAATAGCCTACCGCATGGCTGGGGACAATACCTTCGTGCAATAGTCCTCCGCGATGCGTACGCCAGTTGGAAATAAGTGTCGTCAGAGCTTTAACGGCAATCCGATCGTATTCGGGCTTCATATCCTCACGAAGCACTTTCTTCATATATCCCTCCCAGCGTTCGGCATTCGCTCGCAACGCCTCTTCCGGACGGTTGAGAAGAACAGCCAGATTTTGCAGTCCCGACATCATTTCTTTCTCCGAAGGAAAAAACGAAATCGCCACGTTCACGATAGTTTCCTCAGCTACTGTCTTCGCCACATAATTATTTCCGTGCTTTTCGAGGAAGACTTCGGGAGTGAATGTCACTGTCACCCGTTCGCCATCGACATGACGGGCAATAACGGAGTTCTGCTCCACCGAGACAGTGATATCCTTGCCCCATCCGGTAGCCGTGAAACTCATCTTGCGGGCATGTTCCGCCTCTACCCTGAGCAAAGCTGTAGAAGCATCGACAAAGTTGAGGCGCTGAGCAACGTGCCCCAGTTCGGAGTGAGCGGACAGATACAATTCGCCGGGGAAATAACAAGTGGAATCCGGAGTAAACGGTTTTGTTACATCTTCAGAGAAGCAGACCGTGACAACCGATTGCGCCATCCACTGGCGCCGAAACATATCCAGACTGAACGGGCCGCAAAAACCATTCACCCATTGCTCTTTTTCGGGAAGGGTGAAGCCCATCCACGAACCGGCATCGGTAAACCAGCCGCGACAGGCATGAAGCGTGTCGGGCGTATAGGCAATGTCGAATATATCGGCAAATTCGTATCTCTTTTGTGAAGTGTTCTCATTTCCGGGATGGCACGCCGCTATTCCGAAAACCAGCCAAAGAGAGGCAATAATGTAAGTAATTCTGTGTTTCATAATATGAGATCATAAAAATTAAAACCAAAAAAGATTCGCCTTGTCTGCGGCGTCTTCACCTGCCGCGAGAGGTTGCAGTATAAAGCCGTATGCCTGCTCATGCGGAGTAATCGTGTACTCGGGATGTACCTGCGCTCCCCACGTATTGTCGCCGCCCACTCCCATTTGCTTATGGTCAATGTTCAGCCACACCATCTCCTTCTTCACGATGCTTCCGCCATGCCTGCGTTCCACCTGTGAGGGACGATACTCAAGATCTTCCATCGGGAAGTTCCAGGCACTGACACTCAAAGGCTGTTCACCCGTCACCAGCAGCCCTTCTCCGGCGCTGTTGCGGAGGGCTACCCAGCGCACGTCACAGTGGTTGCCCGTTTCCTGTGCACGCACATAAGGATGGTACTGCTCCCATACGCTCTGTCTGTATAAGCCGATGAGCGCTCCGCTTTTCCGGTCGGCATAAGTCTCATGCGGCCCTCTTCCGAGCCATGCCATATCTTCATACTCTGCTCCAAGAATCATACGCATGCCGAAACGGGGCATTTCAGAGAGTTCGATGCTGCCCGGCACGAAGTGCATATTCACACGAATCGCTCCATTGGGGCGAACCTGATACGTTATCCGCAAATCGGATTTCTGTTGCTCCATACGGTAGTTTACAGCCACCGTAGCCAGTTTACCATCCGGAGTTTCGGTGACTTTCATGTCTTTGAGCATCAACTCGCGACCGGCATTCCGCCAAGCGGCACAACGATAAAGATGTCCGTTGGGGATATCATTATCTGTCAGCGGTCTCCAGAAGTTGGGTTGCAACCCTTCCCGTATCAGATTCTTTCCGTGATAATTCAGTTCCGTCATCTCACCGGTGCGGGTGGAGAAACTCAAGAGGAAGCGATCACCTTGTAAAGCGACAGTCTCATCCGACCTGATCACACTTAGCGCTCCCTCCACAGGACGAACTTTCCGTTCTACCGGACTGACAGGCAAAGCCCATTGCTCTATCGCAACTTCATGACCTTTGGGAATCATGGGCGCATCTTCCTTGGTAAACACACGAAGCGTGAGGAAATATTCTTTTCCATCGGCGGGATGCGGTTGCAAAGGAAGCTCCATTTCGCCACTGCTTTGCGGCGCTATCGGCGGAAATTCGGTTTTCCCCTCCTGCACTGCTCTTCCCTCGCACTCCACCGCCCAATGGAGCATGTATCTTTCCAGTCCGATGAAGTCATGACGATTAACGATTCTAATCCGCCCGGGAGTAAATACCACCGGTTCGAAGTGGACGTACTGCAACACCTTCTTTACTTCCCATATATGCGGATGAAGAGAGCGGTCGGCAGCAACGAGCCCATTGGCACAAAAATTCGAATCGTTTACCACACCGGCAAAGCCCATATCGCCGCCGAACGCCCAGATCGGACGTTCATTCTCATCTTTTTGCAGAAAAGTCTGATCGACCCAGTCCCAGATAAAGCCACCCTGCAACTGATCGTATGTATAAATCAGGTCCCAATAGTCTTGCAGATTCCCTACACTGTTTCCCATGGCATGGGCGTACTCGCACAGAATCATCGGACGCGGGTCACGTTGGTTGACATGCTTGCGAAGCGCCCAGATACGGGCATACATCGGGCAGTAAATATCGCTCTTGCCGTTATAGCCTCCCCCTTCATATTGAACGGGACGGGTAAGATCTGTCTCTTTCGTTCGTTTATAAAGCGTCTCAAAGTGCTTTCCGTAACCGGATTCATTGCCCAGCGACCAGATTACGACGGCAGTCACGTTTCGGTCGCGCGCTACCATCCTGTCCATACGCTGAATAAAAGGCAACTCCCAGTCCGGATAATTGGCCAGTGTGCGGTCAGGGTGGTCTTCCATGCCGTGGCTCTCGATATTCGCCTCATCGATGAGATACAATCCGAACTCCGTACAGAGTTCATACCAGGCATAGTTGTTGGGGTAATGGCAGTTGCGTACGGCATTCAGGTTAAATTGCTTCATCAATCGGATATCCTGCAACATGGAAGCCACGGTGATGGTACGTCCTGTAAGCGGATCATGCTCATGCCTGTTGACTCCTTTGAATAGCACGGCCTTTCCGTTAATCTGCTGCATGCCGTTGCGCATCTCTACGGTACGGAAGCCGAAGAGGTGAGTGAACGACTCCAAAGAGCTGCCTTCTTTATCGAACGTGTTGACCACCAGCGTATAGGTATGCGGAGTTTCCGCATTCCATGTCTTCACAGCAGGGAAGACGTGCCGTTCGGCCATCAAAGTATCAAGCTCGGAAGCAACCGCTTTTCTCCGACGGTAAATCACCTCTTCACCATCGAGCACTTTCACTTCCACTTCCATTCCCGCTTGCGGACGGTGAAGAAAAACATCCAGCGAAAGGTCACCGTCTTGGTAACTATTTGTCAATCCGGCTGTCATCTTAAAGTCTTTGACACGGCTTTGCGGACGGGCATACAGATAAACGCTCCGTTCGATACCGCTGTACTTCCAATAGTCCTGCCCCTCTAAATATGAACCATCGCTGTAACGGAACACTTTCACCGCCAACTTATTCCGCCCTTTCCGCAACAGCCTCGTAATGTTGAAATGAGAAGGCAGCCGACTGTCTTCAGCATAGCCTGCCAATTCTCCGTTTACCCATACATAGTAGGCCGATTCCACACCTTCGAAATCGAGGAATACGTCCAGGCCTCTCCAATCAGCCGGCACGGTAAACTCCCTGACATAAGCTCCTACCGGATTATAATCGGACGGTACATGCGGAGGATTCGCCGGAAAAGGATAACGGGTATCTGTATAGATAGGCGCATCGAAGCCCTGCAACTCCCAACTTCCCGGCACTTGTATCCGTTTCCATCCTCGGGTGGAATAATCCGTCTTATGGAAGTCGCGGGGAGCAAGCCCGTCGTTTCGGGAATAAAGGAATTGCCAGGTACCGTCGAGAGAAATACGACGTTCGGCAGCGGGGTTGACATCAAACCGCACTTCGGCAGGAAGCGAACGTTGCTTCAACGCATACGATTCGTTGACAAAAGGGATGAAATGCGCATGCATCGGTTCCCTGTTGATTTCGTTCACCTGCGGATTCTGCCAAGGCACATTTTCGGCCGAAAGCGTGGCGGTAAAAAACAGAAAGACGGAAAGGAATGTGTATAACGGAGTTTTCATGATACTATATCGTATAAAGTTTATATCGAACAAAACAGGGTGACTAAAAAAGGAACGCTGAAATCGACCAGAAAGCCGTGAAAGATAGACAAAACGACGTATTCCTGTCCGGCTGTCCGGGTAATGATAGGTAGCGTAGTGTCCATCGTCGTAGCCCCTCCGGCAGAGATAGGAGCCAGATTGCCGAACCAACGCACCAATAGAGGAGCTGCCAGCAATGTCAGTATTTCCCTGCAAATATTAGCCAACAATGCTATCGTTCCCAATTCGGGACCTTTGGATTCTGTAATGAAGATACTTGAAAGCGAGTAATACCCGAACCCCGACCCGACGGCCAGACAATCGGCTACGGAACGATGAGACAACAGCATACTTACAACGGCTGAGCCTGCCAATGTACCCACTATGGTCATCACGGGAAGAAACACGAGCCGGGGATTCAAAGAACGGAAGTTCTTCAATGTTTGCGGGTCATTCCCCACGCCCAGCCCTACACAAAACATGAGCGCGCAAAGCGCGTAATAACTGATGTCCGTATCTGCCAAATCAAAAGGAAACAGATCAGTTAAACCGACAACCGTTCCTAACACAAAAAAGGCGACAATAATCAGACTTCCTTTCATGCCTTCTCCTCCTTTTTACCGCCCAACGTCTTCCACAAAGCCCAAGCAGCAACCACACTGCCCAGCGTTCCTCCCAAAGTCAAGACCACAGCCTCCAGCCCGATGGTATGCAAGCCCCGGATAATCGCCTCATTGCTTCCCACTTCTACACCGAGAAAAAAAAGCAATAGCCAGATAAGCCCGGTTATAACCGATTGGATACGTGCCAGATTGCGCTTCCGCAACAAATATCCCGCCAACATACCTGTCAGCATAAGTCCGATAATCGTAAACATATAAATGTCTTTTTTTAAAAAAGCAAAGATAAATCATTTAAATGAAACAACGGGACCTGAGATCGACAGACTCAGAGCCCCGTTGTTTGCCGGGGTGTGAGAAGTTTATTTCTGAATTTGGTTATTGGCATTTATTTCTGTCAGCGGAACAGGATAGAAAGCATTCTTTTCTTCAGTAAAGCCGGCACGTCCGGCAGCAGCCAAGGTAGAAGCCAGTTTACCCCAACGACGCAAATCGTACCAACGCCAGTTTTCCAACGGAAACTCAATCATACGTTCGTGTTCTATCTGGGCACGTACTTCATTCTGTGTCTTCCCTTTCATGGCAGGCATATCGCCATGCACACTTCTGACCTGATTGATCAGAGGAATAGCCTGTTCCGGATGTCCCTGTTCGTTCAGCGCTTCCGCTTTCATCAGCAACACATTGGCGTAACGCATCAAAGGAATGTTGATAGCGCAGTAGTTGTTGGACAACCCTTCGAGATCGGCAGGCATGAATTTGCGAAAAGCAGGACGTGGGGTAGCAAACCAGTCGTCATAGTTCTTTCCATAAACCCGTCCGTTACCATCGTTATAATAATCGCATTTGAAGAACAGCGTTTCATACAAACGCGAGTCATAACGTCCGGTAGTAGCGATTTTTCCTTCTTTCATAAAAGCATCCACCAGTATGTTGCTGGGAAGAATCTCGTCCCATCCCTTCAATTCCGACACTCCTATCCAACGATGAAACTGAGTGCGGTAATTGGCTCCGTTAGCAGTGCTCATAGAGGTCTGCAATTCAAATACAGACTCCTTGCTATTCTTATTACTGGCATCGAACATGCTCGAGAACTTCTTCACCAATTCATAGCCCGTTACCTTATTTAATGCTTCAAGAGCTTCCTTCAGAAAAGCCTCTTTTTTCTCCGGTTCTTCGTAAGCGCGGGTCAAATAAGCAAAACCCAGATAAGCATAGGCTGCTCCGCATGTAGCTCTTCCCGTATTGTCCGTATCATAAGTTGCCGGCAAAGCTGCCGCTTTCTTCAAGTCTTCAATAATAAACTCCCAAGCATCGGGACGGGATGATAGAGGCTTACTCATCTCAGCCTGGCCGGTGATATACTTGTCGCGTATGATAATTTCTTTCCAGTTGAGCAACAACTTCAAATGATAATAAGCCCGCAGAAAGTGTCCTTCATTAATTATTTGCGTGCGTACAGCCTCATTTATTTTCTCGGCAGGAATCTGAGCCACCTTTTCTATCACCTGATTGGCAAAGCTGATCCCCTTATAATTGTTCCACCAATAGTTATTGAACTGCGAGTTACCATTTGTATAAGTAAAGTTATACAGTTCGAGCCAGTTGGGATAGTTGCGGGCATCATTTCCCATATTGATGATATCCTCACGATAGGCTTCCACCGGCCATTTCACTTCGGCAAACTCCCATGTATCAATGTAATATTCCAATTGAGAATACGCAGCGGAAATGCCGGCTTGCGCGTCACTCTCATTACGCCAGAAGTTGCCGGAAGTCAATTGGTCGGGCGAATCCACAGTCAGAAAGTCATCGCATGAGCTTGCAAAAAGCGATGCAAGACAAATACCGGCTATATATGTCAGTTTTTTCATATTCTTTATAGTATTAATGATTAGAATGTAAGTTGAGCTCCCACTGTAAATGAGCGTGTAAACGGATAGATGAGCTTATCGATACCGGCATTCAACACACTGCCGCGGGAAAACTCGGGATCAATACCATCGTATCCGGTAATCGTAAAGAGATTCTCACCGCTCACATAGAAACGCAGCTTTTCTACAGAAACTTTCTGCATCAACGATTTCGGCAGCGTATAACCCAACTGAAGCTGACGAAGACGGATAAAGTCGCCTTTCTCCAGGAAGCGGTCTGATTCCTTCATATTCCCGTTTGGATCATTATAAATAGCACGGGGAACGCTCGTTCCTGAGTTAAGCGGTGTCCACGCCGTCAAAGCAGATTTCAAGAAGTTGGAACCGGAGTTCATTCCTTCGTAGAAATATTTGTTCCCGTTGTAGATTTTATGCCCCCAAGCGCTTCCCAGCACTAACGAGAAGTCCACACCTTTATAGCCGACAGAAAGATTCAAGTTTGCTTCCACCTTAGGAATGCCCGAACCGGCATATACTTTATCGCCATCGTCTATCGTACCGTCGCCGTTCACGTCTACAAAGCGAATATCTCCGGCATCGGCAAATGGTTGATACTCCTCATTATCGCTATTCACATATTGACGTGCTTCCTCGTTAGACTGGAAGATACCGGCAGTTTTATACAGATAGAAAGCGCCGATAGGTTTGCCTACACGTGTCTGAGTAGGGAAGTGTTCGGTTCCGTACTTCAACCCTTCTCCATAAAGCACCTGTTCCGCATCCGCCAACTCAACCACCTTATTGTGAGTCGTAGCGAAGTTAAACCCGATGCTATAATCGAAATCTCCTTTATTCTCCGCCCAGTTCAGTTCAAACTCGATACCTTTATTGCGTATCTTACCTACATTCAGAATAGGATTGGCAAGACCGGCTGAAGGAGGCAGCGCCTTTGTAATCAAAAGGTCTTCCGTCTGATTATAGTAATAGTTGAGCGCACCGGTCAGTTTATTGTCGAAGAAACCGAAGTCGATACCAATGTTTTTAGTATCCGTTGTTTCCCATTTCAACGAACGGTTCTCAAGTCCGCGCGCAATACTTCCCGACCAGGCATTATCTCCATTTCCTCTCACATATCCCTGATACTTATTATTATAGGTAGAGATCAAAGCAAGGAAATCATACAACCCCAAAGCATTCTCGTTACCCAGACGTCCCCAGCTCATCCGCAGCTTCAGGTTATTTAGCGCCATATCTTTGGGGAAGAATTCTTCTTCACTGATTCTCCACCCCAAGGCAATGGACGGGAAACATCCCCAACGGCTGTCCGCACCAAACTTGGAAGATCCGTCATAACGCACTGTGGCTTGGAACAAATAACGGTTATCATAATTATAGTTCAAACGACCGAAGAAAGAAGCTCGTCTGTAATCCCATTTACTTCCGTCTCCATTGTAAGTACCGCCGGCTCCCGCACCGATAGTGGAAAAGCCCGGATCGAGGAATCCGCCCGGTTGCTCTCCCACTACAAGCTTTCCGTCTTCCACTTTATAAGTAATTGTTTTTCCCTCAACACCTACCGAGTTCCAGGTATACCTGCGTGCCATCGTCGATGTTCCGGCAATTGCATTGATTGAATGTTTACCGAATTCCTTATTGAAGCTGAGCACGTTTTCCCATACATGTTCTTCCCAATAAGAGCTTGTTTCACTATGATACGTGTAATCTCTTTTCGATTTCTCATCGGCTATATACGGAGGGGTATGATAAGTCTGCCGACCGTGCTCGCCCCGATAAGAATAGCTGGTTTTAAAGTTGAGCCACGGAGTGAAATTGGTAGTCAGAGCAACATTAGCACCCGTATGATAGCGCTTATCGGTAGATCTCTCGTAGTGATGATCCGCCATCACGTTACGATTATTAGGCAATTCGTCAAAATTAGTCAGACCGAAACCATATTTTTCTTCTTCATTGTAAATAGGAACCAGCGGAGAGATCATGTACATCTCTTTCAGCTGATATTCCGGCTGCTTGCTGTCGGTATACTTAAAAGCCATATTGGCATCTATGTCAAAGATGCTCTTTTTGATGTGGGCTTTCAGACGGGCATTGTCTTGACGGAAGTTGTTGCCGAGGAAAATACCCTTATCGTTCGCCCGATTGTAAGAAACGGAATACTGTATGTTTTCGGCTCCGCCTCTTACACTAAACATATAATTCTGAGAAACTCCCGTACGCAACATCGCATCCTGCCAGTCGGTATCGACACCCGTATTATTTGTTATATAAGGCTTCATGTTCACCAATTGGTTTTTCCAAGCTCCCTTACCTTCGGGGTCGTATTGAGCTTTATGCAATTCCACATGCGAGTTCCAATTCTCGTACATCTGCTTGTGCACCTCCTTATATTCATCCGCATTCAGCAAATCGAGTGTTTTGGCAACCTTGGTCATGCTTACATACGAGCTGAAATCGAACTTGGTTTCGCCTTTCTTGCCATTCTTGGTTGTCACGATAATTACGCCATTCGCCGCTACCGAACCGTAAATGGCAGCTGCGGCTCCATCCTTCAAGACCTCCATTGCCTGAATATCCTGAGGGTTCACATTTTCAATACTGCCCGGGAATCCGTCGATAATATACAGAGGTTCGTTATCGCCGAACGTCTTCACTCCGCGTATTTTAACACGGACACCGGCGCCTGCGTTACCACCCGACTTCATGATATTGACACCTGCAATTTTCCCTTGCAGGGCTTCCGCCGGGTTAGTTGTAGCACGTTTGGCAAGTTCTTCTACGTCTACCGATGAAATAGCGCCTGTCATGTCGCTTTTCTTCATCGTACCATAACCGATTACAACGATTTCATCGAGCATTTCGTTGTCCTCTTTCAGCACAACTTTAACACTTCGCTGTCCATTAAGAGCTAACTCCTGAGCAACATAACCGACGTAAGAGATTATGATTCTCGCATTTCGGGCGACATTAAGCGTGAAGTTACCGTTCATGTCGGTAATCACCCCATTCGTTGTTCCTTTTTCAAGTACGCTGGCACCTATGATGCCTTCGCCTTTTACATCAGTCACTGTTCCTGTCAGTTGGATATTCTGCGCTAAAGAGCTTAGCGGAATCAGAAACGCAAAGAGTAAGGCAAGCTTCCATACTCTTTTCATGTGGCAATTCTTAGCAATTCTACCCATGTGTGTTTATTTTAAGGTTGATACAAAAATGTTTTTCACACTGCAAATAAGGAAGAATTTTATGAATTCCTATCAAGAAAAGCATCTATACCGAATCTACAAAAAGAAGGAAAATACTCTTTTATAATCTACAGAATAAATTGTAAAACGAATTAAATCAGTATATTAAAAATAAATATATATCTACAAAACGGGGATAAAAGAAAGAGAAACTAAACCCCTTGAAGATATGCTGTCAGATCTTCTTCGGTCGACAGTCCGAGCGATTTACGAAGACGATAACGATTCATATTAACGCTTTTAGGATTGCTGCCCGTAATCATAGCAATCTCTTTGGTCGATAAATTTACTCTTAACAAAGTAGCCAAATACTTTTCGCCTTGCGTCAGATCGGGATGGCGCTTCATAAGCCGGTCAACAAATTCTTTGCTCTTCTCATCTATATTCAGGAGCAAAGCCGTATTTGTTTTATCCCCACTCTGGTATTGACAAATAAAAGCATTGATTTTCTTTAAATGGGGTACAAGACTTTGTTCATCCATCTTGTATCCTTCTTTGATCATTTCACGTATTTTATTCAGCAACTCATTCCGGCTTTGCAAGAATACGGCAAAGCTGGTAAGTTCCTGCCGGCTGCTTTCTAACGCATTTTGCACATTTTGCAGTTTCATTTCCTGCTGATGCACTTTCAAAACCGACAGTTCATGTTCCGACTGTTCCAACCGGTAACGCGCTTCTACCAGTTGCAAGTCCTTCCTCCGTTTATACCACTTATATAAAAAGACGCCCGCTATTACACCGAGTATAAGCACACTGCTCAACAGCCAGACGTTACGCTTCAGCAATTCTATTTCATACCCTCTCTCTTTCATCTCCGTGGCATGCTTCTGATCCTGATATCTCTTATAAGATATTTCCTGTTCGATATAAAGACGCCCGCTATTACACCGAGTATAAGCACACTGCTCAACAGCCAGACGTTACGCTTCAGCAATTCTATTTCATACCCTCTCTCTTTCATCTCCGTGGCATGCTTCTGATCCTGATATCTCTTATAAGATATTTCCTGTTCGATATTACGCAGTTTGTTGTTGCTCTGCAGTTCCCTGCCCAGCACGCTCATCTTTTCGAGACATCGATACGCCCGCTCATAATCGCTGATGGCGGCATACACCCACGAAGAATATTCATAATTATCGCAAATCAATTCTCGGGCCCCTATTCCGGTGGCATACCCGTATGCTTGCCTCAATGCTTCCAATGCCTGAGGATACTGTTTGGCAAAGAAATACTGTTTCCCCATGTTGTTATAATTCTCCCCCAACGACCATTGTGCCTCCAAATGTTTGTTGATAACAATAGCTTCACGAATAAGGACCAACTTTTCCTGCGTATCTCCCTCGTAAAGACAAAGATTGTTCAGGTTTGCCGCCACCCCTTTCAGGTTCCGTTGTGCGCGGTTAATCAGCAAAGCCTGACGGAAGAACCGTTCGGCTACCTGAAATTCATTAAGCAGGTAGTGCGTTACGCCCCGCTCATTATAACATTGAGCGATAGCCAATGAGTCTGCCAGCGATTTATAGATGGAAGTCGCCCTGTCATTCAGCTCGATAGCCTTATTATGGTCGCCCAATTTACTGTAAACACGCCCCATCAAAGCGTACAAACGGGCATTCAACTGCCTGTCGGCAGGGTTGATATACGTTTGAGCATCATACAAGTTTTTGATACTTAAATCAAAGTTACCCAGCAACTGTTCTGCCTGACTATACATAATCATAGCCTCCACCCGCAGCTTGTCCGAACTATTCTTGGGAAACAATTCGATTGCCTGAGTAGCATAGTATGAAGCTTGTTTCGGATTCGTAAACAGTGATTTCTGAGCCTGTTCCATCCACACCCGGGCTTTCTCCGGATTACCCGCTTTAAGTCCGGAGCAAAGCAATAAAATCATGAAGAAAAGATATAATTGTTTTTTCATAGCGAACCATATCGTATTATGCAGATAACGTATTTGCATATATTTTGTACTTAGAGCAGCAACAATACCCCACTGAGTATTAAGCCGGTTATTAGTAAGAAACAAAGAAGTCTTTAAACTTTTCCTTTTCTTTTATAATACCACATTTTGAAATAAGCCAAACAACTGCACTTCTCATATAAGTTTACAATCTTTCGTTCTCTTCCGGACAGACTATCTCTAAATTCGGGGAAAAGCCGGAGATACTCCACTACATATTTCAAATCTCTATACACATCCCACACTTTCCCCCATTGTCGCCTCCGGAAAATAGTCTTTAAGTGAAAATAGCCCAAATCTTTTTTAAGCACTTCTTTCCATCCGACTCTTTCCATAAAGCCGAGTATCCATCGCAAGTAAGCATTCATATCCCGATAGTTTCTCTCACTCATAGAATGGGACATTGAAGCAGGAAGTACCCTGTAATATAATAATGGGATATCCACAGACACCACTTTCTCGGAGTAATACAAAAGCTGTGTGGTTAGCACAAGATCTTCTCCAAAAGATATATCGATTGTTTCTATCGGATTTGAATACAAAGAACGCAAATGAAACTTCGACCAAACCATCCAATAACCTTTAAAGTTTAAATACCTCCTGATAAACTCAACTCCCGGGGCTTCGTCCGGATCGAAGAATTCAGCAAATTCATTCTCTTCACCATCACGAAAAACAAAAGGAAAAGAGACAACATCCGCTCCGGTTTGTTCTGCCTTGTTTAACAAAATCTCAATAGCATCGGCACAGAGTATATCATCGCTGTCAAGATGTTGTATATATTTCCCAACAGCTAAAGAAAGCCCTGTTTTTCGAGCCTTTACAAGCCCTTCATTCGCTTTGTTCACATATTTAATTCTGCCGTCTTTCTCCGCATACCGGTATATAATGGACAGGCTGCCGTCAGTGCTGCCATCGTTCACTACTATCACTTCTATGTTTTTATAAGTTTGATTGATGACACTCTGAATGCACTCCTCCAGATACTTCTCTCCATTATACACCGGAATAATAACAGAAACTAACGATTTTTTTTCATTCATACGTTAATCCATAAGAAGGTTTGCCTGAATACACACTTTCTCTCAACTTATAAAATATAAGTTTTTCATTCTCCGGTTAACCGGTCGAATAGTTGCAACCACTTCCTCCCGACCTCCTCAACAGAATATTCTTGCGATTTGCGAATCACATTCTCACGCATGCAAGCCAATTTTTCAGGATCTAACAGCAATTTACATAGTTCATCGGCATATATTCTCTTCCGGAAAGGAGGTATCAATATACCGTTTTCTCCCGAAGGAGAAAGAATCTCCCTGATTCCTGCACAACAGTCGAAAGCAATGGGAACTACTCCGTTTGCCTGCGCTTCAGTCAGACAAAGCGGCCAACCTTCAAATGTAGACGTAAGACAAGAAACAGACGCGTGCTTATAAAAGACAGAAGGGTTTAAACTCCAGCCTGTAAAGGTGACCCGCTCCAGCTTCATTTTCTCTGCCCTCTGCCGCAAAGCTCTCTCTTCAGAACCGCTGCCGACTAAAATAAGCTCCCAGCCGGGAACTTTCTTGTAAATCATCTTCCAGATGTCGAGCAAGCGATCCACACGCTTGTGCTCATAGGTCATTCTTCCCACAAAAAGCAACTGTTTTTTCTTGTCCATAGAGATATTCTCTACCTCATACTCCGCATTATGAATGACAGTTATCTTGTTCAAATCAGACAGGCGAAGTTTCTTCTCCAGTTCGCTTTTATATCCCTCGCAAAGCACAACATATGCATCTACCAAATCATATGTTTTCTTATACTCTTTCATCAACCTTTTCTCGTACACTTTTAGCCAAGTAGCTTTGGGGTTGGTCAGGAGATGCCATTCCAAGGTTTTCCAAAAAGAGCCTTTTGCCGCATGCTTTTTATGTTCACTGTTGCCTATTACCTCCCAAAAAGGCACATTATGCAATATATACACGAACTTACAGGAGGTACATGCGCTTCTTATATAAGCAAATTGCCTGCATTGGATTCCCGGTAGCACAAATATATCAATAGATAAGGTACGAATCAGGTCAACAATAGCGTCGGCATTTTCTTTCGAGTGATAGTCTTCGTGAGGCAATTCTATTAAAGAAACATTCTCCGCCTCTCCTTTCTTATGACACGCTGCTATATAAACTTCATAATCAAAATTTCGAACCCATTGAGCTATATCACGGGTAACCCTTTCCGCACCACCGCATGGAAAGTCTATATGATAAAAGAGTATTCTTTTTTTTCTTTGCAAAGAGGGCATTATTCTTGTTCTTTTAGGGGTTTGTTATATCGATTCTATGGCGTTCCGCAGACGAGACATGATTAAATCCCAGTCGTAATTCTCCTTTACATACCGTTTACCTGCCGAGGCTTTTTCACTACGCAGCTTTTCGGAAGAAGCGATACGGTGAAGTTTGCTTACAAATTGCCTTTTATTCATATAGTAATCGGCAGCATAGCCGCTCTTACGGCAATGGTCTTTCAATACGGCACAGCGTCCATTCACCAGCATCATCTTCCCTTGCTTCAAGGATTCCAGCAGAATAAGCGAAAGGCTCTCGTATTTCGAAGGGTTGACCGTAGCCATACAGTGCTGAATAATGGCAGTCTTCTCCTCATCGCTCACAAAGCCCGTGTATATAATGTCGGGATGAGTAAACGGCTTACGGGAGAGAAACAGCGCACCCACCATCACAAGCTTCAGGTTCGAGTGCGGATATCTCTTTTTATAGGCAAGGAAGTAAGCATGAATATTCGACACCTTCGAGCGGTCGAGCCTTCCCACATATAACAAATATTCTTCCGGCAGATTGAATTTCCGGCGCGTTTCTTCCCATGGAGCCGGTTCAAAATCTTCTATCCCTACGCTGATAATTCCTTCCCGCTTGATGATATTGCCAAAGATTCGCTGTCCGAGCTTCCGTTCTTCTTCGGAGTTATACCCCACATAAGCGAATTTGGCAAATACTTTATTCAACTGAAGGCGGAAAGAGGTTTTTGCCCGATGCATGGTAGGAATGGCGATGGTTTTCTCGCCTGCATGAATTCCTGCGTAATAGAAAGGAGCATAGTCGATAGAAATGGCGATGAAAGCTTTATATTCATTCTTATGCGCCTGTATATATTCGTTAAGTAGCGGAGAGTAGAATTTCGTGGCTTGCAGCGCTTTCTCCTCAAGTTTGTCGAACCAACTCCACTTGGGAAAGAAGCGGTTAATGGTGGACAAAACATTGATCCCATAAAGAAACATCCGGAACTTCTTTGTGAACGACACGCAAAGGTGTGAGAAACTCCCCAGAACCGAGCTGACAGGAGCCACTTCAAAACGCCTGACCAGCACTCCGTTGATACATTCTGACTCAGCAGACATCACGTTCTCGCCGGTTCTATAGTCCTGCACGCATGTAGTCAGCACTTCCACTTCGTAGTCTTCTACCAGTCTTTCGGCCAGCATTCTGCAATGATACTCGGCACCTCCATTTATATTCAGTCCGTATCTTACTACAACAAAAGCTATTTTCTCTTTCTCTACTTTACTCATATTTTTTTTGCTGCAACCGATATTCGTAAAAGGAGTTTTGTTTTAATATTATTTACAGGCAAAGTTAAGAATATAATGTTTTCTCCCCAATTATTACGATAAAAAACGTAGCACATCCTTACTTCACACGTTTAAACACCCAACGCAGGAACACAAAATTGACAGGAACCACAACAGCGAGCACCGCTATGGGAGCAATGGCCCTCGATAAGCCCAGATATAAAAAAAGATTGAACAGCCAGATGTGGTTGAGATAGTTCAGAAGATGGCTTCCGCCAAAACCGAACGCTCTCTTCAACGAAGGGGCTGCACGGAAAGTGACGTACGAGGTCAAAAAGAAATTTACCGTCAAGCTCACTGCATAACCTATGGTATAAGCCAAATTTACATTCATGTAAAACTGCAAAATATAATAAACCGCATAATGAATAGCCGCCGCAATGCCTCCCACAAAACAGTAGCGCATGAATTCAGCTATTTTCCCTTTTCTCCACATGGGCAACCGTTGTTTGATTTACAGAATAATCTCTTACACACATTTCATAAATCAACTTCATCCAGACCAACACGCAAGGGAGAGCCTTGAGCGCGTAGGGTCGCACCCACTCCCGGCGCAGACAGGCGGGAAAGAGGTCGGAAGACGACATACTTGTCAGCACAAACACAAAAACAAGCAGCGCGATATCCCAACGGGTACGTTGCCAAGGAGCCGTGACATACCAAAGCGAAACTCCGACGAAAGCAATGATATAAGAACTCGACTCGCTCCCCGTACTGAAGAGTACGACAAAAAGCAAAACAGAGGAAAGAAGGGCATAGCGGAAGGCTTCGTTTCTATATTGCGATACCCGCAAATAGGGAAGGCCGAACAATACAAGCCCGGCGGCTATGAGCGGGAAGTCGGAATAAGAAGCGCTGCCCGATATTTTACGAACCATGCCCAGCAGAGAGATATTCTGATGGGTGGCGAACAGGTTGTCGGCATTCTTCGACGCAAGGCTTTCCCACCATCCGGAGTATTGCTCCAACACATAGCCGGGACTGCTCAACAGCATGGGGGCAACGAACATAATCGCCGCCCACACGAGCAGCCATGCAACGAGGCGGGCTTTGTGTTTTGAGAAAAAGAAGAAAGCAAGTCCCACGATACCGTAAAGTTTGACAAACGTTCCGAACATGATGAAAAACGCCGCCCATCCTTCTTTCTCCTTTTCAATGCAGCAATATGACATCAGTATGATTGCCGCAATGGCAATATTGAATTGCGACATGAAAAGCGCCGTGAGCAATTCGTGCGCACAAAACCAATACAGGAACACGTGCTTGCGGTGAGGCAAAGGCAGGGACTTGACGGCATAAAAAAGAAACAGCGAAAGCGCCACTTCCCAAAAAAGCAGTCCCCACCATGTGGGAAGTAAAGCGAAAGGGGCGATGACGAGGCTGAAAAACGGTCCGTAATGATTGGTGTCGGCGTATTGGTCGGGATATGGAATATAAAGGGGCAACTGTTCCACCGTATGCCAATACACATACCTGAAAATAAGGAAATTGTTGTGCTTGCTTATCTTCATCAAAGCGGCAACGACCGGCAGCAACAGCCATAAGCCCAGCAAAGTGCGCCGGTCGCTGAAGAAAGGCTTCGTCAGAAAGAGCGTGACAGGTTGAAGATATTTCATAATTAACTTTTCCTTCTCTTAGAATCAACTTCGGCATCCGGATCCGGCTCATCCCACAGTATCTCGTCTACCGTATAAGACGGACGGTTTTTCACCTCCACATATATTTTCCCGATGTATTCGCCGACAACACCGATGGCAAGCAGCAAAACACTGCCGATAAACCATACGGAAAGCATGAGCGATGTCCATCCGGGCACGGCGAGATGTTCCCAATAGGAAATCAGGACGTAGACGGTCATGAGGATGCTTACAAACAAAAAGAAAAAACCGGCTCCCAATATCAGGGAGATGGGCTTGGTGGAGAACGACGTAATGCCGTCGACGGCCAAAGCAAGCATTTTCCGGATGCTGTACTTAGACTGCCCGGCTTCGCGCTCGCTTATCACATCGTCTACCGTGGCGGAAGGATACCCCATCAGAGGTACGAGCCCACGCAAATAGAGGTTGCGCTCTTTGTAGCGTGAAAGCTCTTCCAAAGCCCTGTGACTCAGCAGGCGGAAGTCGGCGTGGTTATATACGGCTTTCACTCCCATAGCCTGCTGCACTTTATAGAAAGTCAGAGCCGTAGTACGTTTTATCAGGTTGTCTCCCTTTCTCGATACTTTCACGCCGTACACCACATCGTACCCTTCTTCGTAGCGGTCTATCATTTTTTCAACGGCAGAGAGGTCGTCCTGCAAATCGGCATCAATAGTAATGACGGCATCACAACGATCTTTCACAGTCATCATTCCCGCCATAATTGCATTCTGATGCCCGGCATTGGCGGCTAAATTCATTCCCCGTACATAACGGTTCTCACGAAAAAAACGGGAGATGAGTTGCCATGTGCGGTCTCTGCTGCCATCATTGACCAGAAACAGGAAGCTGTCCGGCGACAATTTCCCTTTTCCGACCAGTTCGTCCAGCAAAGAAGTGAGGCGTGCTATGGATGAAGGAAGAACTTCCTCCTCATTATAGCAAGGAAGCACGAAGCCCAGCTTGATCATAATGCTCTTTTTTTATGTAGTGTGACAATGTTTATCCACAAAATGAGAGAAGGTCGCAAATACTGCTTCTTTACCCTTAAAAAAATCGATCCAGTCCGCCAAGCGCTTTGCCATTTCTTCACCGGAGCGGTTGCGTACGATGAAAGGCAAGTTGAATTCGGGGTGGTTGTTCAGCGGATAGAATTCCCACGGATGGAAATAAGTGGTCAAGTAACCGTCGTGACGGAGTGTGCGATGGCACAACCAACGGTACAAAGCAAACGGAAGATTATGGCACGACAGCCAGAACAACGGAAAACGCAGCCACGGACTGACCGAAGCCGGAATCTGCCACACGCCGGCTTTCATAAAGAAAGTGCGTGGAACGGAAAGGTGCATGTATCTGCCGGGAATGAAAGTGGGGTTCAACGACGAATTATAGGCATATCCCGCCTTAAACACCTCCGCTTCGGGCACGGGCATCATTCGCGCCTGGCGATAGCCGCGTATCTCTCTTCCCGAAAGTTCTTCGAGCGCTTGCTTGGAACGCAGCAAGTCTTCGGTATGGAAAGTCCAATGATAATAGCCGTGCGAAGCAAGTTCGTGGCCTTCGTCTACAATACGCCGTACCACGGCGGCAGACCTCAGGGCGAAGTTGGCGGTACAGAAAAAAGTCGCTTTCACTCCCTTTGCTTTTAAAATATCGAGTATGGTTTCCGTGCCGGCAGTCGATATGCGGATCTGCTCTTCCATAGCGAGATCGACTCCATGCTCCAAAGGCACGTCAAACTCTTCTATATCAAAACTCAAAAGTATCATTGCGCATTTGTATAATTATCCGGCAAAAGTAATAAAAAACAGAATACCAATGCAGAGGAGTGCCGTAAAAAATCATTGCACGGGCATATTTGCATGCCCGCCTGCAACATGAACGAACAAGAAGCCGAGCATGCCCGAACGGGTAAACCGCGATGTCCGGAATGAGGGATGCGCGAACTTTGCGGAAGAAGCAAACGCTGCGGATGACAGGCATATCGACGGCAAGCACAATGGCAGATAGTGGAAAGTTTCCCGAAAGACGCTGCGGATGACAGGCAGATTGAGGGCAGGCACAATATGTATATAGAGGGGGGTGCAGTTTCCCATTGGGGAAACAAAAGTTTCCCAAGTGGGAAAATAAAGTTTCCCCGGTGGGAAACTTTTGTTTCAATAGTGGGAAACTAAGCGAAACATTATTCCTTTGTCCGGGAAGTATGCACGTTCGATTTCCTTACCCTTCTTCTCCTTACTTCCCATTCACGCCGGCATGCCTCTGCGCGGCAAATACTCAATCCGCCATTTCCGTCTTCCCGATTACTCTGCCTGTCCCTGCCGGACATCATAAATAGAGCAGATATTCGTTTATTCCGGAGATTTTCCGTAAGTTTGCCCGACGGATGAAAACAAGGTGTTCATACGAAAACATGTTGTCACCCGACGAGAACAGATAGTGCAATATAACATAAGTATGCCATGAGAATAGGATTCGACGCCAAAAGAGCCGTGCAGAACTTCACAGGTTTGGGAAATTACAGCCGCTATGTCATCGATATACTGTGCCGTTTTTATCCGGACAACGAGTATATCGCATACGCACCCAAGCGGATAGAGAATAAGCAGACGGACAGGTTGTTGAACAGACATCCGCAGCTGTCGCTCAAGCTCCCGGCGGGGTTTCTATGGCGAAAAGCCCGTTCGCTATGGCGCGTATGGGGGATATCGGGTCAGATGGAGAAAGAGCATACGGATCTCTTCCACGGACTGAGCAACGAACTCCCGCTCAACATCCGCCGCAAGAAGATAAAAAGCATCGTTACCATACACGACCTGATTTTTCTCCGCTATCCGCGATTCTATAAGCGGATAGACAGGGGCATCTATTCATTCAAGTTTCGCAAAGCCTGCCGGAATGCCGACCGGATCATCGCCATCAGCGAATGCACGAAACGCGACATCGTTTCTTTTTTCGACATAGACCCGGGCAAAATAGAGGTCGTATATCAAGGGTGCGACGCTTGTTTCTCACACGAAGCAACCGAACAGCAGAAGCAGGAGGTGCGGCAACGTTATTCACTTCCCCGAAAATATGTTTTAAACGTGGGGAGCATAGAAGAGCGCAAAAACGCGTTGCTGGCAATAAAGGCAATGGAGGGACTTCCCGATGAGGTACATCTGGTCATCGTAGGAAAGCATACGCCGTATACCGATAAGATAAAGAGTTATGCGGATGAGAAAGGGCTTGCCCGCCGCATACATTTCATACACAACCTTCCTTTTGCCGACCTGCCGGCAGTGTACCAAATGGCAACGGTGTTCATCTATCCTTCGCGTTTCGAGGGATTCGGCATCCCGATTCTCGAAGCTCTTCACTCCGGTGTGCCTGTGGTGGCTGCCACAGGCTCTTGTCTGGAAGAAGCAGGAGGCCCGTACTCCATCTACGTCGACCCCGACAACGTGGAAGAAACGGCCGCAGCTCTCCGCCTGCTATGTACCGATGAAGCCCAAAGAAAAGAGATGATTGAAAAGGGAAAAAGGTTTGCCGCCTCTTTCTCCGAAGAGAAACAGGCGGAACAACTCATGGAGATTTACAGGAAAGTGCTTCACTCATAGTTGCCGGCATCCGGTGCATAGCGTTCCTTGTAGGCTCCGTCAAAATCCGGCAGACAGTTTCACTGCGCAGAACCCGGCCGCGCATAGAGCTCCTTGTAAACAGCCCTCAAATCACTCGCGGCAAAGTAGCGGTTGTAGAGCTCGCTTTCTTTGGCAAACAAGCGTCGGGCGGCAGAAGAAGCGGACGGAAGCATACGGCGCAGCGAACGGTATAGCTTAAAGCGGAAAACCGTGCGGGCAGAGGCCCTGCCGACAGGGTTGCGGAACGCAATCTTATACATCAATCCGGCGAAGAAACGGTCGCTCATCTCCTCGCACTTCTTCACCCAAGAGGCATCCGCCCATCCCCGGAAGGCAGCATAACAGGTAGCCACATAGCCTAAAACGTCACGGGAGATGCAAAGCCTGCGCAAGTTGAAGGCCGCCGTCTCACGATCCACCTCCCCGTCTATGAACTTCATCCGGTTCACATCTATCAACGAGAACGAATATCCGCCATTCACACGGGAAATGAGAATGTTGCCCGGCGAGTAATCCAAATGTATCACTCCTTTCTGATGCAGCGAAGCGGTGTACTCGGCAAAGGCCCGCAACTCAGATTCATTTCCGGACACCTCGCCCTTCATCAGGGCACGCACGGTTTCTCCCTCTTCATGTGCGCAAATGTAATAACTATATCCCAGCAAGCCGAATGTGTACTCTTCCAAAGCCGCAACCGGATCGGGAGTATCAAACCCCCGCCGGAGAATTTCCTCCGAATAGACGAAAGAACGTAAAGCCTTCGATTTACGGAAGAAAGAGTATACAATGCGGTTGATTACGTTGGGCTTCTTGAATCGCTTTACCACCCAATCCATATCCTTCACTCTTATCCGTTTCAGTACATTGCGCTCATCGTAAATCACTTCCCCCTCCGTATCAAAGGAAAAAGGAAGCTGTCTGACATACTCTTCAAACTCCTTATACTTAGAGTTTACGACACACTTCATCTTAAAAACATTTTAATCTATAACCTAATATCATCGAAAGCCGCTCCTATCTCGCAAAATAATCGCAGCAAATCATCAAATCGGATACTCGCCAAGCATCTCGCGCATGTTGCAGCTCGGCAGGAGACACGCCCGTAGTATCTCCGATAATCTCCATCTGCGAAGAGATCGCGAACCCTTTCTTGTCGGGCGAAAGAATACTTCTTCCCAATCCTCTCCACGGATAATCGTCGGCGCCGATCAGATCGAGCAAGGTAGGATACATGTCTATCTGCCCCATCACTTTCTCATAACGAAGAGAAACCGGAGAGTTTAGCACAATGAAAGGAGTAAAACGCTGCGGAGAAATGATATCTTTCCCCACAGGATCGGCGTACAAACCGCTCCTGCTCGTCCCGAACCCTTCGTGATCGCCGGTAATGACAATCATCGTACTGTCGAATTTCGGGTGAGAACGAAGAAATTCCACAAACTTTCCGATTGCGTAGTCTGTGTAATTGGCCACCTCTATATAATTCTTCAGCAGTGTAGGTATGCGTTCTGAAAAATGCACTCGCTTACTTTTCTCGGGAATAATGAAAGGTCCGTGTCCGGAATAAGTGACACACTGCACAAGCGTATGCCCTCCTGTTTGGAAAAGCTCTTCCGTCAGCAGCTTCTCTCCGCACTGCCTGAGGAAAGAAACATCCCCCAAGCGTTTTCGAGGACCGGTTTTTTCATCCAACACAAAGAACGGTTTATCCAGCAGCTTGTCATAACCGAAGTCCTGAGCCACAATCGCCACGTTCCAAACCACCTTCTTGTCTACAGTGAAACAACGGGTCACCCCTCCATCGTGCTTTTCTTTGAAAGCTTTATCTATGGTATAGTAGGTATGATGCGGAAAGCGGGCGCTGTAAGCGCCGAAATTAACCGGCAGCAAGCCTGTATGGAGCAACAGTTGGCCGTCGATAGAACGCGCGCCTTTCACCTGGCTTTGCACATAAGGGGCATACAACACATTGTCTTCTTTCAGTAACCGGTTCAGGTAAGGAGTGATTTCCTTTCCTTCCACCACTTTCTCGAGCACAAAGCTCTCGAAAGATTCCGCCAAAATAATAATGCAATTATCGCGGGCCTCTATCTTATAAGGTAGTTCTTGCCTACGCGGTTGTTTGCTCAGCCAGTCTTCAATTTCTTTTTTTATTTCAGGGGTATACTCTGTTTTATCCTGTATATGCTCGTAATACAAAGAACCGGGTATGGTATAGATTGGAGTACCGCATGTCTGATAGTCAATAAGCAGAGCCTCGTAAGCTTTTTTATAGCCGCCATAAAAAGCGAAAATGACTCCCAGAACAAAAGCCGGAGCGCCTATACAGACAGCCAAAAACTTCAGGCTGCGGGAAAGGTTCTCTTTCAACCGGTCGCCCAATTTCTGCCCGCGGATCAACACAAAAAACAAAACGGTAGAAAGCGGAAAGAGCAAATCCGACCATCGCAAAGAGCTCAATACGCTATCGCTGAAGTCGGCAAGATTGCCGGCAAGGAAGTAACTATCCCACGGAATGGAAGTGAAGTAAGTTCTGAAATACATCAGATTGACAACCAGAAGTATATCTACCAAGGATGCAACGATGGCACAATACCAACGGGTGCGAATGAACGTAAGAGGGACAGCCAGCAAAGAAGCCAACAAGAATTTGCTGAAATAAGTCTGAGGGAAGGAAAAAGAGGAGAAAGTCGTGTTCAGACACCAATCTAAATCAAAAAGCAGAAACTTTAAAAATAAACACCCAATAAACAAAGATAGAATTTTACGCGACTTCATTTGTTTCATAACAAAAAATCAAGATAATTTAACAAACAGTTTTTCAAAATAAGCAACGTAAGCATCTACACTGAAATCATTGATGATACGTTCACGGGCGGCAACACCCAAAGTCTTCAGCTTCTTCCTGTCATTCATCAATCCCCGAATGGCCTCTGCTATTTTCTCCGGTGAACGGGACGGAACCAAAATACCGGAAACATTGTCCACAATCAAATCGCGCGCACCGGGAATATCGGTTACGATGCAAGGCACACCGCAAGCCATAGCTTCACGCACTACACGCGGAGAAGCATCACGTAAAGCCGGTAAAATAAACAAATCTTGCTTGGGCAAAAAAGATATGGCATCTTCCCGGTTCCACAAAAAATGAATACGATTTGCACACGCTCCTTTTTGAGCCAATTGATAGTCCGAATCGTCATAATCACCAATCACTACCAAGTGGGCGTCTTTGGAATCCAATATCCGGAAGGCCTTGATCAAATCAGTCAGCCCTTTGAAAGGACGACCTTTCGTTGCACCGATATAGATACACTTAAAAGCATTCTCGGGAACTCCATCCGCCTGCTTAGGATTAAGACAAGCATCGGCTACCCATTCCACATCGAAAGGTTTAGTACTGACTGACAATTTATTGCGATCTATGTAGTGAGATAAATACTCTTGTATATCAGCCGTTTCGCACACGATATGGTCTACCCGCGGATTCAGCAGCCCCATGTAATAAGTAGGGTCGAATCTTTTCACCTTAGCTTGCGTACCTCTGTAACCGACATTCTTCACCCGCATACCCAACGAAGCAAACAGCGAATTTGACAGGCCCGAAGTACTGGGAGAAAAAATAAGATTTATCTGATACTTACGTATGTGCCCGCGAAGCGCTTTAATTACTTTCCATGAAAATTTAGAGTTTATACCTGGGATTTTTAGCGGAATACAATCACCTTCAAGCATTGACTCTTCCTTTTCAGAAGAGACTGCGATGTAAATCTTAAAAAACTTATTCCGGGACAAAATACCCAGCATTTTATAGGTTACCAAGTCGGTTCCCCGGTGAGTAATTAGTATATTCATCAACCATCTAATTAATAATTCCCTCTATTTTCTCTATCACCTGTTCCGGCCTGATATCTCGCAAACAAGCATAATCTCCTCTGCGGCAAGGCTTCTCTCCGTATACCGAGCATGGACGACAGGGCATATCGAGCTGTACGGTGTTGACAGGCAACTGCTTCCAACCCATGAATCCGGCATAAGGATGGGTGGCTCCCCAGATGGATATGACGGGTGTATTGACCAGCGATGCCAGATGCATATTGGCGGAGTCCATCGACAGCATCACATCCAAATGACTCATCAGATTGAGTTCCGTGCGTAAATTAAGTTTGCCAATCATAGAGGTAACCGCAGGATATTTGGCAGTCCACTTATTAAAAATATCCGCTTCTTTTTCTCCTCCGCCGAAAAGGAATACTCTGACCTTGGGATTGGCGGCAAAATGAGCTACCACCTGTTCTTGAAGTTCTATCGGATAAATCTTTCCGGCATGTTTGGCAAAAGGAGCGATACCAATCCATTTCTCATCCCCTTTAACGCCTGTTATAGGTGCTATTTCGGAAAAATCGCCTTTCCCCTCTCCATAAATGGAAGAGAAATTCATTAAAACCGGAAAACCTAATTTCTCCAGCACATCTGCATATCGACGGAAAGAGCTTTTTTGATTTTCGAATACCTTACGGTTCGGACGTATCAGTTTATGCTTACCTGCACGTCCCTTGCAAATGGATGCCACAGGCATGCCTGCCAATCGAAACCTCAAAGAGAGGTATTGAGAACGAAGTACATTGTGGAAATCGGCTACATAATCGAAACGCATCGCTTGCAGCTCGGCATATAGCCTGTTCAGTCCGAGAAAGCCTTTATGTTTGTCTGCCAAATGGGCGCCGACAAAGCGAACGTTCTCGGGCAGCCCTTCAAAAAGAGGCTGCCACGGAGCACGACTCAACAGTGTGATTTCATGCTCCGGATATTGCACAGCCAGCGAATGCAGCACAGGGAGAGTCATAGCGACATCGCCCAACGCTGAAAAACGAATAATAAGAATACGCGCCATTCGTTATTTTTTAGCATAAAGAACCGGATTCAATGCCGGATCGTTATACATCTTCATCTGTTTATAAACTTTCATATATTTTTTCCCTGCTTCGATATCAGCCAACAGCTGATCGATTGCAGACGAAAGGTCTTTGCGCTGCTCAAGCAGAACATCCAATTTCGCCTGACATTTAGCCCGATGTTCTTCTGTGGTATCGGTACGTTCCACCTCTTGTTGCATGTGATAGATTTTCAAAGCCAGAATAGAAAGGCGATCTACCGCCCATGCCGGGCTCTCTGTATTGATAGTGGCGCCCGCCAAAGGATTCACCTCTTTATATTTATCCAGAAAATAACTGTCGATAAGCTCCACCAGATCGGTACGGTCCTGATTCGACTTGTCTATCCTCCGCTTCAGCATCAATGCTTCCGCCGGATCTATCTGAGGATCACGGATAATGTCTTCAAAATGCCATTGAACTGCATCGATCCAGTTTTTCAGGTAAAGATAATACTCGATCGACTTCAACTCATAAGGATTGTTCATGGGAGCATCTACCGAATCCGTCACATGGTAATCGGTTGTCGACTTCCAAAAAATACCGTTACACAGGTTACTAAATGTCATAATCTTAGTCCAAATTAAGTATATAATAAGGCAAAGCTATGGAATATTTTCCACACGGACAACCGTTTCTTACTTTTTTATTTTTTACCTTTGTAAGGTCAATATCCAATTTGTATATGAAAATTATTGTCGACGATAAAATACCTTATATAAAAGAGGCGATAGAATCGATAGCCGATGAAGCTGTTTACTTAGCGGGTAGGAATTTTACCCCCGAAACGGTGAAAGATGCCGACGCTCTTATTATCCGCACGCGTACACACTGCAACAGTGAACTGTTGGCGGGAAGCCGTGTGAGGCTAATCGCTACTGCTACCATCGGCTATGACCATATAGATACGGAGTTTTGCCGGCAGGCGGGTATAGAATGGAGAAATGCGCCGGGATGCAACGCAGCTTCCGTAGCACAATATGTACAATCGGGGCTCATCGTATGGAGCCGGATGAAAAAAAGAGAGTTGAAAGGACTGACCATTGGCATTGTGGGAGTAGGGAATGTGGGACGAAAAGTCGCCGAAGTCGCCAAACATTTCGGCATGCGCGTGCTACTCAACGACCCTCCTCGAGAAGCGGCGGAAGGGAGCAGAGAGTTCTGTCCGCTGGAACAGATAGCAGAGGAATGCAATATCGTCAGCTTCCACGTACCTTTATATATAAAAGGAGCATACAAGACTTTTCATTTGGCAGACGAAATTTTTTTCCACTCATTGCGCCAAACGCCGCTACTGATTAACACCTCGCGGGGTGAAGTAATTGAAACGGACGCGTTATCCAAGGCGTTGGACAAGCATCTGATTTCGGATGCCATCATTGATGTATGGGAAAACGAACCCGCCATCGATCGAGAACTATTAGGTAAGGTACTGCTCGGTACTCCTCACATTGCCGGATATTCGGCAGACGGGAAAGCAAACGCCACCCGGATGGCGTTGGACGCCGTTTGCGACTTCTTCGCCATAAAGAAAGAATACGTCATCGCACCTCCCCCCCCGGCTTCACCCACTGTTGAAGCCCGAACATATGAAGAAGCTCTGCTCCGGATATACGATCCTCGAAACGACAGCAACCGGCTGAAAGCACAGCCGGAAGTATTTGAAAAGCTGCGAGAGGAGTATCCGCTGCGGAGAGAAGAGGCAGCTTACAATATCAGCTGCCGGCAAAACTGACTATTCATTCAGAGAGGGTTACTTCTACAGCGGCAGGATACAAACGGCGAGGATCGCAGAATGCCGCACAACTGTTGACGATATGTTTCAATTCAGGGCGGACTTTACCCGTATAAACCTTCCGCCCATTGACGGAGACAGTGACTTTCCTGCTCAAATCGACCAATTCCGGACATAGATAAAGAATCAACTTTCCTTTTTTCACAGGCGTATAGTTCTTCCTGAACTTCATCTCTATTCCCCATCTCGGATCTCTTTCTACGGTTTCGTAAACGACATCACTCACTTTCAGTTCGATATCATTCCCCGAAATATTCATTTCATAAAAAGTACGTGCATTTTCATCCGGACGCTCTTTCACGTACAGATTATAGAAGCCTCTCCGGTGAAGTCCGTCCATCTCAAAATCCTCCCAACTGACCTGCTTGGGATATGGATTGCGCGTATACCGGCTCAACCAAGGTGTAGTAGGCGTGTAATCGATGCTGTGTCCCGCACCGGGAATCAACTCGACACGGTGAATATAAGTCTCCGGGTTCTGCCTCTGCAGGCGTTCGAATTCTTCTTTCACATAAGAAGTCAACGTATTTCGATAGAACATCCGGTCATTATCACCCGTACGCAATGAGAAAGCTATGTGACGGCAATTTTCAGCAGGCGCATTTTTCAACGGCTCTCCACCCGCCATCGGTCCGGCTCCAGCCAGATAGTCGGCATAAAAAGAAGCCAGTCGCTGGCTGCCATACCCGCCTTCGGAGATTCCGAAGAAATAAACCCGGTCGGGATCCACTTCTCCCGAAAGAAAGGCCTGACGGAGCAGTTTCTCCCAAGCATACTGCTTGGCTTTCTGCCACCAGCGATAATAGGCTCCTTCATTGGGAATCTGAGGGATAAAATAAACCGATGGGGCATCTGCAAAACGTTGACAAATACTCAATCCCGTTGCCCATTCCGATTCTTTGCCACCCGAACCATGCATGTACAGATAAAGCGGATAACCTTTTTCAGGTTTTTCACCCTTCGTTCCCCAATAATAAGGCATTACAGCGTCAGGTTCCAAACTTGTGGGAAGATGCCATTTACCTGTACGGGCAACGGACAAAGGCATTAATTCGATAAGTTTTTCTTCATCAAACCGGGCGTTCGCTTCTTTCCAGGCCTTCCAGATCATCGAACGATAGTGCTCTATTTCCGAGATGTCAAAATTCTTCTGTTTTTCGTAAAACGCATGTTTACCCAACAAAGTTCCCGAGAAAAACGAAACGATTTCCTCCATCGGCGGATACTTCCCTCTATCAAGTTCTGTTTCCTTTCCGGACTCCCCTTTTTCCTCAGGAAATTGCAATTCCGGATCTTTCGCTGTACAGTAACTGCAAGCGACAACTAATAGCAGGCATACAAACTTTACAAATTTCATCTCTTTCCCATTTAATAACAAACAATTTTTAAATTACCTCCCCTTAAAAAACACGCTAAGAAGAACAAAAATATTTTTTAAGCGCGAAAAAATCTTTTAAACAGAAAGGTTCTACGGACCGACGTATCCTCCCGCGCAAGCTATAACGCTATCTTCATCACCCTCAATCCTGACCGCACTCCAACAACTCTTCAATCACTTTCGGAAAATAGTGATGCTCCAAAGCATGCACTTTTTTCGCCACATCTTCGGCACTGTCTCCCGGAAACACAGGGCAGACAGTCTGAAAAATCACATCTCCCTCATCGTATCGCTCATTTATATAATGTATAGTAATGCCGCTCTCCGTCTCACCGGAATCGACCACCGCGCGATGCACTCTGTCGCCATACATCCCTTTCCCACCAAACTTCGGGAGAAGTGCCGGATGAATATTAATGATCCGACGAGGGAAAGCATTCAACAACAAAAGGGGAACTCGAAGAAGAAAACCGGCGAGTACCACAAAATGGATCTGATGCGCTTGCAACACAGCCAGGATCTTATCACCCGCTATCCAGTCTTCATTCAAAAACACGTAAGAGGGAATCCTCAGACGATGAGCGCGTTCCAAAACATAGGCATCCGGTTTATTAGAGACTACCAATGAAACTCGAACAAATTCACTCCTTTGAAAGTAACGGATGATGTTTTCGGCATTTGTTCCGGAACCGGAAGCGAAAATTGCGATATTTTTCTTCATAGCACACGTTTTTATGCACAAAACAGTAAAAAATGTGCAAAAGAGAGCATTTATTTGAGCAAAAATTTGCGCAAAACGATAAATATTCATTCCTTTGCACGGCAAAATTAAAGAAATAAAACTAATTATTAATTAAAAACTTAAAGTTATGTCTGAAATTGCATCAAGAGTAAAAGCGATTATCGTTGATAAATTAGGCGTAGAAGAATCAGAAGTTACCAACGAAGCAAGCTTCACTAATGACTTGGGAGCAGATTCTCTTGACACTGTAGAACTTATCATGGAATTCGAAAAAGAATTCGGTATCTCTATCCCCGATGACCAAGCTGAAAAGATTGGCACTGTAGGCGATGCTGTATCTTACATTGAAGAACACGCTAAGTAATCATCGATTTCATTGATATGGAATTAAAAAGAGTAGTAGTAACAGGCCTTGGCGCCATTACTCCTGTTGGCAATGGAGTTCCCGAATTTTGGGAGAATCTCGTGAACGGGGTTAGTGGAGCAGGGCCTATTACTCATTTCGACGCATCACTGTTCAAGACCCAATTCGCATGTGAAGTGAAAAACTTCGATGTGACAAAATATATAGACCGCAAAGAAGCCAGAAAGATGGACTTGTATACTCAGTATGCCATCGCTGTTGCCAAAGAAGCGGTAGAAGACTCCGGTCTTGACATTGAAACAGAAGATTTAAACAGAGTCGGCGTCATCTTTGGTGCCGGTATCGGCGGTATACACACTTTCGAAGAGGAGGTAGGCAATTACTACTTGCACAAGGAAATGGGACCGAGATTCAATCCGTTCTTTATCCCGAAAATGATCTCGGACATCGCAGCAGGACAAATTTCGATCATGTATGGTTTTCACGGCCCGAACTACTCCGTAGCTTCGGCGTGCGCAACTTCTACGAATGCTATTGCCGATGCTTTTAACCTGATTCGTTTGGGTAAAGCCAATGTAATAGTATCCGGAGGTTCAGAAGCAGCCATTTTCCCCGCGGGAGTAGGAGGCTTTAACGCCATGCATGCCTTGTCTACCCGCAATGACGATCCCGCTAAAGCCTCACGCCCTTTCAGCTCAAGCCGTGACGGCTTTATTATGGGTGAAGGCGGAGGATGCCTGATTCTTGAAGAGTTGGAGCACGCCAAAGCCCGTGGTGCTAAAATTTATGCGGAAGTTGCCGGTGTAGGTATGTCGGCTGACGCACATCACCTGACAGCTTCCCATCCGGAAGGACTGGGAGCCAAACTCGTGATGATGAACGCATTGGAAGACGCTGGAATGGAGCCGAAAGAGGTAGACTACATCAACGTACACGGTACATCTACTCCCGTAGGAGATATTTCAGAAGCTAAAGCCATCAAGGAAGTATTCGGCGATCACGCCTACGAACTGAACATCAGTTCTACAAAGTCGATGACAGGACACTTGCTCGGCGCAGCCGGAGCGGTGGAGTCAATAGCAAGCATACTTGCCATCAAAGACGGTGTTGTTCCTCCGACTATCAACCATGAAGAAGGTGACAACGATGAAAACATCGATTACAAACTTAATTTCACGTTCAACAAAGCTCAGAAACGCGAAGTTAACGTTGCTTTGTCCAATACTTTTGGATTCGGTGGTCATAACGCATGCGTCATCTTCAAGAAATACGCAGAGTAAGATCGTGTTACGCAACCAAATAGATAAGATAAGGCTCCTGTTCCGCAAGGACAGAGGGTCTTATCTTTGTTTTTACCGTATACTCGGTTTCTATCCGCACGATATTCGAATCTACGAGCAGGCGCTTCTCCATAAATCATCGGGTATTCGTTCCGAAAAAGGCAGGATGCTGAACAACGAGCGACTGGAATTTCTTGGCGATGCTATTCTGGATGCCATCATCGGAGACATTGTTTACAAACATTTTGAGGGGAAAAGGGAAGGCTTCTTGACAAACACACGCTCGAAAATCGTACAGCGTGAGACACTGAACAAGCTGGCGGTTCAAATCGGGCTGGACAAGCTCATCAAATACTCTTCGCGTTCTTCTTCCCACAACAGCTATATGTACGGGAATGCTTTCGAGGCATTCATCGGAGCTATTTATCTAGACAGGGGATACAAGCATTGTAAGCAGTTTATAGAAGAGCAAATTATCGACCGATATATTGATTTGGATAAGATTTCACGCAAAGAGATGAATTTCAAATCGAAACTCATCGAATGGAGCCAAAAAAACAAAATGGAAGTCTCATTCGAGTTGATCGAACAATTTGTCGACCAGGACGGCAACCCTGTGTTTCAGACCGAAATCCATATTGAAGGGCTTTCGGCCGGAACAGGCACAGGATATTCTAAAAAAGAGTCGCAACAAAATGCCGCTCAAATGGCTATAAAAAAAGTAAGAGACACCGTTTTTCTATCGACTGTTCACGAAATAAAGTCACAGCGCACAATCGCTGCCGAATCAACAGCTGAAGCTGAAAAAAAAGAAGATATCATTGGCGAAGAAGAAAAGGACAATCTTTCTGAAACAGACGGTTTTTCATATGCTCTCACTGATTCGAGGCAAGAAAATGCAGAAATGGAAACCCGAGAAGGGTCCTTACTTTCAGAAAAAGAAATACCCCAAACAATATCCGTAGCAGAACCCTCCCTGCAGGGAGAAAAAGCAGAAACTGACGAAGCAGGTGTTCCACAAAATTCGCTGTCCACAAACCGACAAACGGCTAAGTAAGCAGAAGCAACTTCTTTTTCACAGCACTGATGAAAACTATCAAATACTCTACCGAACAAACCGATTGGCGAAAAAAGCCCTACACCATCCCCTGAAAGAAAGCTACCTGAACAAAATCCCATTATTCTTCATCAAGTCTGTCTGTAATTGCGAATTATCCGAAGCAAATCCCCATTCGCCGCCCTTGAATTACCAAATCGTGATCTTCGGTAACCAATTTCAATTTACCTGCTACTTCTTCAAGAGGAATAGACGAAATATCATTCCCTTTCAAGGCAATCATACGCCCAAACTCACCCTTGGCAATCAATTCCGTGGCATGCCCTCCCATTCGAGTCGAAAGATTACGGTCAAAAGGCGTAGGCGAACCGCCTCGCTGGATGTATCCAAGTACCGTTTCACGAGTTTCAATACCGGTTTCATATTCTATTTCCTGCGCAATATAAGCTGCAGCACGTTTTCCTCTGTCCGTCACAATGCCTTCCGCCACCACTACAATAGAGTAAGGCTTACCCTTTTTCAGTCGGTTCAAGATAGTAGCTCCTACATTCTTGATGTTATAGGGAATTTCAGGAACAAGAATCACGTCTCCTCCGCCCGCCATTCCCGAATATAAGGCAATCCATCCGGCTTTATGTCCCATCACTTCGATTACCATTACCCGTTTGTGCGAACTGGCCGTAGAGTGCAACCGATCGATGGCATCGGTAGCAATGCTTACCGCAGAATCGAATCCGAAAGAGAAATCTGTTCCCCAAATATCATTATCAATAGTCTTCGGTACAGAAACAACATTTACTCCCAAAGCGGCAAACTTGGCAGCAGTCTTTTGCGTACCGTTTCCTCCGATACACACCAAGCAGTCCAACCCTATTTCACGGATATTTTTCATAATCAGAGCCGGTTTATCGACATCGGATACAATGCCTCCCTTCTTAAAAGGTTTCTCGCGTGAAGTACCCAACATGGTTCCTCCCAGATTAAGCAAACCGGACATCGATTTATCTGTAAAAACTTCCGTGTCTTTAGTCAGCAGGCCCTGAAAGCCGCTGTGAATACCTATCACTTCCATTCCGTAATGGTGGATAGCCGTCTTGCAAACACCACGAATAGTAGCATTAATGCCCGGACAATCTCCACCGGAAGTCAAGATTCCAATTCTCATAATCTTACCTTATTTTTAATCAATATCTTCTGAGTTCCTGCGAAAGTCGTCATTTTTAACGATTATTTCCGTCATAAAGATAGAAAAAAAAGATAAATAAGGCTACTTTTGCACTCCTAAACATTATGATGATCACACAGAAATGAATATAACCAAGCTCATAAGCAGAATCTTCGATTCCCGCCTGAAACAAATAGACCTTTACAGTAGCTGCCCCGGTGAACTCCAACGCCAAGTATTAAGCAGGCTGACCGCACAAGCTGCACAAACGGAATGGGGGAAAAGATACGACTATGTTTCCATACGCGACTATGAAGACTTCAGAAACCGTCTCCCGATACAGACATACGAAGATATCAAACCCTACGTAGAGCGCCTCCGAGCGGGTGAGCAAAACCTGCTTTGGCCTTCGGAGATACGCTGGTTTGCCAAATCGTCGGGAACGACAAACGATAAAAGTAAATTTCTCCCGGTGAGCAAAGAGTCTTTGCAAGACACTCATTACAGAGGGGGTAAAGATGCCGTGGCTCTTTATTTTCGAATCAATCCAGACAGCCGCCTGTTCTCGGGTAAAGGACTGATTCTGGGAGGGAGCCATAGTCCGAACCTCAGCTCGAATCACAGCTTGGTAGGCGACCTTTCGGCTATCCTGATACAGAATGTCACACCATTGGTGAACCTGATCCGCATTCCGAACAAGAAGATAGCGCTAATGGACGAATGGGAAAGCAAGATAGAAGCGATTGCAAACAGTACTGTCAGATCCAATGTGACAAATCTCTCGGGCGTTCCATCGTGGATGCTCGTGCTCATCAAACATATTCTGGAGAAAACCGGCAAGAGCACACTGGAAGAAGTATGGCCCAACCTCGAAGTATTCTTTCACGGCGGTGTAGCTTTCACACCTTATCGTGAACAGTACAAACAGGTCATCCGTTCGCCGAAAATGCATTATGTAGAAACTTACAACGCGTCCGAAGGATATTTCGGTACGCAGAACGATCTTTCCGACCCTTCGATGTTACTAATGATCGACTACGGCGTTTTCTACGAATTCATCCCGCTCGAAGAAGTCGGCAAAGAGAACCCTCGGGCTTACTGTCTGGAAGAAGTGGAGTTGAACAAGAACTACGCAATGGTGATTTCTACTTCATGCGGTTTATGGAGATACATGATAGGCGATACCGTCAAATTCACCTCCAAGAATCCTTATAAGTTTGTCATCACCGGAAGAACCAAACATTTCATCAATGCCTTCGGCGAGGAGCTGATTGTAGACAATGCTGAAAAAGGGCTGGCAAAAGCCTGCGCTGCTACAGGCGCACAAGTCAGCGAGTATTCTGCAGCTCCTGTTTTTATGGACGAGAATGCCAAGTGTCGCCATCAATGGCTGATTGAGTTTGCCAAAACACCGGACTCGCTGGAGAAGTTTGCCGCTGTACTGGATGCCACCTTAAAGGAAGTGAACTCAGACTACGAAGCCAAGCGATGGAAAGACATCGCTCTTCAGCCGCTCGAAGTGATTGTGGCGCGCCCCGGACTGTTTCACGATTGGCTGGCACAGAAAGGCAAACTCGGCGGACAACATAAAATACCCCGCTTGAGCAATACCCGCGAATATATCGAAGAGATGCTTCCACTGAACAACCGTATTGATTAGCAAAAAGAACTCAATGCGTTGACATCGAGCGTCCCATACACCGGTTGTTTGCTATTAATAGCTGACCGTTTTTAAGCAAACAGAATAAGGCTAAAAGCCATTACTGCCATTCCCGCCACCAGCCCATACACAGCATGATGATGTTTACCGTATTCTTCGGCAGCGGGTAGAAGTTCGTCGAACGAAATAAACACCATCACACCCGCTATGGCAGCAAATATAAGACCGAAAGCCTCATCGGTAAGCCATGGAGCTAACAGGAAATAACCGACAAGCGCCCCCAACGGCTCGGTAAGTCCCGAAAGGAAAGAAAGCCAAAAAGCGCGGCGACGGCTTCCGGTGGCATAGAAAACAGGCACAGATACGGAAATCCCCTCCGGAATATTATGTATAGCAATGGCTATAGCGATAGGAATGGCAATGCTCACATCCTTCAGTCCCGCAAGGAAAGTAACCATACCCTCTGGGAAATTATGAATCGCCAATATCAGCGCAGTTACCATACCCACGCGAAGCAATCTCGGATTGTGTTCTGGCGTTTCCTTTACACCGGAAGATGACTCATCGACCATTTCTTCCACCTTATGCATCTCGTGCGGATTTTCCTGTTCCGGAACGAAACGGTCGATAAGCATTATAAAGGCTATACCACCAAAAAATGAGAGGGTAGCGTAGAGCGTCCCTTGTTTCACACCATACAAGTCAGTGAGAGAACTCACCGCAGCAGGCAATAGATCGACAAACGACACATACGCCATCACCCCGGCCGAAAAACCTAATGAAACGGAAAGGAACGAGGTATTAGTACGCCGTGCAAAAAAAGCGATAGCGCTGCCTATACCTGTAGAAAGTCCGGCGAAAAGAGTCAGAAGAAATGCGGTCAATACAGATTGTTCCATACTATGTCTCCCATAATTAATAATTTACCCTACAAAGGTAAAATGATAGACAGACATTTGCAATACCTAAAAGGAATGTTTTTAACTATTCTTTTCGGGTTGACAAATGATTGCACTCATTTATTATTCAAATTAAGATTGACTCCTTTTAGGAAAGCAGAACATGCGCTTCATTAGCAAGAGCCCCAAGGAAGAATATGGTAACGGCTACCGTTACTGTAAAGCAAGGGCAGATTCCTCCGTCAACCCATAACAGCCCTTTACCATTGCGGCAAACTCACCATAGCGGGCAAGTAGTTCCAACGGCGTACCCTGCTCTGCCACACGCCCTTCTTTCAACACCACTATCTTATGCGCATTGCCCACCGTACGCATCCGGTGGGCAATGATAAGCACCGTTCTATTTTTCACCAGTACCGAAAGGGCTTGCTGTATCTTGCTTTCATTCTCCACATCGAGGCTGGCGGTAGCTTCATCAAGCAATACCACCGGAGCATCTTTCAGCAATGCCCGCGCTATGGATATGCGCTGCCGCTCTCCTCCGGAAAGGGTTTCTCCGTTTTCCCCTATCAGGGTGTCATATCCTTCGGGCAACTTGCCGATAAACTCGCCGCATTGGGCCTGCTCCGCCGCCCACTTCACTTCTTCGTCGGTGGCGTCTTTCTTCCCGATGCGGATATTATCGGCAATGGTGGCGTTGAACAGCACGACGTCCTGAAAAACGATTGAGAAATTCTTCAGCAAAGCTTCCGGATCGATTTCCGAAATATCCTGTCCGCCAAGAGTTATCGTTCCGCTGTCCACATCCCAAAAACGGGCGGCAAGCTTGGCACAGGTTGTCTTCCCGCCGCCCGAAGGACCTACCAAAGCCGTCACTTCACCCTGACGGGCTGTAAAAGAGACATCGCAGAGCACCTGCTTCCCTGCTTCGTAAGAGAAGTTCACGCAATCGAATACGATATCGTAATTATCTATCTTGCATTGCGTTCTCCCCTGCTGAACAGGCATGCCCTCTATCTCTCGCATCCGGTTGATACGCACGTCGAGGAAAGACAGGATTGCCAGATTGTTGAAGACCTCCATCAAAGGATTGTAAATGGCGGAAGAAATCATGAGGAATATCAGGTAAGAGAATATGGACACTTCTCCGACCGAAAGCAAATAAGCACCTACGCCGATGACTGTAGGCAGACCGAGTTTGAGCAGGATGTACGCTCCGTTGAGCAATACGCCTATCAACAATTCTCCGCGTATAAGCCCATTTTCAAAAACACGGAGTACGTCATCAAACCTGTCGAGATACGCCCGTTCGCCATTATAGGCTTTAATCTCCTGAATCTGCTCAAGCCCTTCCTGAATCTGCTCGGTGACACCGCGCTTCACAACATAATGCGCGGCAAAAGACTTGTTCATCGCTTTCTTGGAAAAGAAGATAAGCAAAGCCGCCACCGGAGCCACCCAAAACAGGGCCAGAGCCAATCGCCAGTCGTAGAAAAACAGTCCGGTGGCAATCAATACGCTTATCACCGAAGCGAAAAGCTGCGGAACGGCATGAGAGAAAAGTCGCTCAAGGGCAGTACAATCTTCCATCACGGTGGAAGTGAGGTCGGAAAGATTCTTCTCGCCGAAGAAAGCCAGAGGCAACTTACGCAGTTTTTCGGCGACGGAGATACGCAGATTGGCACTTTCGGTATACACCTTGGTGTAGGTAGCCGTATACTGAAACAGCGAGATTATGTAAATCACCGCCATAAAGACGAGGGCCACCGACACATAGTACCAAAAGCCATTGGATATGGAAGCTCCGGGACTCATCACCGGACGGAGATATTCCGTAAGGAACAGAAAAACAAAAACGGCGGGCAGCAGCATAGCGATGTTGAGCAGCGTAGTCAACAAGATGCTGACGAGAAAAGACTTCGCTCCTTTTTCGGATAAGGCGAAGCGGTTCTGAAAATATTTTATCATCTCATTGTTTTTTTTAGTAAATAATGCATCAATCACAACATCGCGGATTCATTTCGGGCAAATTCCGCCCCAATGAATCACAACTTCCAGGATACAGACTTCAGGTATTCTTTCCACATTGCCTGATAAGTCCCTTCGATAGCTGTCAGTTCATTATGTGTGCCCTGCTGCACGATCCGCCCGCCTTCGATCACCAGTATGCGGTCTACATCCTGCACACTCGTCAAGCGGTGAGCAATCATCAGCACGGTCTTTCCCTTCATCAGCCCTCTCAATGCCTTCTGTATCAGCCGTTCGTTCTCCGGGTCGGCAAACGCGGTAGCTTCGTCGAGCACCACCACCGGAGCGTCTTTCAGTATAGCCCTCGCCAAAGCGATGCGTTGTTGTTCTCCTCCCGAAAGAAACGTTCCCTCCGATCCTATCCGGGTATGCAGCCCGGCAGGCAGACGGTCGATGATCTCACGGCTCTGAGAAAGGTCGATGGCGCGTTCAATGGCCTCTTGCGTTGCATGCGGATTGCCGTAGGTTATGTTTTCGAGCAAGGTAGTCTTAAACAACCCGGAATGTTGAAACACAAACGAAACATTGCGCATCAACTCTTCCTTAGCGATATTGCGTACGTCTGTCCCGCCGATGCGGACAGCTCCTTCGGTTACATCCCAGAAGCGCGGGATAAGGCGGGCTATCGTCGTTTTCCCACCGCCCGATGGTCCTACAAGCGCATACGTTTTTCCTTCGGGAATGGAGAAAGAGAGGTCGCGAAGCACATCTGCCGACGTGCCGGGATAGCGGAAACGGACTTGACGGAAGTCTACCTGCTTCCCCTTCATCGTTTCCGGCACTTCGGGTTGTGGTAGAGGAGGTTGCATCGTCAGCCGTTCTATCCGGTCGATAGACTCTCCGGCGAGGAAAAGGTCCTGTTGCAAATACATTATCTTCATAATGTTTACGGCAAAAACAGGAGCGATAAGCACATACAAAAACATATTAGCAAGCACTTCCGTCCAATCGCCCGAACGCCCGAAGAGCAAAATGGCGGCAGGAACGAGGAAGAATGCCGAAGCGTGGATCACGGTGGTATAGAACGACATTGGCTTCTGCCACTCCAGCGTATATTGGGTTACCAGCTCGCTATAGGTGACAATGCTGTCGTAAAAGCGTTTGAACGAGAATACCGTCTGCTGGAACACCTTCACTACCGGAACACCGCGTACATATTCCACCGCTTCGGTGCTCATCTTCTCAAGCGCGTCAAGATACATACGCTGAAACTTGTTCCGTTTCGGATCCATCATATACGCCATGGTGGCGAAAGCCAGCAACAGGGGGATGAGGCAAGCGATGCCCAGACGCCAGTCGAAAAAGAGAATGAGCCCCATTACGATAACGGGCGACAATATACTGCCTACAAGGTCGGGCAGCAAGTGCGCCGTGAAGGTATGGATTTCCGAAGCGCCTTCATCCACTATCTTCCTCACCTCTCCGCTGGTGTTCCGGTCGAAAAAGCCCAACGGCATGGCTACGAGCCTCTGCATAGCCTCACGCCGGAGATTGATCTCGACGCGGAATGCAGCCAGATGAGACAACATGAGCGAGAAGAAGTAAAGAACTACGCCTGCCACAGCCGTCCCGAAAGCCCACCAGGCATAAACGCCAACGGATGTTCCTTCGATAGTGCCGCCCGTAACCAGCAATACACGGACTATGAGCCAGATAAAAACAAAAGGCAATAGCGACACAACGCTATTTATACCTGAAAGAACGAGCGAGAGCGGAAGCAGCAACCTCCGTCCGCCCATATATCTTTTCAAATTTCCAAGAGTATTCATTTAGAGCCTGTTTAAAAAAATTAAAGTTTAACAATGGGAATGTATCTCTCCTTTCTTTTTTCCCGTTTGTTTACGGATGCCTCTCAGAAGCTATACTTAGCTTTCATCCATATTTCCGAATTTCGCCTGTATATGCCGAACATGCCTTCTTTACCTCCGAGCCAGTCGCATCCTGCAGCAAAACACACCTGATCATTGACGGCATAATTCGCAGCAAAACGGTTGAGCCATCCACGGTGGCGGATGTCGAAATAAGTGAAATCGGAAAGGGTCAAGGAGCTGTTCAGCAGCTTCTTCGATATGTTCACGGTGAGCAACGAGTGGTATGCAGACTGGGCTATGCAGGGCAGGTAACCGAAAATATGCTCGGCAGAGAATTGCGCCATTACCGTCCACTCATGCGGCGCATACCAATCGACTCCCGCCAGCCAGTTGAGGGTGTTGAAACCTTTCTGGGGCGTTGCAGCCGCTGAGGGCATATAGCCGAAATGCTTTCCGATGTTGCAGGCTATCTCTCCCCGCAGCACAAACTGTCCCAGCGGTTTGGAGAAGTCGCCCCCGACGAATCCCATACGGTAGTATTGCGGTGTAATGCGCACACCGTCCGCTTCAGTCCGGTAATCCAATACCGGCATTTTGTTCCACGTATGCAGTGCGGCAATGGAGAAGTCGATTCCCGGCAACGTCACACTCAGGCGTCCGCCATATTCCACATTCGACAGTTTGAAGGCAGGATGATTGTGCGCTCCGTCCCATATCACCGGGAGCGGAAGATTCTTCGGCAACACAGACCAGGGATTCTGCGCTCCGACAGGCAAGCGGAAACCTTCGACTACCGGAACCAATACGGCTTCCAACTTCACTTTATCGTTGAACCGGAAGAAGCGGAGTGCGTTGACGGGCATCCGTATATCGTCATAGTCGCGTGTCAGAAACTCGGTCATGTCCATCGGCGAGACAAGGTCGGTAATACGTACTCCGTCTGCCGATCCCCAGATGACAAGCTGTCTGCCGGCACGTACCCCCCAATGCTTTGCGCGATAGTCGAGATAAGCTTCACGAAGTTCGAAGCCCGTCCGGTCTTTCAACAAGGCATGGTATACAGCATTGAAAGAAACGAACAGCGAGGAGCGCCCCATATCATGCGTCACCTCGCCACGAAAGCGGGTTCGCGAGCTCATCCAATCGTTAGGAGACTCTATACGAAGCGCATGGTAGGTCTCGGCAAAACCCTTTATCTTCCAACTGCCTTCACCCGTCTCCTGTCCATTTACAGTCAGCAAGCCTCCGCATCCCAGCAGACAAAAAAGACTCTTTATTCGATTTTTTCTTCGCATAACGCATCAAAATTTACCCGTTTCAAGCGTGGTCACACTAAACTTGGCCTCATCCATCGGTATATCGTATTTCGGATCTTTGATTTCAAGCAGAGTCTTATGCCCCGTCTGCACATTCTCCATCTCAAGCTTGCCTGCCATCCAGAAGCCATCCACCTTGCGCACATCTGAAATCAGAAGCAATCGGTGCAATTTATCCATTTTGTCGTAATACTCCACACGACAGCCGATGTAGCAGTCCTGCCTCACCCATGCCACCTTGCGCGAGAAGATATCGCGGCTATCCTTCGGCACAGACTCGAGCTTCCAGCACTTGTGCCCGCCTACCGTTTCTTCACCAAGCAGCTTATGCGTATCTTCGTCCACATTCCGGCTACCCATGTCGTCGTACGTGAAATCGCTGCCCATGAAGTAATCTTTCTTTGCAGACGTGCCGCTGATACGCCGTGTTTTCTTCATCGCAGGCAGATAAAGCCATTTGTCGTCCTCTTTCCCTATCTCATCATAGTCCCAGGTGAGAAAGCCTGTTCCTTTCACATCGCCCGGATAAAGGAAGAACATAAGCGTTTTACGGTCTTTTTTGCCTTTACCCGTATCGAAAGAGTAAGAAACAAGCCGGCGCTCGCGCAAGCTGCCCCGCTTATTGATAAGCTTCATAATGATCTCCAACCGGCGCGTATCGCCGTCGGGACGGTCTTTGACGCGTTGTGCAATCTCCCTGCCCGTAAGAGTCTGGGCATTCAATCTCGCCGCCCCTGTCGCACTCAGGGCAAGGACAGCTATCCAATGTTTTGTTTTCATCTTTTATGAGATTCTAAATAAATTAATATTCAAACTGTATTTTCGGGCGATATCCGCCATTCCCGACACATCCGGTCTTTGCCACGTATGGCATGCATCAGCCGACTTCAAATAATACATTCCGTTATTTTTCTTTTCCGAATATCTGACAGGATTGGAACAGTACCGGAGTGATACAGAGGTCTGCCAGCAAAGCGGCCAGAATTCCGGCAACAGACAAAATACCCATGTGGAAAAACGACAGGCTGTCGGAAGTTCCGTACATAGCGAAATTGAAAGACATGACAAGGCTCGTAAGCACAATAGGAGTTCCTACCACACAAAAAGTCCGGAGAATCGCCTTACGGTAATTCTGTTGGCGATCGAACTCCAAATGTCCGTGATTGATAAAATGAATCGTGTCGTCCACTGCCAATCCTAAAATCATAGGCATGATAGTGGCTGTCATCATATCCAGCGGATAGCCCAGCCACCCCATCAGCCCTCCCACCACTATGGCAGGCATGATATTGGGTATCAATCCGATCAATCCGATACGTACGCTCCCGAACACCGCCATCATCATCACACCTATCACCAGTAAGGCAAGAGCGAACGACCATATCTGTCCGCGGGCTACGTATTGCATCATGGTGGTGAACTGCGGCAAATTGCCCACAGCCGATACCGAAGCTCCCGGAAATAGTTTTTGGGCAAAAGCCGTGACGTCTTTGATATTACGCTCTGCCTCTCCCGAATCGTACGTACTGATTTCCACCATCAATCGCAAACGCCGGTATTCGTAATCCATCCAGTATTCCGCTTCGCTCCCGCCGGCATTCTCGTACAACAGCAGGAGTTGAGCCACTTCATCCGCCTTACGGGGAAGCGTATAGTAAGCTTCTTTCCCTTCATTGAGCGTACAATGGAGGTCTTTCAGTATATTGATTACGGAAGTGGTGCGCTTGGTCAACGGATACCGGGCGGCATGGCTTGCAAGAGAATCGAGTTTCATCAGATTCTCCGGAGTTTTCGCGTCTCCGTCTCCGGGCAGGTCTATCATCACGTCATACGCGTAGATAGCCCCCAGTTCGCTCTCTCCTATCTCAAGCAATTTGCGCACGTATTCAATCTTTCTCCCCATTGTTTTCTCCACATCGAAGGTGGTCTCCAACTTGGTAAACTGATAGATTAAAAAGGCGGTGATGAAAGCCGATACCCACAGCACACACTTGGCGTGGTTCAAGACTGCGGAGCCGAGCGCGACAAGTTTCCGGTCGAGCCATCCGCCTCCCGTCTCCCGTACCTGCGGATGCGGTTCTCTGTCTTTCCCGAAACTAAGCATGATGGGCATTACCGTAAGAGTAATGACAAACGTGAGCATAACGCTCGAAGAAGTGGTAATGCCTACAAAATGCAAGGGAACTACCGGGACAACCAGAAAAGAGAGCAAAGCCGCAAAAGTGGTCAAAGCACTGAATAGTATCGGGTATCCCATCTCTCCCACCGTTTCCACAACTGCTTTCCGGCGCCGGCCGTGCAACAGGAACTGCCGCCGGAAATAAGTATGCACGTGTATGTTGTAAGCAACAGCCACGGCAAAAGCCAGAAGCATAGGAATGAGCATCATGCTGCTATCGATAGGATAGCGGAGGTAACCCATAGCTCCGTATACGATGACAATGGAGCTTACGGCCGTGACGAGAGGAACCACAACGCCACGCACCGATCGGGTGGCAAACAGAAGCACAATGATGGCCAACAAGGAGGCAAGCCCCATCACACGGGGCAACTCTTTTCCCACCCACTTCATTTTACGCTCGGTGGTATAAGGCATCCCCGCTCCACGCAGATGAAGCGGAGCGTATTCGGGTTTTGTAATGATGCGGTGCAATTCCTCCCCCGTCTGCACATCGGGCGGAACAGCTCCTTTCCCTGTATTCCGGAGCTTCTCATTGGGGAAGGGACGGAGTTTCAGGAGTATCCAGCTCAATTTACCGTCCGCCGACACCAGACGCTCAGCAATGTAAGGTTTCATATAAGCCTTCCGGCGAATCTCGTCCAAGCCGGCTTTGTCCGAAGGGATCTCGTCAGGCACTATCTGCTCGATAGCCACTCCGTCAGAGGTAGCCATCAGAAACTCAAGGTCGGTGATGGACGTTATCTTATCGGCATACGAAATACTGTCGAGCATTTCATCAGACAGCTTGCGGATAAGCTCCAGGTTCTTTTTAGTAAAGGTGTTGTCGCACGACGTAAGTACCGCCACGAAATAATCGTTGCCGAATACTTCCTTGAATTCTTCCGTCTTCACCAGCATGGGATCGTCTTCAAGGAAGTAGCTGTCCCACGAGTTGTTGATATTCATAAACCGTATGCCGTAGAAACCCACAGCGAATAAGAGTACAAAAGCTGCAAGAACCAAGCGGCGCCTCTGTACAATCCGTTCGCCCAAACGGGCGAACCATACATTTATTTTCTCGATATTCATATAAAAAAGAAGGTATATATTAAGTTAGTAACTGCGCAAAGCACGCATGGCATAACCACGGCAAAAACGAACAAAAAACCGAAACGTTCTAAAAAAAGCGAGCCCGGCTTCCCAGCCGGACTCGCTTTCAAACAAGAGAGTCTACCTCTTATTATAAAGAATTTATGAATCATTACACTATGCTTAATTATGACTTGCCAATATTTTTTCTTTTTTCATTCTATGCATCCAACAACTTTTCCCAGCCGGCAGTACCAAACTTTACATAGTCGGCTATAAACTGTTCGGCGTCATCATCACTCAAATCATTGTGCCGTGCTATTTCTTCGAGCACGCTCACCCACCACCTTCCGGTTATCCGGACAAAGAGTTCCGAAACCTCGATATTGAGATGCGGGTACTTCTCTTTCATAAGTTGCATATATTCCACACCTATGCAAATATTCTCTTCAACGATTTCCTCCCTGAAGTTCTCGAACGAAGAGCCTCCTGCGCGGAAAAGCAACAGAAAGATAACATCCCTGTATTGCCTGACGAGCCTCATCATCGAAGCAATGACATGGTGCTGGTAGTCTCCCGACACAAAGACATCCAGAGAAACATACTCGCCGCTATGATGCTTCTTCAAAAAGGAGTTAAGGCTGCAAATGAACGGTTCTACCATCGCACGGAATATGTCGTCCTTACTGTGGAAGTAGGTGTATATATTGCTCAGGTTCACATCTGCTTTCCGGGCAATGCTACGCATGGAAGCCGCCTTGAAACCGCAGGCAATGAACTCTCCTTTCGCCGTTTCAAGAATCGCATTTTTCGTATTTTCCTTTATCACTTGCATGAGCGTAAACTCCGGTTTCTTATCCACTCACAAAGTTATGCCGTTCCGTCCGGATATAAAATACCTAAAAATGATGGTTTTAAAGCACACGCATACCCTCTTATGCTTATGCCGCGCAGTAACCTGCCAATTTGCCAAACCGGTACATTCATTACAAAAGATCTTTCTAAACACGAATGTTTTTAAGGCAGGAGGAGAGGAACTCTTTAAGATAGAAGCGAAGAGCAATTTGATGTATTGCCACCGTATAGCATGGAAAACAAAAGGCTCTTTTAAATAAAATCCCCCTGTTTTAGTCTTGCACCGTTACGGTTCAAGATTAAAACAAGGGGATCGCCATGTTTCAACTTATATTATAATAAGACCAACTCAGCTTTCCATTCCGAAACCACCAATTCGCTTCAGCACGATAGCGGGACGAGGCGATCAGAACAATATCTGGAAACGAGTCTGAAATGTATTCACCGATTGGTTGGCAAACCCGGCTCTGTCCGAAACATGAGTATAAGAATACCTGAGCCTCCAGATCATGTACTTATTGATGTAATAGTTCAGAGTGAGCGAAGCATCATTCTGACGCCCGCCGAATATTTCTGCCTTGTGATCGGACAAGTCGGTATAGTTATACCCGAGCACGCATTCCAACGAACCCGGAGCCGGAGTGGAAATTCCGCTGTCACTCTCCGAATACTTATAGTTTTTCCCAATCAAAAGTCCTCTCAACATGGCATACGCTCCGCTGGCTTTAAAATCCCGCTGTTCGTTCTTACGCTGCACATTCACATAGAAGTACTGCGCTTCCAAGCCGAGTCTTCCGTAAGCGGCACATACTTCCGGTGTAAACTTATATAGCCAGTCGGCATCGGATATCTTCGCTTCCTGTGCGGTGACTTTCGCAATTCTTGTCGGGAACTTAGACTTCAGCACGAAACTTTCGTGGTTCAATGCCTCGTCGTCGTTGTAACGCGGAGTCTCGAACGCTCCCGAAAGACCTACCTGAAAGATACTTCCGTCTTGGCGTAAAGGACGGTAAACCAGACGCGACATCATACCGTAACCTTGCTTTCCACTCTCATTGGTGGTTTTCTTCATCGCCTCGCCTTCGACATGAAAGCTCATTGTTCCGAAGAAATCGCCTTTGCTGTGCACAAACATAGCACCGATAAGACGCGAATTGAAGAAGGCTTCATTACTTGCCGGTTCTTCCATCGAGATTTTCATTGACGAACTGGTGGAACTCTGCAAGCCGTATTGGTGAACAAAGTAGCCTAAACGTACCAAATTATATTTCCCCAGCTGGCGTTCTACAAAAATATCCTTCATGCGCACTTTCCCGTAGGCATATCCTATATCTATTTTGGCTTTATACGCTCCGTAGCTTGCCTTCACTCCCACACGCATGTCGGGAATAGCCATACCATTTACCAAGTCTTCATTATCGGTGCTGAACACCCCTGCATCCATCAGAATTCTCCCCGACGGCTTTATCTCTATTTTATCCTGAGCCTTCACACTGCCACATACCAAAGCAAGCGTAAGCCCTATCATCACAAATCTATTCATAAGTATCAAAATTATTCTTGGGATTGATAGTAAAAAACTGTTTCGACTTTCTGCATCGAGGCTGTCTGGAAAGTCTGAAACAGTTTCTGGAAACAGCTTTTAAATCTTGTTTCAATTATTCTCGCTCGGCTTCACGGCACCGGCTTTTTCCAGTTGGGCAAACTCTTTCTTCGCCTTTTCCAATTGCTTCATGAAGGCTTCGTTGGCATGAAGACGTGCCACTACAGCACTTGCCACCAAACGGGCTGCGTCTACATCGCTCTGGAAGTGGTAACCGCAAATCACTCTGCTTTGCCCCATCTCATAGCCCCTTTCGAGGATTTCATTCTGACGCGCCGGATTGATTTCCGCCAGAACAAGGGCGGTGGCCCAACCGATAGCTGTATGTCCCGAAGGATACGAACCGTTGGTAGAAAGTTCTTGTTGCTGTTCGGGATTGCAAGTGTTTTCTTTAAAGAAGCTGAACGGACGCACACGCATGTAGTGTTCTTTGGCATGGCGTGTCGCCAAATCGCCGGCATCTTCTCTCATGTTGATAACGAGCTTATGTATTTCGGGCGTCTTTTCTTTGCTGATTTCTATGCCGAAAGCTTCAGAAAAAGCCATAGGCACACCGTTCCCGCCTACACGGGCATCTCTCACAGCCTGATCGCCGCGCGGAGTGTCTCTCAGCAATTTTCCCCAATCGTATTGGGCTTTGTCGTTCAAAAAAAGAATACTGTTGGCAGCAGGAGGAGGAGGAAGAAGTTTCAGGCTGTTCGCCACTTCGGAGATTTCGAGGAAGTACAAATCGGGATGAGTCCTTTTGTCCTTGATTTTGGTTTCTTGCGCGAATACGCTAACTGTAAACAGAGTACAAACGAGTACGAGTAACGAAAATTTTGCTTTCATAATAAACAAATTTTGCGGTTAATAAATAGTTTAGTTTTTAGTTTATCCCCGGCAATACGGATGCCCCACATCCGGACGGTTTCCCGTTCACCGGAACCGGCAGCAAAAGTATGTATTAATACTCCTGCAAAAAAGTTGCGTTTATTGATTTCACCCGTTCGGCCGGATGCAACATCGGGCAATTTGCGAAATCAAATATAACCCGATGCGCGGCAGGAAGAAAGCAAGAATCGTTTGTCTCCGTTCATAATGGAACAAACGTCAGTCGATCAATCCCAATATATAATAAACGAATCCCACAGCCGGATATTCCTCTTTCAGGTATTCCTTGAGTTCCTGCTCATTCGCCTTAATTTTGTTATTGACCAAGCGGCTGATTACAGGATTCAGGTTTCCGTACAATCCCAATATACCCGGAACATCAGTGCGCTTCACACGTGGATTGGCAATAAGCAACGCCAGCACTCTGGCCTGCTGATGGTCGTAACTGGAGAACCGGAGTATATCATTCAGGAGCACAGGGTCTGTAACGCTCAACACTTCGTACATGGACATGATGAGACGGTCCACCCGCCTTACCACTTCTTTCGCGCCGGAAGCTATCTCCACTTCCAGTTCCTTGTCGAACTTCTTATTCACCAACCGCTCGTTCGCGGCAATTATTCCCTCTCTTATATGCCGGTATTCACCGATGCCCGCCGCTATTTCCTCTTTGATCTCCAGCAGAGAAAGCCTGTCGTCCGCCTGCTTCAGCAATCGCAGCAAGCGGATGCGCTCATCGCGGCGGGTACACAAAAGTGCTTCATCGATCCGGACGCCCAACCCTTCGGATACTTTATCGGGTTGTGCGATCTCATCCAAGCGGCAACGCATCTGCTCCACATACCGGAGAATAAGCGCCAGTGCGTCGCCGGAGAAAACATGCCCGTAAGCGCGCTTCAATTTAAGGAATTCGTCATTTACTTTATCAAGGGGCATTTGCGCCGTCTTCTCTTTTAGAAGAAGGAACTCATTCCTCAAACCCTTATTTACGCCTTCCAATTCCAGACAGCCTTCCATATCTTCGGCATAGCGTGCGGATTCACGTTCCAAGCCGGTAAGCAGATTCATCCACTGCTCATTACCGGTTACAGCACTTTTTATCCGCTCGATATTGTTCGATTTCTCGGCTTCGGCCGCCTCTGCGAGCATGAATGGCTTGTCGAAAGCCTCCGTACCCGCTATCCATCCGGCTTGCTCTTTCAGTTTTTTCAGCAGGCACAATGTAGCCTCGCGGTTCCGGTTGATAATATCGTTCGTGAGCCGCGTAATAAGCGCATACGTTTTCTTGCGTTCAGGCGCGTCGGGGTCTATCGTTTCAATCTCGGCCCTCAGGCAAGCCACCTCCTCGCGCGACGCTTGGTCGGACAAGTCGTAGAGCAACTCCAGATCGTCCACCCGCGCCTTCAAAGCTTCCACCCGCCGCAGTATCTGCTTTTTCGTACTGCTCCTGCGCCGAAAGTAACCGCCCACAGCCAAAGCGATAATACCCAAAACAAGTATGGCTGTAATGACAACAAAACGCAAGTTGAAAGTGCTTCCGGGAGCGAACGCCACCCACCGGGGGATATCTTCGCGATCGATTCCGATGGTAAGCACACCGAGATCCGAACCGAGACAGAGCCATCCGTTAGAAACAAAAGCAGCAGCGGGATTAAAGCGTATATCGGTATAATATTTCCCCTTGTCGCAAATACGCCCGCCGCTGATGGAAAATTTCCGGATTCCGAATTCGGGTAATGCGTAGAACAACGTATCGTTGGCATACAGCAATCTGTTATACCCCCTCACCCGGAGGGTATCATCAGGGTTTTGCGAAAGAATATGATGATTGGTCAGAGTAATAAGAGCGGAGCGATAACCTTCGGTAGCGATCAGGTCTCTGATAAACGAGTTTTTTTCCGTACCGGGAACCGGCTTGAATGCCGTATCCGGACTTACATAAAATATGCCGTCGTTCAGTGTCGACAAGTATAAGAGGCCGGAATGCCTGGGAGCAAAGAAAGAAGTCACGTAGCGGTCTTTAAAAACGGAAACAGTATCTGCCTCGCCGTCCTCACCGACAATCACCAGACCGTCCTGCACTCCCAAGAGAAGTTCGTCGCCGTCTTTCTTTTTCTTGAGCCAAGAGGCGGTTATCTTGTCTTTGGAGCGATACACCGTAGCCGGCGAATGAAACAGACGGTTCTCCATCAGGTTTCCGGAGACTTTGAGCCGCTTCACCTCCTGGCGGGTGTTGCGATAATAAAGCCGATTCCCGGACATGTCCATCCAGACGATCTGTTTCTCTTTCGGAAAAGAACAAATCTGCGATGCCGAAAATTCACCTTTCCGCTGACGGTATAGCTCGTTGCCGGAAGTCAGGTAATAGAGAAAGTCGGCTTCCATACACGCCGCTTTCACGGAAATATCTCCATTAAAAATGCCCAGATGATGAGGAACCCTCCAAAGAGCGCGTTCGGTAAGCAGCAAGGTAAAATCTTTGTTAGGATCGGGCATTACCACATTCCGGCATCCGGCAGGAATTTTCCTGCGCAGCGGAATAAGAACGAACTTCTCGAGGTCATCGCTCAGCAGCAGATTATCGGTACCTGCCAGATAGTAGACGCCTCCTGCCCGATAGCAGAGCTTGGGAGCAAACTCCAGTTGTATTTCTTTCAACAATCCGCCATCGGTACGGTTCAGAAAGAGTGTGTTATCGGACAAGACGAAGAGGGTATCGTTGCAGACAGACACGTGGTCGACGAAACGGCCCGGATGAATCACACGCCCGGCGTGGCGTACCATATCGAACAGAAAAACTCCCTGCTCAGTGGAAGCAAACAAAATGCTGTCTTTATAGGGACACAGATTATTGACTACGAAAGACTTGTTATACAAACTGTCCCAAACGTCCTGAGAGGGGTAAAGCAGGCGAAGCGAATCCGGAGAGGCTTTCGGTGAAAGAACGTAGAGCCCCTGGCTGGTAGCCACATAAACCGAATCGCGTATCAAAGCTATGTCATAAGGCGAATATCTGTTTTTCTTCTGAGGAATAAAATAGGTCTTCAGATTCCGCCCCCCGTGCTCATCCATCTCCCATTTCTGCAAGCCGGAGTTTCTTACTCCTATCCAGCAGATCTCTTTGCGTGAGTCGTTTTTTTCAGATACAACCTTATAGATACGATCTTCTCCGATATCGTAAACGCGGCGTTCATCGCCTCTCAAACGCCAGAGAGCGCCCGTTTCACCGCCCACCCAGACTATACTGTCGGCTCCGGACGACAAAGAAGACAGCCGCTCGTCGAAGCAGTATTCCGTTTCGCCCAGCGTGTTTATCTTTTCAACCTTTTCACAACTCGCAGTTACGAAAACGCATACAAGGAAGATAATGACGTACGATATATTTGTTCTCATGCGGGATACTTTATGACTATTATTTTTAAACCGGTTCTTTACAATCGCTTGCAACGATATGACAAACTTACACAAAAATATTTATTTACGGACTCATCTTCACAAACAAATGTGCGCTCGCTTACAGCAGCCATATATACCCGGCACGGTGTATATATACTCTGTCTTTGCCTGAAAAAGGTAGAAGAGGTCAAGACCGAATACTGAGGCAAGAGATATGACGGTTTGGTCTATGTACTCACAGACGACAAGCGAAACAAGTCAGCACACCTATGCATGCTTCTAAGGCTTGCTATAATAGTATGTACAATAGAGGGTAAAGGTATCTTATGGAAAGGTGCCATTTCTGTTGAGCCATCTTGCTTCAATGACTTACATGTTTTAGTCATGAACCGAGTTTTTTCAGCAGAAGTGATCACCCCCCCACAACAGTTGTTCCTTTTCTATCTGTTGAAGCCATTTGCCTTATTCAAGCAACAGGCATTGTCAACCCATAGTAAGCAGCAATAGAAGTAAGGCATGCTGCGTCACAATCTGTTATGTCATGTTGCTTTATCTCGATTGTACTCATTTAATTCCAGAAAAAAGAAATTCATAAAGAAGAGGCGTGGCATTTATTGAAAAATGAACCGCAAATATAGAAATAAAAGGATGGTTACCTTGACGTAAATGATAGCCGGCAACAAGGAGAATACCTGGTATAAAGGCAAACATAATATACACTATTGAGTAAAAATGTTGTAGCGCAAAAAAAAGACCGGAAATAGCAATAATAAGCCATAATCGTTTCTGCAGAAAATGAATCTTACTCAATAAATGATACGGGAGAGCTTGAAAAAGCGCCGTTTCAATCAGCGGTGCTACGAGGATTACGATTGTATAATCGTAGATACTTTGAGGGGCCTCAAAGTTATATTGCGAAGATAGCTGTATACCGCTAATCCTAACTAATGCATCAAAAAAAACATTCCATAGGCACCCGATAAACCAAAAAATGCATACAAATAATGCTACTGGTGCATCAGCCAGCCATTTAAAAATCTTATTCATACATAGGATGTTTCCTACAAGTAACACTTGTAAATGACGCTATTATCTATATGTAACCCAATACCACAGAGATTCACCTCCATTACATTCAACAACTTCATTGAAAGTGAATTCTTCAATACCTTTCATCCTGGGAATTTCAGATAAATCTAATTTTGCCATAATATTCTTTACTTTTAATCTCACCGTAAAGCATTTTCTTCTTTATCTTTAATTCTATTTCTTAGAGAAAACACCAATGATTCCTCGAACAATATCAGGACCATCAGTAATTATCACATAGGCCAAAAGTCCTACGACTACAGCGATCAAAAAAGAGATGAAAGATGTCGTTTTTTTTCTTCCGCCCTTAGTGTTTTGGTTTCCTTCCTGCGTAGCCATCACTAATTCCTTTTCTAATATCTCCGAAATTATTTACGAAAGAAAACTATAAGTCCTACGACCAATCCCATAATGACTGGTGATACTTCTCTATTCACAGATTTAGCTTCTCCTTCTTCTAAGGGTTCCAAACCCGTCACATTTAATTGAAAATTTTTCATCAAGTTTATCTAATTAGTTAAACATAAAAGTGTTATTTAACGTTGCCAAAATACAAATAAAAACAGAAACAGCTAAACTTTCCGGAGTGTTTTTTTGTCTTTTTTATTCATCCAGTCTTTTCCTATGATATCATTAACTCATGAACAACCTAATTATCAGGCATAAGATAAATATAGTGAACCAAAATCAGGCAATCACAGGCAGCATGGTGGGCATATATAGTCATGTATGGTGAATATATATGGTCATGTATGGTGGATATATATGGCTACCACGCTGGGCATATATACTCACCATGGTGAATATATATAGAAATGGAAGGGGGTAAAAAACGAACGTGGAAAAGCTGGAAACGAACCTCCAAGGAAACCTATACGATAATGCCTCCTCCCAACAGCAAACCGTCTTTGTAGAATGCTGCCGCCTGCCCCGGAGCAATGGCAGCCAGCGGTTCGTGCAACTGCACATGCAGCAGATTGTCGGGAGTCACCGCCACCGTGCAATGATTTTCTTGCTTCCGGTAGCGGATTTTTACTATCACATCGTCGTGCCCCAACAGGCGGTCTGCACAGACCATGTTCCAGTCTTTGAGCAACATTTCCGTTTTTTCCAGCAACTGCAACGGGGCAAGCATCACTTCATTCTTTAGCGGAACGATCTCTTTCACAAACACGGCACGATTAAGATGAATACCCAATCCCCGCCGCTGCCCGACGGTATAGAAAGGATACCCCTCGTGCCAACCGATAAAATCGCCGTTTTCATCGATGAATTTCCCTCTCCCCACAACTTCGGCAAACGACTGCCCCTTATCGGCAAACCACCTTTTCAGAAAACTCCGGTAATCCATCGGGCAAAAGCAAACGCTCAGGCTATCCTTTTTCACCGAGACTTCATGGAATCCTTTGTCCGCCGCCTGAGCGCGCGCCTCTGCCTTGGTTATGTCGCCCATCGGCAGAAGCATTCTCCGGAGAATTTCCTGCGGAAGCCCCCACAAAAAGAAAGTCTGGTCTTTATCGCCATCGGCGGCGTATGTAATATAATAGGTGTCATCCATTTTCACCTTACGCGCATAATGTCCCGTAGCAATATGATACACTCCCATTTCATCGGCTATGCGGGCAAGCAACGGCCATTTCAGGAAGTTGTTGCACAGCGTGCAGGGGACAGGCGTGCGCCCCGCCATATACTCCCGCACGAAGTACTCCATAATCTGTTCGCGAAACAGCGTGCGGGCATCATACGTGATATGAGCGATTCCCAGCTTCTCCGACAATTCGCGCGCATCGTCCGAAGAGGCGGTGGAGCTGTCCATCTCGTAGAAACGAAAGGTGACTCCGGTTACCTCGTAACCGGCTTCAAGCAGACGCAAGGCGGCAACGGAACTGTCCGTACCCCCGCTCATTCCCAATAATACGCGTTTGTTCTCTTCCATCATGCCGCAAAATTACGTATTTTTCCGATGTGAACTTTCTGCAGAAGCTGTGATTTTCACGCTAAAGAAAGGATATGAATCAATATTTTTATTTAAGTTTGCAGATTAAAGAAAAATGAGAATGAAAGAATACGCACCTACCGAACAACTCGTAATCGTTCTTACAGAGCACCCTGTGTTCGGTCTGCTGCTGATTCCGTATACTTCCGAAAAAAGAGCCGACGGAACGGTTCTCCTTCTCGAACAGGCCTTTCATGCCTCTGCCGAAGCCATGTCCCGCATGAGCGGGATCGAGCGGCAAGCCATCACCATCGCTTCGCACTATACAGAGAAGTACCTGATGGAGGTCTACTCGCGGGAGAAAACAGTTTCCCGCTTCCTTCGCAAACTCTCCGGCGAACCGGAAAAGGTCAGGCGCTCCATCCGTCCGTTTATCGAGAAAAAGTTGCAGGAAATGCTGGCGCTCATACGCCGGTCGGACATACCGCTCTATCAAAAGCTTTCGGGCAGCAAGCAGTTGTACGCGCATCATCTCTACCGCATACACCCGGAAGATGTTGAAATCCGATTCTGCTTCCATCTGGACGAAGCCGTATTCTGCTACCGGCTTCAGTGCATCTACGAGGGAAAGGCTGTCTCCATACGCGAACAGAAACCGGCTGTGGTACTCACATCCTCTCCCGCTTCACTGCTGCTGGGCATGGAACTGTATTTTTTTCCTCATATCGAGAGCGCGCGGTTGCTGCCTTTCACCAAGAAAGAGACAATCTGCGCCGAGGCGACCCAAGCGGATAAATATATACAAAACATCCTTATCCCGACGGCACGCTACCACGAGATAGAAGTCGAAGGGCTGAAGTTCACGGAAGAGCCGTGCGACTGCGAAGCGCGGCTGACTGTGGAAGAAACCGTATACGAGGAGCCTCTTTTGCATTTGAGCTTTCACTACGGCGAGGAAACTTTCCTTCCCGGAAGCGACGCCGGACTGAAAAAGATCGTACGAAGAAAGAGTAGCGATGAAATCGTGTTTTTTCGCCGAGACGAAGCGAAAGAAGCGTGGCTTCAGGAGCAGCTCGCCGATGCCGGACTGCAACGTATCAGCGAAGCCCATTTCAGGCTGTCGCCCGATGCTCTCGAAAAGTCTGCGGAAGAATGGATCCGCAACCACCGGGAATTGCTGCAAAATCATTTTCGCTTGGCGGGCAATATGGGTAAAAGCCCTTATTGCCTCGATGAGATACGCATCGAGCAGGGAGTCGACGACACTCCCGACTGGTTCGAGCTGCGCATTACCGTAGTAATAGGAGATATTCGCCTCCCCTTTTCACGCTTCCGGAAGCATATCCTCGAGGAAAAGAGAGAGTTTCTTCTACCCGACGGGCGCATCATCCTTCTACCGGAAGAGTGGTTCAGCAAATACGCGAATGCGCTGGAGATGGGGATACAGACCGAAACGGGAATCCGCCTGAAGCGTTCGTTCGCAGGTGTTGTGCAATCGGCATTGGAAAGCGAAGGAACGAGACAAGCGCCCGTGCTCAGACAGCTTGAAGAAATACCTGCCCCCGCATCACTCGACGCACGGCTCCGTCCGTATCAGCAGAAAGGCTTTTCGTGGCTGGTGCATCTGTACGAACAGGGATTCGGCGGTTGTCTGGCAGATGATATGGGCCTGGGGAAAACTTTACAGACATTGGCTCTGCTCCAATACATCTATCAGCCCTCCACCCAGGCGGAAAGCGATACGGCAGAGATGTGCGCGCCACCCGTCGAGCCGGTCAAAGTGCCGGAAGCGGATGAAAACGGGCAGTTTCTACTGTTTTCTTTCGACACGGAGGAAGATTGGCTTCCCGCCGCTCAAGAAATCAGAGAAAAGGAATCACCAAAGGCTGACTATTCCCCTCGGCAAAGGAAGACTGCCCGAAAACCTGCCACGCTGGTCGTCGTACCTACCTCCTTACTACACAATTGGCGGAGGGAAGCCAAACGCTTCACAAGACTTTCCGTAGGCGAATACAACGGATCGACCGTCATCTCCCGCAAACATCCCGAACGGTTCTTCGGACGCTACCAGCTCGTTCTCACAACCTATGGAATGATGCGGAACAACATCGACCTGCTCTGTTCGTATTGCTTCGAGTACGTAGTGCTCGACGAAAGCCAGCACATCAAGAACAGCGATTCGCTCACTTTCCAGGCGGCCATCCGGCTGGAATGCAAGCACCGTCTGGTACTGACGGGTACGCCGATTGAAAACTCCCTCAAAGACCTATGGGCTCAATTCCGCTTTCTACAACCCGACCTACTCGGAGAAGAAAGCGTTTTCCAGAAGCGGTTCATCGCTCCCGTCAAGCAAGGGAACCGTCTCATGGAAGCCAGGCTGCAACAACTCATTGCTCCCTTTATTCTCCGCCGCAGCAAACGCGAAGTAGCGCCTGAGCTGCCTGCGCTCACCGAAGAAACCATCTATTGCGACATGAGCGAGAAGCAGAAAGAATATTACGAACAGGAAAAGAACAGTCTGCGGAACATACTGCTTCAACAACCGCATGCGACGGGGAGGACACACACGTTCAGCATACTGAACGGCATCCTACGCCTGCGACAGTTGGCTTGCCATCCGCGGCTCATCATCCCCGGATTCAACGGATATTCGGGAAAGGCGGAACAAATCATCGACACTTTCGGCACGTTGAGAAGCGAAGGACATAAGGTGTTGATCTTCTCCTCGTTTGTCAGCCACCTGGAGATACTTGCCGATGTGTTTCGCGAGCGAGGATGGAAGTATGCCTTACTGACAGGAGCGACAAACGACCGACCGAAAGAAATAGCCCATTTCACCGAACAAGAAGATGTGCAGGCTTTCCTTATCTCGTTGAAAGCCGGAGGAGTAGGTCTCAACCTCACACAAGCCGATTATGTCTTTATCATCGACCCGTGGTGGAACCCCGCCGCAGAGTCGCAAGCCATTGCCCGCGCCCACCGCATCGGGCAGGAGAAACAGGTCATCGCTTACCGGTTCATCACACAGGGCAGCATTGAAGAGAAAATTCTTCATCTGCAAGAAAGCAAACGAAAACTGGCGGAGACTTTCATTACCGATAGCGGCACCCTGCCCGAACTGACCAACGAAGAGTGGGCAGAACTGCTGAAGTAATTGCCTGAAAATGCGGTCGAACAATTTTGCATATCGCGCAAGCTTACCGCTTAGCCATAAGGACGGGCTATCATTACTCTTATCGGAGCGACCGGAAGTTATTCCCCTATGAAACAAAAATCTTCAGAAATGTATAATTTCACTGTATTCCCGGATTTTTTTATCCACATACTCTGAATGATTGCCCCTATCTTTGCCGATGCGAATTCAAATTAACCGAAATTACAAACGTATGAAAAGCAAAAGTATTACCTATCTACTGCTATGGAGCATTTGCAGTTTGTTTGTTTTCATGCAATCGTGCCAGGAAACAGACGATTTAAAAACCGATATCAACCGGCTTAAAGACCGCGTAGCTGCCTTAGAGAAAGCGACAGAGGGAATGAACACCTCCTTTGCAAGCCTGCAAGCTTTGATACAAGCCAACAAAACCATTATCGGAGTTACCCCTACCAAAGACGGCAAGGGATACTCGGTAGAACTGAGCGACGGCACCACCGTCCGGGTGATGAACAGTGAAAGCGTTGCAGCCTCTGTTCCCGTCTTTTCGGTAGACGACGAAGGATATTGGATGTATAAGACTGCTTCGGAAACTGATTTCCGGTACTTACCCGGGCCTGATGGAGAAGAAAAGATATCGGCCATCCCACGTACGGAAGCCGGCACCCCCATCCTCACCCCTCAACTGAATGTCAGCAGCACCGGCTATTGGCAAGTGAGCTACGATGGCGGAACAACGTTTACCACCCTGAAAGACGCCGACGGGCAAGACATCAAAGCCGAAGGAGGCAAGCAAGGCGGAACAACGGTTTTCAGTAAAGTTGTATACGATGAAGAAAAGAAAACACTCTCTTTTACCTTGGCGGGGACGGATCCGGAGCAAAGCTATACGTTTCCGGTAGACGACAGTTTCGGTCTCGTCATCGAGGGCTGGAACCCGGACAAAATAGAGGAATTTGCCGAGAGCGAACCATTTAAAGAATATAACGTGCGGCAGACAGATATCAAAGAAGCTATGATACAGCCGCTTCCCGGATGGAATGTAAGACTAACGGAAGAGAAGCTTATCGTCACTCCGCTACCCGATGTAACAAAAAATAAAGAGGAGACAATCAAAATCGTACTGACCTCTTCGAAAAACTATATACGTATCGTTTCCATGAGCGTGAAAGTATTGCCTTCGGGTGTCGAAACACCGGCATGGAAGCAATTCAAAGAGAAAAGCGATGAAAATGTATTGCTCGATTTCTCTTACGCGGGATACATGCACGGCGAATCAGCTCCCGCCGAAATGGACGAATGGATAGCGAAAGGATATAAAGTATACGATGTGACGAAATACGGCGCCATACCTAACGACGGACAACCCGACCGGGAAGCTTTTATGAAAGTACTTGCCGAGATTGCAGGGAAACCGGAGAATATAAAAAAAGAGGATAACGGCATGACCGACCGCTACATCAGGCCCTCTGCAAAAGCCGTTATCTACTTCCCCGAAGGAAACTATATCCTCCAAAACGAAGCATCCAAAGACCGCAGAATACGTATATCAATGGGCGACATCGTACTCAAAGGAGCCGGAAGGAACAAAACCACGCTGGAAATGACAGTTGCCAACAATTCTCCTGAACCGGTCACCCAAATGTGGAACGCTCCGGTAATGATGGAGTTCAAACACAATACGGGATTAGGAGAGCCTATCGCGAACATTACCGAAGACGCGCCTGTCGGCAGCAAAACCGTAGCAGCTACCGCCCTTGGAATAAAATCGGGAGACTGGGTATGCCTGGTGCTTGTAAACAACAACGAAACCGTGATCAACCAAGCGTTAAGCCCCTACAAATGGCAGGACATCAAGGTATTGCCGGGTGCAGGAGAGTTGAATATCAAATCAAAGGGCGTACAGGTATACGAATATCATCAGGTGGAAAAAGCCGATGCCGGCAAAATCACGTTCAAAGAGCCCATCATGCACGCCATCAACAAAGACTGGGGCTGGAAGCTGCATAAATTCGCCAACTATTCCAACGTCGGTGTAGAAGACCTTACATTCAAGGGACATGCCAAGGAAAAATTCATTCATCACGGTTCCGACGTAGACGACGGAGGCTTCAAGCTGATAGACTTCGTTCGGCTTACCCATTCATGGATACGTCGTGTAAATTTCGAAAGCGTCAGCGAGGCTATGTCTATCACCAGCTCTGCCAACTGCTCGGCATACGATATACAGATCGGAGGAAATCGAGGGCATTCGTCCATCCGCTCGCAAGCCTCATCGCGCGTCTTTATCGGGAAAGTGGTGGAAAACAGCGACGGATATACATTAAGAAAGGGTCAAGGGGAATCTACTCTTATTGAATACAAGAATAATGTCGGACAATATCATGCCTGCGGTGTATCCAAACAAAGCATGGGAGCGGTGATATGGAACGTGAAATGGGGAGACGATTCCTGCTTCGAGTCGCACGCCACACAACCGCGAGCCACATTGATAGACTGTTGTTCGGGCGGATTCATGCATTGGCGGCAAGGAGGAGATTCGGCACAGATGCCGAACCATTTGGAAAATCTTACCATTTGGAATTTTAACGCTACTAATGTACAAACCGATCCGGACATTGACAAAGACGGAAAATTCACATGGTGGGATAGCGACGGCTATTGGTGGAAATTCGTACGTCCTATTGTAGTCGGATTTCATGGAAGTCCGCTTTCGTTTGACGACACCCAAATGAAGCGTAACGAATCGCCCGGCAAAGCCGTACATCCTTATTCGCTATACGAAGCTCAACTCCGTTTGCGCTTAGGATATGTACCCGCATGGCTGAATGCACTGAAATAAAAACCTAAAAATAATAGAATCATGAAAAAAATCGGAAGTATACTTATGCTGTTGGCCTTGTGCCTGATAAGCTGTAACAACACGGACGACCTGCAAGACGATGTAGACGCCCTGAAAATACGTGTGACTGCTCTCGAATCTCAAATACGAGACATCAATAAGAACATAGAAAGCGTAAGCGAACTTGTGCAAAACGGAATATTCATTACCCGGATAGAAGAACAGGCGGATGCTTACGCGCTGACGCTGAACAACGGCAAAACACTCAGTCTTTATATGAAAAACGACAAGAACCTGCTTTGTCCGCTCATTGGAATCGATAAAGACGGATATTGGACTGTTTGCTACGATACCGAAGCCGGATTCAAACAGCTTTTAGTCGACGGAGAACCAGTAAAAGCCAAAGGAGAAGACGGGAAGACACCGGAATTTACTGTGGATGCGGATGGATTCTGGAAAATCAGATACGGGAAAGAAGAAGAATTCCGGTTTGTATATAAAGAAGGAACGACGGAGAAAGTAAGCGCCACAGGCGGAGGTTCCGCTGCCACCGACAGTTTCTTCGAGAAAGTCGAAGTAGCAGACAATGAGCTGGTGCTTACTCTCAAAGGGAACGAAAGCCATACTGTTATCCGAATTCCCATTGTCAGCGAATTCGAACTCAGCTTTGCCGGCGAAGTCGGGAATACCGTTCAGGAGTTTGCTGCCGGCGAAACCCGCATGTTCGAAATGACCTTGCGCGGTGTGGAAAGCACAATGATCAGTGCGCCCGAAGGATGGACTGCTGTCCTGAATGACGCCAAACTGACCGTGACAGCCCCTGCGACAAGCAAAGCAGTAACGCGTGCCACTGCCGACAATAGCAATGAAATAGCCATTCTTGCCACTCACGGAAAGTATGCAATGATCGCCAAAATGCAAGTGAAAGTCAATGCCGAGTCTGAAGATTACAAAAGCATGTTCGAGAGCGGAAAACTCAAGATAGGCGAAGAGACCATCAATCCTGAGGATTATACTGCGCAAATCCTTGACGGACAGTCGGGAACTGACTTATCAGCCCTTCTTGGCGCTTCGGAGGCCACCATTGTTTTCTTAACCGGCTCTACGGAATTTACCATAAAAAGCACAACTGCTGTCACCAAACCTATTATTATAATCGGACAAGACCCGAAACAGAAGCAGAACATTGCATTCGATGAAGCGGCATTCCTTACGCTGAAAAGCGGCAAGCTGATGTTTAAAAACGTCAACATCAAAGCAAGGGCTGCCAACTATCTATTCAACAGTCCGGCCACCGGAGATGCTTTGTTTACTGATTTGACGATTGAAGACTGTAAAATGACCAACCTTACCAAAGCGATGTATTATGTCGGCAAAACCACAGTCGGAATAGAGAAAATTACACTGAAAAATTCGCTCTTCGAATTCGTGAATACGGGCAACATACCATTCTTCAACATCAGCGGAACACTAACCCCGAGCCTGTTTAAAAAACTGGATATGGAGAACAACATTGTTTACCACAAAACCGGCGTCGCATCTATACAGTTGTTCAACTGGAATACAAAAACTACGACCGACGATACGGGTAACATGACCGTACATATCAAAAACAACAGTTTTATCAATGTTAAAGGGTCGAATGTGTTTGTAAAGACTAACAAAGCGGCGGTGAATTACGAAAAGAATATTTTCTGTATCGCTACGGAAAGTACTTTGACCTCCTACCTATACGAGCTGAAGGACAACGCTTCTACAGCAACAGCTACAGACAATATCGTATATGATACCAAAACAAATTGGAACTATGCCAATACGGATGTAGCCAAACCGGAGAACAACATCATGGATAAGGTGGAAAACATACCTTTCACTGAAATCAATACTGCGGATGGCATTTTCACCAAAGATCCCATGTACGCAGACAAAGGATCAAATCTTAACAAATAACATATTTTATCAATAACCATTTAAAACACAGTATTATGAGAAAGAATCTATTCTTTTGGGCTATAGCGCTGACTTCTTCGCTCTTCATAGCAGGATGTTCCGATGAAGAAGCGCAAGGAGAAAGCGCACAAAACGAGAAAGTCTACTTTCTGATGTCGCCCCGTTCGCTCACCCGCACTTCGACGGGAGAAGACTATGAAACGACATTTGTCACGGGAGATGCCGTCGGGATTTTCGCTTACGAGCGAATGAGCGACGGAAGTGAAGGTAAGATGGTGGTGAGCAATACCAAATATACGCTCGGCACTGACGGCACTTGGCAGGCTGCCGAAGGGCACATGCCGGTCTATGCAGATGCAAAAAGAAGCATCAATTATTATGCATACTATCCCTACAGCGAGCAAGCAACCAATCCGGAAGCTATTAACCTGACAATCATCTCAGACCAGTCTGCCGGCGATGCAGCCAACTATAACATCAGCGATGCGTTGGCCGCCCAAAACACAACCACCGGAAAAGGCGCTAAAGTGGTGAAGCTTGCTTTTAAGCACATCTTCTCACTGGTACAGGTAAACATCGACGGAATGGATGCCACTAAAGACGCTGCTATAACATTGCAGAACATTCATTCTTCAGCAACTCTCAACGTTAAAAGCGGTGAAGCCACAACTAATACCACAGAACCAAAGAGTGAAGTGAAAATGTATGCCTTACCGAGCAATCAGCACGAAGATACTGTTCGCTACGCTTACCGTGCCGTTGTGCCCGCTCAAACTATAAAAAAAGGTGACGTGTTGCTGACAGTAGCGTCGAATGATAAAACTTTCCAGCTCAAATATTCGGCAGATGTACCTTACGAATTCGCCAAGCTACGCGTTATCAATGCTCAGTTAGGGGAATCCGGAAAATCCAACCTGGATATACCCCAATCGGATGTTACCATAGAAAAATGGGGAGTTAGCGACGCTGTAGAAGGAGAAGGAACTGTTGAAGAAACTTCTTCCGTAAACCCCGAAGAGCCTCCCACACCGCCTGAAACCGTAACAAGTTTCAGCCCTGAATTTACGCTGGAAACCGCTTTTCAGTCTGCCGGTATTTTTACAAAGCAAAAAATAACAGGCGATACCGAATTCTGGTTCCACAGAGAAAACGTGACGCCCGCTACAACGGTCAGCATCGTTTCCGAAGCGGAAGGTCCGGCCATTCAATTACAGACAGAGGGTGTTAAAGGTTCTTGGAACAACTCCAATATTGGCTATCATTGTACAAAACTGTTCGAAAGAGCTTTTTACACATTGAGCTTCAAAGTGAAATCGTCCATAGCCGAGGGCATTGTCGGTCTGGGAGTATCTGCCGCAGGAGACGACAAATTCTTCCAAATGTGCAAGCCCGATTGGAATGATTGGAACAGAACTGTAACCACTTATGGAAGTATTGGAGGGAATTGGATTGAAAAGAAAGTCAACCTGAATTTCACACAAGCCTTGAATGAAGGAAAATCTTCAGGAGTAACAGAATATAACACTACAACCGATGAAGACGTAAAAGGCATAAATATCTATTTCTACAATTATGCTCTTAACAATCAATTGTTTATTAAAGACATAAAAATAGAAAAGAGGCAATAGCAAGTAAATAGTTTTAAAAGAAAGAGCCATATTCAATCTCAAATTGAGAGCCGATATGGCTCTTTTTATGATTGCCACCATCTCTTTTTTCCTTATCTTTGCCCGCTAAAAAAACAGAATCGTATGAAGTACAGAATGATCGTGCTCGACCTCGACGGCACACTGACCAACTCTCGAAAAGAAATCACACCGCGCAACCGGGAAACACTGATGCGCATACAGAAGCAAGGCATACGGCTGGCATTGGCATCGGGACGCCCGACATACGGCATCAAGCCTTTGGCCGACGAACTGAGCATGAGAGAGCATGGAGGCTTCATCCTGTCTTACAACGGAGGAGAGATTATTGATTGGGCAACCGGTGAACTCATCCATGCCAAATTGCTCCCCAACGATGTAATTCCCATTCTCTACCAATCTGCACGAGCGCACGGACTCAGCATATTGGGTTATCATGGCAATCACGTGCTCACGGAACATCCCGACGACGAATATGTGAAGAAAGAGGCTTGGCTCAACAAGATGCCGATACGCGCAACCGCCAATTTTCTTGCCGACCTCCCCTTGCCCACTCCCAAATGCCTGATTGTAGGCGATCCGAAGAAACTCATCAGCGTCGAGTCCGAACTTAGTGTGCAGTTGCAAGGAGAAATCAACGTATTTCGTTCCGAACCTTATTTCCTCGAGCTGGTACCGCAAGGCATCGACAAAGCCCGTTCTCTCGCAGTATTGTTGGAAAAGATTGGGATGACACGCGAAGAGCTGATTGCGATAGGCGACGGATACAACGATTTGTCGATGATTCAGTTCGCCGGAATGGGCATTGCCATGGGAAACGCCCAAGAACCGGTGAAGAAAGCGGCAGACTACATCACGCTGACCAACGATGAGGACGGAGTATCCGCAGCCATCGAGAAGTTCTGTCTCCTGTAAACTCCTCGCAAACAAAGACCTCCGGATGGATACTGTCAGGGAATAGTTTTTTCATTTGACATCCCAAGCATTTTCATTCATCGCTTAGTCTGTAATTTCGCGATACACTTCTTTGGCTACATCTGTTGGGTTACCTTCTGCTGCGGCTGAATAAACATTACGTTGCTTGGTCCAATGCTCTTCCAACGCATAGAAGTCAATCTCTTTCGGCGTGTTGCCGTTCAGCCTGCTGTTCAACTCGTCAAAAAAGGTTTTCCACCGCATATAGTAGAAATCTTGCAATAATCCGTTCCATTCCTTGTGGGCATAATCGTGCAGCCCGCCATCATCCGCAGCAGCCCGATTGCCCCAAGTAGTGATTTGCACACGTGCATTCCATTCATACAAATCTTTTTGCGCATCCGTTTCACCCATGTTCCGGGCAAAATTTATCCAAGTGCCCAGTCTGAACTCCCTGCGTGTGGCCAATAGCTTGTCTTGCAGCCTTATCAGGTTCAAGAATCGTTCGGAAGCGGCTTCAAACAATTTTTTGTCGGCAGCCTTGTAAGCGCTTACCACAACAGGGTAAATCAACCTTCCCTTTTCGGCAACAGCTTGGCGAACCACATCCACCAGGTCATATTCAAAGTTGTTGTTTCCACGGAACTCATCCGCCGCATCAACCAACTTGCCGGCTGTACGGATAATATCCATCGGCGCATAGAAGTCTGCCATCTCCGACCATGTGGAAACCTGATACACCTCCAACGACGGACGGGCGCAGAATACCGATTCATGCGCTCCTTGCTGGGTAGAAGATGCGGGACTGTTGTAAATGGTATTGCTCAACTCCAGCCAAGCCTCATCCACCTGCGGCGTCGTTTTGCCGTAACGCGCCTTGATGTACTCTTTCAACCACTCGTCTTTAGAAAAAAGTTTCCCGCGCCAGGGAAGTTCGCACAGCAATTCATACATCACGGGATTATTCTCAGAACCTTCCATGGTAAGCCCCACGCCTTTCAGCGTACTGTTGAATCCACTCCCTTTTGCTCGGTAAAATTCATCGATCACATGTTTCATCTTACCATACAACCCAACGTTTCCACCGAAGTTCAGCAACATGCAGTATATCCAGTCGTGTTGCCTGAAACCTTGCCTCCGATACCATGAAGAATTCGGATTCCCCCATTGCGGACGGCTTTCCGAGTAAAGATCGAGTACAATCATATCGCCGGCAGGCAGATTCTTTATCATATCGTCATACGGACAGGCACCCCATGCCTGAACTACCCAAGCAGCCTTGGGATTGACTTCTTTCATCGCTTCCCAAATACTCTTTCCGGCAGCTTCGAGATCTACCCCACTTGCATTCCCGCCTTCATGAAAAGGATCCATACTGTAATAGTTTGCCTTTCCGTAAAGCCTGGTCATCTCCTTGTAGTAAAGACGGGCAATGCGCCGGAAATTCTCATCGGAAGGTTGCAAAAAGGCCGGTCTGCGATAGCCGTTCCATTTTCCCGGATCGGCGACATTAAGTCCGAGTTTCTCTTTCGCATTGGCAGGCACCATACCCGAATATCCGGGCAGTACGGGTTCGATGCCATATTCGCGCATACGCTTCAGAATACGTTTCTGCAACTGTTCCTGATGGCTGTACCATTGTTCAGGATTCGGTCCGCCCCAGCCTTCAAGATTATTCATCAACCACCAAGCCTGAAAAGCCGGTCCTGCTACGAACTCATTAATCTCCTCTTTGCTATAACCTAATTGAGACAGCACATTGCGCCATACGCTACCGGTACCCACAATACTCAGCGGCAAGTTAATACCATGAAGCGCCATCCAGTCGATTTCTTGTTCCCATCGGTCCCAATCCCAGAAAGCCATGGTATACGAATACGTGCAATAATTAAAGTTATATCTGTATTTCAAATCCGTGTCGTACCGCTCTTTTTTCAGCACCGGAGGAAGTTGCTCAGGCAGTTTTGCGCGCATGTTGTTCCAAGACAAGTGAATCCCTGCATAATATTTCAGATACCGGTTGATACCTGTGGCAATGCTGATATAGTTGTTTCCACGAACAACGACTTTATTCCCCCGCTGATCGAGTTCAAAGAAGTCCTTGTCCGATTTCACTTGCTCGATGACAAACCTCTGCGACGCTCCTTTATCAATACGCTCCAATAAACCTTTAATAGGCGGCGCTGCATACATTTGAGAAGCTATAAACAATAGAAAAAAAAGAATTTGTTTCCTCATAGTTGCACTAGACATTATATCGAATAAGAACGGAGGTGTGTCGTAATGCACGATGCACTTCCTTTTTTGTTCATCGCTATACAAATCGGTTCATTATCTTTAAGCTGCGATATTTTGAAGATTTCTTTGATTTATGTGTTTCCAGCACTTAAATAAAGCGGCAGTAAGCTCATAAAACAGCCTAATTAGCCAATCCATGCCTTCTTTTGTCATTTTTGCACACATCTTTTTTATATTGAAGGCAATGGCCAGGAAGGAAAAGTCCAT
>NZ_KE386623.1:10669-220962 GCF_000428105.1 Bacteroides pyogenes DSM 20611 = JCM 6294 | reverse complement strand
TAAAGAAGAAGCTAAGGGCTATTTGGCATTTTGGTGCGATGTTGCCATTGATGCCAAGTTAGAACCGTTTCGCAAATTTGTAAACACCATCAAAGCACATTGGTCTGGTATAGTCTCTTATTTTGAGAATAGAGGCGTTACCAATGGTGTGCTAGAAGGTATTAACTCTAAAATTCAACTGGCCAAAAGAAGAGCTAGGGGATACAGCAACGTAGACAACTTCATAAGAATGATCTACTACATGTCGGGTAAACTTGACATGGCCTACCCACACGATTCGTTATAGGGCCGGAATAATTTGTGAGAAACAAAGAATTTATCTTTATTTGCAAGAAAATTTAGTAAAACCAAACATGAATAACACATTCCCCACAGACGGAAATATTTCAGGGCTCAGCCGGAAAGATTTTCAAAAGGATATAAAGAACAAGGGAACCGACTTATTTATCCTTAAAAACAAATTGGGAATGGAAGTGGCCGTAACAAATTACGGATGCGCCATTCTATCTATTATGGTACCCGATAAAAACGGGAAATATGCCAACGTCGTTCTTGGACATGACAGCATCGACCACGTGGTTCAAAGTCCGGAACCTTTCCTCAACACCACCATCGGACGTTATGGCAACCGCATTGCCAAAGGAAAATTCACACTGTTCGGAGAAGAACATGAGCTGACCGTAAACAACGGTCCCAACTCCCTGCATGGAGGTCCTACAGGATTCCACGCTCGTGTATGGGACGCTACCCAAATTGATGAAAGCACCATACTGTTCAACTACACTTCCGCCGATGGAGAAGAGGGATTTCCCGGAAAATTGGAGGTAGAGATGAGTTATCGTGTGGAAGAGGATATCAACGCGTTAACCATAGAATATCGCGCTACCACCGATAAAGCAACCGTAGTAAACCTCACCAATCACGGTTTCTTCAACCTTTCGGGAATAGCCAAGCCGACTCCTACCGTAGAAAACCATATCGTCACAATCAATGCCGACTTCTATACTCCCATCGACGAAGTATCTATACCTACGGGAGAGATAGCGAAAGTGGAAGGAACCCCGATGGATTTCCGCACACCGCACGCAATAGGCGAACGCATCAACGAAAAGTTCCAACAATTAGTATTCGGGAGCGGATATGACCATTGCTATGTTTTAAACAAAACAGAAACCGGTTCGCTCGATCTTGCCGCCACATGCAAAGATCCCGAAAGCGGACGCGTAATGGAAGTATATACCACAGAGGCGGGAATGCAGATATATACCGGCAACTGGCTGAATGGATTCGAAGGAGCACACGGAGCTACATTCCCTGCGCGAAGCGCTGTTTGCTTCGAAGCGCAATGTTTCCCCGACACGCCCAACAAACCGCATTTCCCATCCGCCACCTTGCTTCCGGATGACGAATATCAGCAAATAACGGTTTACAAATTCGGAGTAGAAGAATGATGATCAATCCATAGCATATATACAACAAACAAATATTTAAATATCAATAAAGTAAACATATTATGGACAACGTAAAAAAACAAAGTTATTTAGGGCCATTTATTACAATGGTAATCCTAATGTCGTTAGTGGGTCTTATCACCAACATTAACCAACAATTCCAGGCGCCGATGCAAGCAGCTTTCTTAAAGGAAGCGATACCTGTAAAAGATATGCTTGCCACGTTCATCAACTTCTCATTCTTCCTGGCATACCTCTTAATGGGTAATCTTAGTGCCAACACCATTCAGAAGCATGGCTACAGAAGCACGCTCGTCAGAGGACTGATTATTCTTTTGTTCGCATTCGGAATATTCGAAATATCGGCTCTTCTGTTCGACAGGTTCCCTGCATACATCGCCTTTGGCGAAAGTGTCAGAGTGCCGCATGCATATTTCGTATTCGTATTGGGCTCGTTTGTTGCTGGAACGGCGCTTACTTTCTTACAGGCCGCCATCAATCCTTATCTTGTGGCGTGCGATGTAAAGGGAACAAGCGCAGTGCAACGCCAGACAATAGCCGGAGCGGGTAACTCTACGATGACAACCATCGGCCCGTTATTGGTAGCATACGTAATCTTCGGAGGCGTATCTTCCGAACAAATACAGATCAGCCAGCTCTACATTCCCATGGCTGTGCTGATAGCTATCGTAGGTGTACTGACTGTGGTATTGACCAAACTGAATTTACCGAACGTAGCAGGAGCAGCTTCGGAAGATGGAGCGGAAGAACTTACCGAAAGCGTATGGTCGTTCAGACATTTGGCTTTAGGAGTTGTCGCCATCTTCATGTATGTAGGTGTTGAAGTAGCCGTAGGAGCCAACATCAACCTGTACGCTCTCTCATTGAAAGACGTTGACGGAAACGCTCTTTTCACAGTAGCCAGCGCCGCTCAATTAGCAGCATTGTACTGGGGAGGAATGTTAGTAGGCCGTCTCTGCGGAAGCTTCGTAAGCAAAATAAGCGCGCAAACACAACTTCTGGTAACGTCTGTCATCAGTACCATTCTGGTAGCAGCCACAGTGGTTACAAACAACCCGTTGCTTTTGGTCGGAGTAGGTCTGTTCCATTCCATTATGTGGCCGGCTATCTTCTCTCTTGCCATTGCGAAACTTGGCAAATACACATCCAAAGGTTCGGGCGCTCTGATGATGGGTGTGGTAGGCGGAGCCATACTGCCCTTCACACAAGGAATAGCCGCCGGTATCGTAGGCTGGCAGATTACTTGGGTAATAGTTGTGATAGGCGAATTATACCTTATATATTATGCGCTCATCGGTCATAAAGTAATCAAAAGCGCAGAGTAATAAGAATCATAAGAAAGATACAAGAATTTATCAACCATTAATAGTATAATATCATGGATATAGAACACGTAAGAAGCCGCTTCATCAAACATTTCGACGGTACCACCGGTTTTGTATATACTTCTCCGGGACGTATCAACCTTATCGGCGAACACACCGACTACAACGGAGGATTTGTGTTTCCGGGAGCGGTGGATAAAGGCATCATGGCCGAAATCAAACCGAATGGAACCGACAAAGTAAAGGCGTATTCCATCGATCTGAAAGATTATGTAGAGTTCGGACTGAAAGAAGAAGACGCTCCCCGCACCAGCTGGGCGAGATACATCTTCGGCGTATGCCGTGAAATGATAAAGCGAGGAGTAGATGTAAAAGGATTCAATACCGCTTTCGCAGGCGATGTGCCTCTGGGCGCGGGTATGTCTTCGTCGGCAGCTTTGGAAAGCACCTATGCTTTTGCCTTAAACGAGCTCTTCGGTGAAGGAAAGATAGACAAATTCGAATTGGCTAAGGTGGGACAGGCAACGGAGCACAACTACTGTGGAGTAAAGTGCGGCATTATGGACCAGTTCGCTTCCTTGTTCGGTAAGGCGGGCAGCTTGATTCGTCTGGATTGCCGTTCGTTGGAGTACAAATATTTCCCGTTCAACCCGAAAGGCTACCGGTTGGTTCTGCTGGACTCGGTGGTAAAGCACGAGTTAGCTTCCTCGGCATATAACAAACGCCGTGAAAGTTGCGAGAATGCCGTTGCCGCTATCAAGAAGAAACATCCGCATGTGGAATTCCTGCGCGACTGCACGATGGAAATGTTGGAAGAAGCCAAAAACGATATCAGCGCGGAAGACTACATGCGCGCAGAATATGTGATTGAAGAGATCCAACGCGTTCTCGATGTATCCGACGCTCTCGAAAAAGACGATTACGAAACCGTAGGACAGAAAATGTATGAAACCCATCACGGAATGAGCAAACTCTACGAAGTGAGCTGCGAAGAACTCGATTTCCTGAACGATTGCGCCAAGAAATATGGGGTAACCGGTTCGCGCGTAATGGGCGGAGGCTTCGGAGGCTGCACCATCAATCTCGTAAAAGAGGAATTGCACGACAACTTCGTGGAGAAGACCAAAGAAGAGTTCAGAGCTAAGTTCGGCAGGAATCCTAAAGTCTACGAAGTAGTTATCAGCGACGGTTCTCGCCGGTTGCTATAAAGGATACATTAAAAGATGGTGGTTACAGTTCTTCTCGAGATAGACCTCACCATCTATACGAAACCACGAGCCCGGAAGTTCAACAATGATACTTCCGGGTTCGCTTTGTATATACAACCTCCGGCAGAATGCTGTGATGCGCTCTGCGAGAGACACAAGCGAGATCGGAAAAGAGCGGCAAAATTTGTCGTTAAATCTGTTTAATTAATAAAAATTACATTATCTTTGCTACAAAAGGTTCAAAGCGTAAGCAATCAAACGCTGCAAATATGAACAAACAAATATCGCATGAGAGAAACGGTAGACAATCTGTACGGCCTTTGCGGCAAATTCTTTTTATTTCTCATTCCTACCCTCTTGCTATTGGCGGGATGCAGCTCGCGAGTCAGCCATAAAGCGGAGTCGAGAGAGTACTACCTGAGCCTCGAAAATAAGCTGAAAGATATCAAACACGAAGAGAGTCTCAAAGAACTATTGGAGCATTACCGATCCGTCAACGACCGATTCGCCCTGATGCTGTGTTACAAGCAGTTGGGCAAAATACAAAGGGAGAATGCCCGCTTCTCGGATGCTATTGCCAGTCATCAGGAAGGACTTACATTGGCGTATTCGCTCACCGACACTATAGAGATTGTGCAAGCGCTCAATAATTTAGGAACCAACTTCCGCCGTATCGGAGCATTGGCCGAAGCGGCCGATTACCACTACCGCGCACTCGAACATGCGGAAGCTTATTCGGGCAAGCTCTCGCCCGAAGGGAAAAAGAACCGGGTGGTATCGATGAACGGCATTGGAAATGTCAGCCTGACACTGGGATACTACGACGACGCCGAGAAGTTCTTTCGCCTTTCGCTTTCTGATGAAATAGCGCTAAAGAGCCCTATCGGGCAAGCTATCAATTTGGCTAATCTGGGAGCTATTTTCGAAGAGAGGGAACAATACGATTCGGCAGAAGTGTATTACCGTCGATCGATGGAACAGAACCGCATAGGCGATTCTGAAATGGGCATGGGGTTGTGCAACATACATTTGGGACATTTATACAAGAAACAAAAGCTCTATGCCACCGCACTCGAACACTATACCAAAGCCTATGAACAGATGGATCGTATCTCCGACCGATGGCATTGGCTTGAAGCATGTATCGCAATGGCGGAGATACATCTGCTCACACACAATGATGAGGGTTTCAACCGCTATATTATACGTGCCGAACAGACTGCCACGGAAATTTCTTCGCCGGAGCATCTGGTTACTATCTATCGGTTGCAACACGATTTCGATTTCCGTCTTCAGCACTTCGATAAAGCATTGAAACACTACAAAGCAAGTGAAGCGCTTGAGGATAGTGTAAGGGGTGTGCAGAAAGCAAACCGGTACATCGACCTCCGCCTGAACTTCGAACGGGATAAAAACACCCGGAGTCTGCAACGTATCGAGGCTGAGAACCGTGCCGACAAGATGCGCAGACAGATTACCCTTTATTTGGTTCTCATTGCCTTTGCCTTTGCGCTTATCGTCTTGCTGTTGTTGTGGTATGCCTATCGACAACGCCTTCGCAGCAACCGGATACTACGGCAAGTGGAACGGGCGCGGACGGACTTCTTCACGGGAATCACGCACGAATTCCGTACACCGATCACCATTATACGAGGTCTCAACGAGCAATTGAAAGACCGTCACCGCCTTTCCGAGAGCGACCACGAACGCTACATCCAAGTCATCGACCGGCAAAGTAACCGCCTGCTCTCGCTTGTCAACCAGTTGCTCGACATCACACGGCTGCAAAGCGGAAGCGACCGCCCTCAATGGAAACGCGGCGATATCGTAAACTACCTGCGCATGAGTGTCGAAAACTATCAGTTATATGCGGAGAGAAAGCAGATACAGCTGAACTTCCAAAGCGGTGTGCTCGCCCAAGAAATGGACTTTGTGCCCTTTTACATCGATAAGGTGGTAAGCAACTTGATTTCCAATGCCATCAAGCATACTCCGGAGGGAGGACGCATCGACTTCCGTATCGATACGTCGCAGAACGAGACATTGCTTCTATGCGTGAGCGATACGGGTGTAGGGATAGATCCCGAAGACTTGCCCCGTATCTTCGAACTGTTCTACCATAACGAACGCTCGACCGACGACATGGGAACCGGTATCGGTCTCTCTTTCACACGCCTGTTGGTGGAGAAAATGAATGGAAAGATCGAAGTGGAGAGCACTCCCGGCAAAGGCGCCGCTTTTACCGTACGCTTGCCTCTCTACAACCGGAGCAAGGAAAACATCCTCCGGCTCGAAAAGAGCGAACGTCCCGTCGCAGACTCCGCACTCTTCTCCGCATCCGCTATTGCGACCGCAAATACCAAGCGGACGGATGAATACGGAACAGAGATCAAACCTGCGGCGAACGCTAATCCCAAGGCGCCCCTGCTGCTCATTGTGGAAGACAATGCCGATGTACGCCTATATCTGCAAACACTGCTTTCTCCATATTACCGACTGCTCACTGCCGCCGACGGTGAGGAGGGATTGGCCGTGGCCCGTGAGCATCTGCCCGACTTGATAGTGACCGACATTATGATGCCGCGGAAAGACGGTATCGCCCTGTGCACCGAGTTGAAGCAAGATGTGTTGGTCAATCATATCCCCGTCATCATGCTTACCGCCCGCAGCACCGACGAAGACCGCATAGCCGGGCTGCGATGCGGTGTGGAGGCTTATATACGTAAACCTTTTCAAGCGGAAGAGCTCTTTATCACCATCAATAATTTGCTTACCGCCCGGCGTCTTTTGCAAGAGAAATATACCCGGCTGACGCAGGACACCGCTTTCTTCACGGGCAGTTCGGCTTCGCAGGAAAACCGCATGCCGCGCGAAATCGCTTCTGCACACGGCAACTCTCCTATGCCTATGGAAGAAGTTCCTCCCATCGTTGCAGCTTCTCCCGAAAATAACGTTGCTACCAGCGAGGAAGAAAGACTCATGAATGACTGTTCCGCTAAAGATGACGCAACCTCCGCCACAGGCAGTGGCATCCCCGCACAAGAAGACACAAAAACAGGGACGAACGCAGTCGAGAGAGCCAACCTCGACTTCCTGAATGATGTGGTGGCATTAATCGACAGCCATATAGAAGACCCGCAACTGACTCCTACGTTCGTGGCATCGCATATGTTGCTCAGTCTTTCGCAACTCAATCGCAAACTGAATGCAATCACCGGAGCGCCCACTTCCCTGCATATCCTTCGCAGAAGGCTCATTCATGCCCGCCGGATGCTGGGCAATCCCCGATATTCCATCATGCAGGTAGCAGATTTATGCGGGTTCACCGACTCTTCACACCTAAGCCGCGCTTTCAAGAAAGAATACGGCATCACCCCCACAGCCTATCGCAACCAATAATTCTTGCGGTTCGGAAATTTTCACTGTCACCCATCGTACACAACTGTCATTTGACATGAAAGCATGCGTGCTCCGAAGTTAAACAAATGTTAATGCGCATATAGTACAAAACCATGCGCATATAGTACAAACCCTTTTTTACATAACAGGCTATCTTTGTTATATAATAAGTCAGGACAACCGGAGAAGGTACAAAAAAGACAGGAGATATATGTGAATAAATATCCTGTTTTCGACAATAGCATTATAAAATCTTCTTCAAGTCAGTAATGGCAGTTTCCTTCTCCGGTCTGCCTTGACAAGCTAACAAAGCGACCATTAACCTGTTGAAAACGAACTCTCCGTCATCGGTCAAGCGAACCCTCCGTCATCGGTTAAGCGAACCCTCCGTCATCGGACAGGCGAGCTCTACGTCATCGGTTATAGGAGGTTTATAGTATCAATCGGTAAAGAAGAGAGCCTATATATATCATATATATTAATGTACGCGTACATTAATATAATACAGTACCGCACATGGGCCATGCGAGAGAAAGACGGTATCGCCGCCATCGATATGATAATGAATGAGAAAGCTGTTTACTATCGGAATATAAACCTATAAAACTGAATAGATATGATAGAATTTGAAGTGAGATCCCGTAAAATGACTATCGGTAAGAACAAAGGTAAAACCATGTACTATGCCGTGCCCAAAGTGAGTAAACATCACCTTACAGCGTATCAACTCGAAAATGAGATTATCGCTGCCACTTCTCTTACAAGGGGAGATGTACGCAATGCGCTTACTTCGCTTGCCGAAGCGGTGAACCGCGCTCTGCAACGAGGCGACTCTGTCGACCTCGGCGACTTGGGAATGCTCAAAGTCATCATTAATCCTACGATGAAAGAGAAAGAAGAAGAAGTTACATCTGCCTCACTAAAGACTCCCATCGTGCGCTTTTATCCCAAGCAAAGTATGAGACAGGCATACAAAAGTGTACAGACGCGCGTAGTGAATTCTAAAGCACACTCCGCAGGCGGAACAATGCCTCTGCCACCCGGAGGAAGCGGAGGAGGCGAAGCGCCCGATCCTGCCGGATAAAGTAAGATCGGTTTCTCTAAATAAGTAGGACAAAGTTCTTCACTTATAGAACTACTGTGTCAACTCTTATTTTATAATTAACACTAAAAATTAAAACATTATGAAAACAACCCATTTCCTTGCAAGCACGGTGAAAGCAGCTTTCGCCCTTGCAGCAGTATTCACCCTCTCGTTCGCCATCGCCTCGTGCTCGAAGGACGATGACAACGAACCCAAAGTGCCTGCCAACACCATTGTCCTCGATGGTGTCACAATGCCGATAATCGATGCGGGAATAGATGAAGACGAATTAAATGAAGGCAACTACGATATAGTTCTCTTTGTGTCGGAAAATAAGGGCATTAAAATAATGGCGGGGAAAGAGCCCCACGATGGCAAGACTATCGACCTGACGAAGAAAGAGCCTGAACACGACGATTGGTATTGGAGCGTCGAATGCTATAACCCTGAGCTAATCTTCGATACTTATGGAGAACCCAAGACTTCATATCCTGTCTTCATGAGCGGCACGCTCTATGTAAAACTTCTCGGCAGCGAAGGCGGCAAGCCTGTCTTCAAAATCGTACTGAAGAACGGCAAGGTAAAAGGTGAAGGAGAGTATGGAGACGGCAAGGAGCACACCGTGAGCATCAACTGGAAAGGAAGTCTGAGGCTCGATGACTACTAATCAACCGGTAATATAGAAGCAGATAAGCATATATATGGTAGCTACATTATATATCTAAGTGTAATTAAACTAAGTTCATTAACCTTTAAACTATTTACATTATGGCAAATTATGGAGGTGAATTATCAAGTTTGGATTTTAGTAATCTAATTGGCGGTCCGCTGACAGCGGTAGTGGAAGCACAGTCGCAAGCAGCTCAAAGCACAGTCGACTTCATAAAAGCAATGGGATTCGATGATGAAGGTAAGCCACAATATGTCACTTTCAAGTATCCTAAAGAGACACAACCCTACGTGCCTGCTGTATTAAATGAGCAAGGACAGCAAGTAACACCTGCTGTTCCGGCTAAGACAGAAATGATGGAAATGCAGGTACCTTTCCTGACGCTCATCCCTATTCCTTTCATACGCGTAGAAGAAGCGACAGTAGATTTCAACGCCAAAATCAATGCGGTGGAAACTAAAGATACCTCTTCGGAATTAGGAGTAGGCGCTTCATTAAACTTCAAGCAGAAGTGGTGGAGAGGGTCGGTAAACCTGAAAGCATCGTTCTCGTATAAGAAGAGTACGACTACCGGCAATAAAGTAGATCGTACCTACTCCATGGCAGTTCATGTTCGTGCCGTACAAGATGAAATGCCCGGAGGTATGGAAAAGATGCTCGGTATCCTCGAGTCGTCTATGCTCGAGAAGAAAGCGACAGAATGATGACAGACTATTGTCCGTAACAACAGGTAGATACATCTGTCAGTAGTCAGTAATTATGAGTCCGGTAAAGCGTATCTGCATCCGGACTCATATTTCCCGAATAAAGGCAAAACATCTGATAAATAAAGAGAAAATGATAGAGTTAAGTGACTTTTTAGGCAATATCCTGTCTCAGATCAGCGAGGCAAGAAAGCAAGCCGACGAGGCAAGTATACGTATGGCCCGACAATATGCCGAAGACGAGCTGCTGCGGCATCTTCCCGTTCCCCGTGTACGCCTGCCCAACATGGAGATAACCATTCCCGTTTGTATCAAAGAAACTCGGAAAACAAGCGTATATGATCCTCAAAAGGGAATAGTGAGAAAAGAGCTGGTGCGCAATGTCTACAATACGATGCAGAAAGAATTCGTAAAAGCGTATCCGAAGCGGAAAGATTTGCAGAAAGGCTATATACATATCAACAAGCAGCTGCTGACCAATACCGACCGGCTGAAAGAACAATTGGAAAGAGAAAGAGAGATTGATCCGGTTGTGACACGTTACATAAACAAAGCTGTCGATGAGTTCGCCACTACCCGGAAGCTCTCGGGCAAGAACAAAGACGTTGTCATAGCAACCATGAAAGGCAAGCTCAACACAATCGTCAACGAAAGCATTCCACTTACTAAAGGCAGACTTACCGCCATAGGCATAACGCCCGAAAGCAATGAAATGAAAGAGCTCGAAGTGTCGGGGCAGCAACCCATGATGCTGAAACTCTCGGTCAAAGAAGAGGCTTTCGAGCTTATACGCAAAGAAGAAGAAGGGCAAAGAAAGGTAGAGGGCAAAGAAATAGACAATTACTTCCTGAGCATTGAATAACCATCAATATACGCGGCATATGAAACACTCGATAACCTTATTTACCGACAAGGCGCAGGAGCTGCTCCGTGAAGTCTCCTGCATAGCCGACCAAATGGAAAAGAGTTCTTCGGGACTTACGGAAATACTTAGCAAATGGCTGTCGGGAACCGAAGAGTTCCTGAAACAGTATAATTGTGCCGAGCAAGCCACCTTTGCAGCCATACGCGCTTCAGTGGTGGCTATCGGCGACAGAGGACCTACAGACAAAGGAGACTCTCTTTCCGACAGAAGAAAAAGAAGGAAACAACTCTTTGCACAATACATCAATGAAGGCGTAGAGTGTCTCTACCGGGTATATATGAGAGAAAATATCAAAGTAGAAGAAGCCCGTAAGCTCATTACTCAAGTGATACTCGTAGCCTTGCAGAACGGTCACCTTCACAGTCTCCCTCCCGACGGCCCGATGACAATGCCTCAGCTCACAACTTTCTACTCGACGCTTTATGCCGATAACGAGCTGCGCAAAGGGATTCATCAGGCATTGGCGCTTGTCTCCTACCCCGACATATTACGGCTGACAGACGAAACCCTCAGCAGAATAATCTATGCAAATCCCCGGCCGCACGATGGATGAATAACCATACCTATGCCCTTAACCTTAGGTCGAGAATAAAAGACTCTCCCGACATGATTGCCGCCGGACAGGCGAAACACGGGGGAAGGGAACACCGGACAATACACAGGGCATAAGAGAGGAAATCTCCTGCACCGCTCCCCGCCACTGGCAAGCAATAAGCAATCATTCCCGACAGCCCGGAATCCTGACCAAAAGCAAAAATTAAGCAGGTTTCCGGGTTGCGTATTGTATAGAAAAAGCTATCTTTGCAGGGAGTTCGAAAGACATCCATTAAATTCTACACAATATGAACGATAACAAGCTAATGAATCGCGCGGCGGACAACATCCGCATTCTTGCGGCCTCGATGGTCGAAAAAGCGAAGTCCGGACATCCGGGCGGCGCTATGGGAGGCGCCGATTTTATCAATGTGCTCTTCTCGGAGTTCTTAGTCTACGACCCCGAAAATCCCCGCTGGGAAGGACGCGACCGCTTCTTCCTCGATCCCGGTCACATGTCGCCGATGCTCTATTCTACACTGGCACTCACCGGCAAGTACACGTTGGAAGAGCTGAAGAACTTCCGCCAATGGGGAAGCCCTACACCGGGACATCCCGAAGTGGACGTGATGCGCGGCGTGGAGAACACCTCCGGTCCGCTGGGACAAGGGCATACGTTCGCCGTGGGGGCCGCCATCGCCGCCAAGTTCCTGAAAGCACGCTTTTGCGAGCTGATGGACCACACCATCTACGCTTACATTTCCGACGGGGGGATACAGGAAGAGATTTCACAGGGTGCGGGACGCATGGCCGGAACGCTCGGGCTCGATAACCTCGTCATGTTCTACGACGACAACGACATACAGCTTTCTACCGAGACCAAAGACGTGACCATCGAAAACACCGCCATGAAATACGAAGCATGGGGATGGAAGGTGATCAGCATCAATGGGCACGATGTAGACGAAATACGCTCCGCGCTCAACGAGGCAAAGGCGACCAAGGGACGTCCGGTGCTTATCATCGGCAAGACGGTGATGGGAAAAGGCGCCCGCAGGGCAGACGGAAGCAGCTACGAGGCCGATTGCGCCACTCACGGATCTCCGCTCGGGGGCGAGGCGTATGTAAACACTATCCGCAACCTGAACGGCGACCCTGAAAACCCGTTCGTAATCTTCCCCGAAACAGCCGGAATATACGCCAAACGCAAGGAAGAGCTGAAGCGCATCACGGCGGAAAAGCATTCGAAAGAGGCGGCTTGGGCGAAGGAAAACCCTGAAAAGGCAGCCAAGCTGAAGTTCTTCTTCTCGGGCAAAGCTCCGAAAGTGGACTGGGCGGCAATCGAGCAGAAGGCCGACGGAGCCACTCGCGCAGGTTCGGCTACGGTATTGGGCGCGCTTGCCACGCAGGTGGAGAATATGGTCGTTGCCTCCGCCGACCTTTCCAATTCCGACAAAACCGACGGTTTCCTTAAAAAAACGCGCGCGTTCAGTAAAGGGGACTTCAGCGGCGCTTTCCTTCAGGCAGGCGTTTCGGAGCTTACCATGGCATGCGTCTGCATCGGCATGTCGCTTCATGGTGGAGTGATCGCCGCATGCGGAACCTTCTTCGTTTTCTCCGACTATATGAAGCCGGCAGTGCGTATGGCCGCCCTGATGGAGCAACCGGTGAAGTTTATCTGGACTCACGACGCGTTCCGCGTAGGCGAAGACGGACCCACCCACGAACCTGTGGAACAGGAGGCGCAAATCCGCCTGATGGAAAAGCTGAAGAACCATAAAGGACAGAACTCGATGCTCGTTCTGCGTCCGGCAGACGTAGAAGAAACTACCGTTGCGTGGAAGCTCGCCATGGAAAACACGGCAACTCCCACAGGACTCATCTTCTCGCGCCAGAACATCGTCAACCTCCCGGCAGGAAACGCATACGCGCAAGCGGAAAAAGGCGCTTACATCGTGGCCGGTTCGGACGAGAACCCCGACGTGATTCTGGTGGCTTCGGGCTCGGAAGTATCTACTCTGGTGGCCGGCGCCGAGCTGCTCCGCAAAGAAGGCGTGAAGATACGCGTAGTATCGGCTCCTTCCGAAGGATTGTTCCGCAACCAACCCAAAGCGTATCAGGAAAGTGTTCTCCCTGAGGGAGCGAAGGTTTTCGGACTGACGGCAGGTTTGCCCGTAACGCTTCAGGGACTGGCGGGCGGCAACGGGAAGATATGGGGACTGGAGTCGTTCGGCTTCTCGGCTCCCTACAAGGTGCTCGACGAGAAATTAGGCTTTACTGCCGAAAACGTATATAACCAAGTAAAATCAATGCTCCAATGAAACTAATCGGATTGGCTGCCGACCATGCCGGCTTCGAACTGAAAGAGTACGTCAAGCGTTGGCTGGCAGAAAAAGGGTTGAACTGCAAAGATTTCGGGACAGACTCCGACGCAAGCGTCGACTATCCGGACTATGCGCATCCGCTGGCTTCGGCTGTGGAAGCGGGCGAATGCTATCCGGGCATCGCCATCTGCGGAAGCGGCAACGGCATCAGCATGACGCTGAACAAGCATCAAGGCATCCGCGCCGCTCTTTGCTGGAACGAGGAAATCGCCCGCCTGGCACGGTTGCACAACGACGCCAACGTGCTGGTGATGCCGGGACGCTTCGTCGACACCGCCGAAGCGGACAAGATTCTGACGGCGTTCTTCGCCGCAGACTTCGAAGGGGGCCGGCATCAAAGGCGTGTAGACAAGATACCTTGTAAATAAACAGAACCCGGAGAGCAATTCCGGTTCCGATTTATTACCTTTTTAGCGGAGCCTCTGTTCGGACAAAACAGAGGCTCCGCTGCATAACGACAAAGGCTCCGTTCGGACAAAACGGAGCCTCTGTCGTTTATTATACAGGCAAACACTCAACTTTTCACCCATTTATTCGCCGGAGTCGCAGAAAGTCGCTATCTTTACCCGGAATTTTGGATTATTCACCATTAACATGTAAACATTATGGCAAGCAGAAGACAACTGAAAAAGAACGTCAATTATATCGCAGGAGAATTATTCACGGAGTGTTTGGTAAACAGCATGTTCATTCCCGGCACAGACAAAGAGAAAGCCGACGAACTGATGAACGAAATACTGAAAATGCAAGATGATTTCATCTGCCGTGTCAGCCACACCGAACCGGGAAACGTGAAGGGCTTTTATAAAAAGTTCCGTCAAGACTTCAACGCGAAGGTCAATGAGATTATCGACGCAATCGAAAAACTCAACTAAAACGGAATGAAGAAAGCCATATACAGCTTTATCTATTATCGCTTGCTGGGATGGAAAACCCACGTCACCGTGCCCGATTACGACAAATGCGTAATATGCGCCGCGCCTCACACAACAAACTTCGACTTATTCATAGGGAAACTGTTTTACGGAGCATTAGGCCGTAAAACCAGCTTTATGATGAAGAAAGAATGGTTTTTCTTCCCTATGGGAATCTTCTTCAAAGCAGCGGGGGGCATTCCGGTAGACCGCGGACGAAAGACTTCGCTGGTAGACCAGATGGTGAATCACTTCGCCAAAAGCCGGAAGTTTCATCTGGCCATTACCCCCGAAGGAACCCGCAAGCCGAACCCCGACTGGAAGAAAGGGTTTTACTACATCGCTCTCAAAGCGCAAGTCCCTATCGTACTGATCGGCATCGACTACGAAAAGAAGACCATTACGGCAACAAAAGCCGTTATGCCTTCGGGCGAAATCGATAAAGACATGCGCGAAATCAAACTCTATTTCAAAGACTTCAAAGGGAAATATCCCGAGAATTTCGTTTTGGGAAAGATATAATGTAGAAGCATGAAAATCTCATTGATACAGACAGATATCGTTTGGGAAGACAAACAGGCAAATCTCCGTTCGCTTCACGAAAAGCTGCAAAGCCTCCGTGGAACAACGGAGATTGTTGTTTTGCCGGAGATGTTCTCCACCGGATTCAGCATGCGGAGCCATCTTCTTGCCGAACCTGTGGAAGGAGAAACCATCCGCACGCTCAAAGAGTGGGCCGCCCTGTACGGCACGGCTATATGCGGCAGCTATATGGCGGAGGATAAAGGAACATATTACAACCGCGCCTTTTTCCTGACACCGGAAGGGGATGAATTCTACTACGACAAGCGGCATCTTTTCCGCATGGGTGAAGAGCCCGCGCACTTCTCGAGCGGCAACCGCCGGCTTATCTTTACCTACCGGGAGTGGAACATCTGCCTGCTCGTGTGCTACGACCTGCGCTTCCCCGTATGGAGCCGGAACGTAAACAACGAGTACGACCTGCTGATTTACGTCGCCAACTGGCCGCTTGCCCGCCGCACGGCATGGGACACCCTGCTGCGTGCCCGCGCCATCGAAAACCAATGCTACGTTTGCGGCGTGAACCGGACAGGCTCCGATGCGAACGGGTTGGAGCACGACGGAGGAAGCGTGATTCTTTCGGCAACGGGAGAAACCATAGCCTCCCTGCCCGACAGAAAGGAAGGAATCGCCACAGCGGAAATCGGCCTGCCTGCTCTCAGACGATTCAGAGAGAAGTTTCCGGCATGGAAAGATGCAGACGTTTTCCGCCTGTAACGCCTGCACGAAACAAATGTTAAAAGAGTCTGAAACCGCAACAATACCTATAAATAAGTAGTTAATGGTATAAACATCTTTCGTATCTTTGTGGTGACCAAACAATAACCGCACAGACTTTGATCGCATATAACTTAATTTACAAATTTATGAAAACAAATCTCAGTTCTCAAATCACTCTCAACCGCGTCTCCCCCAAATATTACAGACCGGAGAATGCATTTGAAAAATCGGTCCTTACAAGACTTGAAAAAATTCCGACCGACATCTACGAATCGGTAGAAGAAGGGGCAAGCAGCATCGCCCGTGAAATAGCACAAACCATCCGCGAGAAACAAAAAGAAGGACGCTTTTGCGTATTGGCGCTTCCCGGAGGGAACTCCCCGAGCCACGTATATGCCGAACTCATCCGTATGCACAAAGCAGAAGGGCTGAGCTTCCGCAACGTAATCGTATTCAATATGTACGAATATTACCCGCTGAGCCCCGATGCGGTGAACAGCAACTTCAACGCTTTGAAGCAGATGTTCCTCGACCACGTGGACATCGACAAGCAGAATATCTTTACTCCCGACGGGACAATCGCCAAAGACACCATCTTCGAATACTGCCGCTTGTACGAACAGCGCATCGAGAGTTTCGGCGGCATCGATATCGCCCTTCTGGGAATCGGCCGTGTGGGAAACATCGCGTTCAACGAACCGGGTTCGCGCCAGAACTCCACCACCCGGCTGATACTGCTCGACAACGACTCGCGCAATGAAGCCGCAAAGAACTTCGGAAGCATCGAAAACACTCCGGTAAGCTCTATCACAATGGGAGTATCCACCATTCTGAGCGCCAAAAGAATATATCTGCTGGCATGGGGCGAAGAAAAGGCCGCAATGGTTAAAGCATGCGTGGAAGGGCCGATAACCGACACCATCCCCGCATCTTACCTGCAAACACACCGCAACGCCCACATTGCCATCGACCTTTCCGCCGCTTCGAACCTTACGCGTATCCATCGCCCGTGGCTGGTGACTTCGTGCGAATGGAACGACAAACTGATACGCAGCGCCATCGTATGGCTTTGCCAACTTACCGGAAAGCCGATTCTGAAGCTGACGAACAAAGATTACAACGAAAACGGACTGAGTGAACTTCTGGCTCTTTTCGGCTCGGCATACAACGTGAATATCAAAATATTCAACGATTTGCAGCATACCATCACCGGATGGCCGGGCGGCAAACCGAACGCCGACGATACTTACCGTCCGGAACGCGCCAAACCTTATCCGAAACGCGTGGTAATCTTCTCTCCGCATCCCGACGACGACGTTATCTCGATGGGAGGAACATTCCGCCGGCTGGTAGAACAAAAGCACGAGGTGCATGTGGCTTACCAGACTTCCGGAAACATTGCCGTGGGAGACGAAGAGGTAATCCGCTTCCTGCACTTCATCAACGGATTCAACCAGATATTCAACAATAACGAAGACAAGGTAATCAGCGAGAAATATGCGGAAATACGCAAATTCCTGAAGGAAAAGAAAGACGGCGACATGGACACTCGCGACATCCTGACCATCAAAGGACTCATTCGCCGCGGAGAAGCGCGCACTGCATGCGCTTACAACAACATCCCGTTGGATCGTTGCCACTTCCTCGATCTTCCTTTCTACGAAACCGGGAAAATCCAGAAAAATCCCATCAGCGAAGCCGATGTAGAGATTGTGCGCAACCTGCTCCGCGAAGTGAAGCCTCACCAAATCTTCGTGGCGGGCGACTTAGCCGACCCGCACGGAACGCACCGTGTTTGTACGGATGCCGTGCTTGCCGCCATCGACCTTGAAAAAGAAGAAGGAGCCAAATGGCTGAAAGATTGCCGCATCTGGATGTATCGCGGCGCATGGGCGGAATGGGAAATCGAGCACATCGAGATGGTTGTCCCCATCAGCCCGGAAGAATTGCGGGCCAAACGGAACTCCATCCTGAAACATCAGTCGCAAATGGAAAGCGCTCCTTTCCTCGGAAACGACGAACGCCTGTTCTGGCAACGCAGTGAGGAAAGAAACCGCGGCACCGCCGCTCTGTACGACCGCTTGGGCCTGGCTTCTTACGAAGCGATGGAAGCGTTTGTAGAGTACGTTCCGCTATAAATACATCAAAAATGACAGAAGAGTGGGAAGCCGATCGCTTCTCACTCTTTTTTTCTATATTCGCGAGATCATGATTCGGTTCGAAAACATACGTTCGGGAAAAGGCCATGCAAGCACGACGGCTGGCGCATGGGGAGCTTTTCTCAAAAATAATCCTCTTTTCCTGCCTGTTTCTCATTTAAAATTCTATCTTTGCTCCTATGAATGAAAAGCATTCATGCGCGGCCGTACTGTAAGCGAACCGACCGTCAGAATTTGAGAATTAACCGTTAATCCACAAAAGAATATGTATACAATACAAGCAAACCCCACCGGTACACGGAGCATAGAAGTATCCGACGAGAATCTGAAAACGATTGAGAAGTATGCTTTGTTCCGTCATCTGATCGACAGCAACGGCATCGTAGACGAGAACGTACTCGACAAACTGAAACTGAATATCCGTTCACTGATTGCCAGTCAAGAAGAGAACAGCAAGGATCTGCTCGACCTCTGCATCGACGTCATATACCACAACAATATGAAGGCGTTCGGCTTGCAGCAACTGATCAAGCTTTATCTCACTTGGCTTCCCGGTCAGGAGGAAGAAGGGGAGGAAGAATGATTACCGTAGACACTTGCGGAACAACCGCCTACAGCCCGCTCATTCCGGCAATGAAAGCCATATACCGAGCAAGTCCGGGCGATACGCTCCGGATTATCATGAACCGTACCGATGCTTTTCAGGACTTGAAAGAATATCTTTCCGAGCAAGGAATCGGCTTTCGTGAAATTTACGACGGAGAGTGCATGACCATTCAGTTTACAGTCGGCAGCACGCTGTAAGCCTCGGTGCAGTGTACGAGCCTCATCCGGCAAGCCATTGGAAAAAACTCTTATTATCCGTATCTTTGCGGCATGAATGATTATAAACTGACCGACTGGCTTCCCACGACCAAAAAAGAAGTGGAACTTCGCGGATGGGACGAACTGGATGTGATTCTCTTCAGCGGCGACGCGTATGTAGACCATCCTTCGTTCGGGGCGGCGGTAATCGGACGCATCCTCGAAGCGGAAGGACTGAAGGTTGCCATTGTTCCCCAGCCCAACTGGCGGGATGACCTGCGCGACTTTAAGAAGCTGGGACGCCCCCGTCTGTTCTTCGGTGTTTCCGCCGGATGTATGGACTCTATGGTAAACAAATACACCGCCAACAAGCGTCTCCGCAGCGAAGACGCTTATACGCCCGACGGGCGGCCCGATATGCGCCCGGAATATCCTTCCATCGTTTACACGCAGATATTGAAAAAGCTCTACCCCGACGTTCCGGTGGTACTGGGAAGCATAGAGGCGAGCATGCGCAGACTGAGCCATTACGACTATTGGCAGGACGCATTGCGAAAAAGCATCCTTTGCGACAGCGGCGCCGACCTGCTGATTTACGGAATGGGAGAAAAGCCCATCATCGAGTTGGCTCGGAAGCTGGAAGAACACCAAAAACGGTCTGCCGACAGTGTGCCGTAGCCTTCTTTCAGCATACATCGCTCGCCGCTGAACGGCATTCCGCAGATAGCCTACGTGGCAAATGAAAAAGAGTTTGCGGACGAAGCGGGCGATATCCGGCTCTATTCGCACGAAGAATGCCTGTCGGACAAGAAGAAACAGGCGGCCAACTTCAGGCACATCGAAGAGGAATCGAACAAATACAGCGCGTCGCGCATCACGCAGTCGGTGGGCAACCGCATCGTCGTGGTGAATCCTCCCTACCCTCCCATGAGCGAGGAAGAGCTCGACCGTTCGTTCGACCTGCCTTATACGCGTTTGCCCCATCCCAAATACAAAGGCAAACGGATTCCGGCATACGACATGATCAAGTTCTCCGTCAACATCCATCGCGGATGCTTCGGCGGGTGCGCTTTCTGTACCATCTCCGCCCATCAGGGCAAGTTTATTGTGAGCCGCAGCAAAGAGTCTATCCTGAAAGAGGTGCGGAAAGTGACACAACTGCCCGACTTCAAAGGTTACTTGAGCGATTTGGGAGGTCCGTCGGCCAACATGTACCGCATGAAAGGACGCGACGAATCCGTATGCCGGAAGTGCAAGCGTCCTTCTTGCATACATCCGAAGGTTTGTCCGAACCTGAATACCGACCACCGTCCGCTGCTCGATATCTACAAGTCGGTAGACGCTTTGCCGGGAATCAAGAAGTCTTTCATCGGAAGCGGCGTGCGTTACGACCTGTTGCTTCATCAAAGTAAAGATGCCGAAACGAACCGCAGCGCAACCGAATACACGCGCGAGCTGATTACCCGCCACGTAAGCGGACGTCTGAAAGTGGCTCCCGAACATACGAGCGACCGGGTATTGGCAGTGATGCGGAAGCCTTCTTTCGAACAATTCGAGCAATTCAAACGGATATTCGACCGAATCAACCGGGAAGAGAATCTGCGGCAACAGCTCATTCCCTACTTCATTTCCTCACACCCCGGCTGCCGAGAAGAAGATATGGCGGAGCTGGCTGTCATAACCAAACGGCTCGACTTTCATCTGGAGCAGGTGCAGGACTTCACGCCCACTCCGATGACCGTAGCTACCGAAGCATGGTACACAGGATACCATCCTTACACACTGGAGCCGGTGTTCAGCGCGAAAACGCAACGGGAGAAGCTGCGTCAGAGACAGTTCTTTTTCTGGTATAAACCGGAGGAACGCCGGAACATCGTGAGCGAACTGAAACGCATCGGACGGCAGGACCTGATAGACCGGCTGTATGGAAAGAAAAAACAGGCAAGACGATAGTTCCGGATAAAGCAGTCATTCCGATTCCGAAAGCGGAATAATCCGGGAATAAACAGCCTGCCAGAACGTAGAAAAGCGGATAAAGCCGCATATCGTAGAATGAAGAAAAAAACTTTATCCTTTTCTCCCAAAGGGTTATTCTCTGTAACGATAAAGCTGCATATCGTAGAAAAAAGACTTCTTTCAACGCTTCGTCTGTCACCCTGCCTCTGATTGATAAAGCTGCATATCGTAGAAAAAAGATCGGCAGTGCCGCTAAAAGTATGTGCCTGAAAAGGCAGACAACCTCTACACCGGAAGCTTGTACGGACAGATCCGACATTGAAACCGGGAGCAAAGAGCCGGTCAGTCTCCTACCGGCATCGCAACCATCTCTTGCAACACGCTGACCGCCGTTTCCACATTCCCCACATCTTTCACCACCATGCTCCGTCTTCCGTTCTGTTCACGCAAGTCGCAGCGACGGGTGTATTTCATCATATACTCTATCGCTTGGCCGAAAGCCCGGCTTTGATAGAACGGACTGTCGGGGTTGGAAACGAAAAAGAGCGTCATCCTCTCTCCTTTCAGGAATATCTTCTCCGCTCCGAGTCGCGCTCCCAAGCGTCGGAGAGGTACCACACGCAGCAGTTCCTCCGTTTCGGGCGGCACCGTTCCGAAGCGGTCTTCGAGCCGTGTACGGAAAGCGTCCACCTCTTTGTCGAGCGTCAGACCGTCGAGTTCGCGATAGAGCAGCATACGCTCGCTGCTTCCCGTCACATAATCCGCCGGAAGCAGTATCTCCAGATCGCTTTCGATCTGGCATTCGTCGACAAACAGCTCGCCGCTGATCTCTTTCGATTCTTTTATCTCATCCGCATACAGCTCGGCAAATTCATCATTCTTCAATTCGTGCACCGCCTCAGCCAATATTTTCTGATAAGTTTCGTAACCTAAATCGGCGATGAAACCGCTTTGCTCCGCCCCCAACAGGTTGCCCGCCCCGCGTATGTCGAGGTCTTGCATGGCGATATGAATACCGCTTCCCAAGTCGCTGAAGTTTTCAATCGCCTGAAGGCGCCGTCTGCCTTCGGTAGTCAGGCTGCTCAGCGGAGGAGCCAGCAAGTAACAAAAAGCCTTTTTATTGCTTCGCCCCACCCGCCCGCGCATCTGGTGCAAATCGCTCAGGCCGAAGTTCTGCGCCTGATTGATGATAATGGTATTCGCGTTCGGGATATCGATGCCGCTTTCGATAATGGTAGTGGCGAGCAGCACGTCATAGTCGTAGTTCACAAAGTCGAATATTACCTTCTCCAGCTCGGCGGGTTCCATTTGCCCGTGCCCTATCGCCACCCGGCAGTCGGGAATATGACGAAGAATCATGGCTTTCAGCTCCGGCAGGTTGGCAATCCGGTTGTTCACGAAGAAAACCTGCCCGTTGCGACTCATTTCAAAGCCTATGGCATCGGCAATCACCTCTTCGTTGAACGTATGCACTTCGGTCTGAATGGGGTAACGGTTGGGCGGAGGCGTAGAGATAACACTCAAGTCGCGCGCCCCCATCAGTGAGAATTGGAGGGTACGCGGAATGGGCGTGGCGGTCATGGTCAGCGTATCCACGTTCACTTTCATCTGTCGCAGCTTTTCTTTCACCGAAACGCCGAACTTCTGTTCTTCGTCGATAATGAGCAATCCCAAGTCTTTAAAGCGCACATCCTTCCCCAGAATACGATGGGTGCCGATAAGTATGTTCACTTCTCCTTCCTTCAACTCTTTCAGCACGGCTTTCGCCTGTGCCGCCGTACGGGCCCGACTCAGGTACTCCACCCGGCAAGGCAGACCTTTCAACCGTTCGCGGAAAGTCCGGAAATGCTGGTAAGCAAGTACCGTAGTCGGCACGAGCACGGCCACCTGCTTATTGTCCGCCACTGCCTTAAACGCGGCACGGATCGCCACTTCCGTCTTGCCAAATCCCACATCTCCGCACACCAGACGGTCCATCGGACGTTCGCTTTCCATATCCGTCTTCACGTCCGCCGTAGCCTTGCTTTGGTCGGGCGTATCTTCGTATATGAACGACGCCTCCAATTCCCGCTGCAAAAAGCTGTCGGGACTGTAGGAAAAGCCTTTTTCCTGTCGGCGTTGCGAATAAAGCTTAATAAGGTCGCGGGCAATGTCCTTAATCTTCGTCTTTGTACGCTCCTTCAGTTTTTCCCAAGCACCCGTTCCCAATTTATTCAAGCGCGGAGGCTCTCCTTCTTTTCCTTTGTATTTGGAGACCTTGTGCAATGAATGGATGGAGACGAACACCACGTCCTCGTTCTGATAGATGAGCTTTATCACCTCCTGCGTAGTGTCTCCATTCGGAACCCGTATCAATCCGGCAAAGCGCCCGATGCCGTGGTCGGTATGCACCACATAATCGCCGGGAGTGAACTGGTTCAGCTCTTTCAGCGACAACGTTACTTTCCCCGAACGAGCCTTGTCGCTCTTCAGGTTGTATTTATGAAAACGGTCGAAAAGCTGATGATCGGTAAACACACACATCCGCAACGTATCATCCGCGAACCCTTCATGAAGGGTTCGTTGAACGGGAGTAAAGGAAATATGCTCTTTGCGGTCTTCAAAGATGGCCTTGATGCGGTCGGTCTGCTTTGTACTGTCACTGCAAACAAAGAGCGAATATCCTTTTCCGATATAATCTCTGAAAGCATCGGATACCAGGTCGAAATTCTTGTGGAAAATGGGCTGGGCGGAAGTCTCAAAAGAAACACTCGCATCGGGTACGCCTGTCGGCTTGTTGCCGAACTCCATTCGGCGGAAATCGAGCGCGCGCGACATAAACTCGCTGCCGTCTATCAATTTTCCCTCGGGCGTGATGCCTCCGTTCTCTTCGGCTTCCTGCACGGCAATGGCTTGCGGTGTCAAAGCCTCGTCGTGCACGGCCTGAATGCGTTCGCGCAACCACAGGAAGTCGCGCATCGCCAGCACAGTCTCTCCGGGAATAAAATCGAGAAAAGAGGTCGTCACTTCACCCGTCACCGCCAAGTCGGGAACAATCATTATCCCGTTTTTCTTTTCCCGCGAAAGTTGCGACTCCACCTCGAACGTGCGGATACTCTCCACTTCATCGCCGAAAAAATCGATGCGGTAAGGGTATTCGGAAGCAAAAGAAAAAACGTCGATAATGCTTCCCCTCACGGCATATTGTCCGGGTTCATATACATAATCCACATATTCGAATCCGTAGCTATGCAGCACATCTGTAACAAACACCGTATCCACACGCTCCCCTACATTCAGCTTCAGGGTTTTATCGTTCAGCTCTTTGCGCGACACCACTTTCTCTGCCAATGCGTCGGGATACGTCACAATACACAGGCCTTTCTCTCCTTTTTCCAACCGGCTCAGTACTTCCGTACGCAGAATCTCATTGGCTGCGTCTTTCTGTCCGTACTTGACGGAACGGCGAAACGAAGAAGGGAAGAAAAGCACTTGCTCCGTTCCTAAAATCTGCGTGAGGTCGTGATAAAAATATCCCGCCTCTTCGAGATCGCCCAGAATAAAGACAAAAGGGCAAATGCCTCGACGCACCCACACCGATGAAGAAAGCGAAGCGGCAGAAGCGCACAGACCTCCGCAAAACACAGTCCGGATGGAAGGATCTTTCAAGATACGTTCCATCACCGCCATGTTGGGATGGGCGGCATATTGTTGCTGTAGTTCGGTTATAGTCATAAATATCATATTAACTCGCCACGAATTTGTAAAAACCCGTGGTACCATGCAATGAAAATCCACCGCAAAAGTACTAAATTATCCTTAGTTTTTCCTTTAACGAAAGGAAAAGCGTTATATTTGTCTTCAAATTACAAGTTTATATGCAAACATCCGATAGCATCGTCATCATCCCGACTTATAACGAACGGGAAAACATCGAAAACATCATTCGCGCAGTCTTCGGTTTGGAGAAAGTCTTCCATATATTAGTGATAGAAGACGGTTCGCCCGACGGTACGGCAGCTATTGTAAAGACCTTGCAACAAGAGTTCCCCGAACGCTTGTTTATGATAGAACGCAGCGGAAAACTCGGATTGGGAACGGCGTACATCGCAGGCTTCAAATGGGCGCTCGCGCATAGCTACGAATATATTTTCGAGATGGACGCCGATTTCAGCCACAATCCCAATGATCTTCCCCGCCTGTATAAAGCCTGCGCGGAAGAAGGAGGAGACGTTTCCGTAGGTTCACGCTACGTAAGCGGCGTAAACGTGGTCAATTGGCCGATGGGGCGGGTATTGATGTCGTATTTCGCTTCCAAGTATGTGCGTGTCATCACAGGCATTCCCGTCCACGACACCACCGCCGGTTTCGTATGTTACCGCCGCCAAGTGCTGGAAGCCATCGATTTGGATCAGATACGCTTCAAAGGATACGCCTTCCAGATTGAAATGAAATTCACAGCCTACAAATCCGGATTTAAAATCATCGAGGTGCCTGTCATCTTCATTAACCGCGAACTCGGAACATCGAAGATGAACAGCAGCATTTTCGGCGAAGCCGTATTCGGAGTAATCACAATGAAAGTAAACAGTTGGTTCCATCCTTATCCGAAAAAGAAATGAAACGCATATTGATTCAAAACGCCATTCTCGTAAACGAAGGCAGGAAAGTGGCGGCCTCGGTGGTTATCGAAGGTGAAAAAATAGCTGAAATCTTGGTAGACGGCCAACTCCCCGCCGATTCATGTGAAGAGGTGATAGATGCCGCGGGATGCTATCTTTTACCGGGCGTGATCGACGAGCACGTCCATTTCCGCGATCCGGGACTGACTCATAAAGCGGACATAACAACCGAAAGCCATGCCGCAGCCGCAGGAGGCATCACTTCCATCATGGACATGCCCAACACCAATCCCCAGACCACAACATTAGAAGCTTTGGATGAGAAGTTCGATTTATTGGCGGCAAAGTCTTCCGTAAACTACTCTTGCTACTTCGGAGCCACCAACAGCAATTATACATTACTTCCCCAATTGGATAAGCACCGTGTCTGCGGAGTGAAAATATACATGGGAGCGAGCACCGGCAATATGCTGGTCGACCGGACGGCGAGCCTGCGCAATATATTCGGAGGTACGGATTTGCTGATTGCCGCCCATTGCGAAGACCAGGGAACCATCCGGAAAAATACCGACAGATATAAAAAAGAATACGGAGAGAACGTGCCTTTAGAATTTCATCCGGCCATCCGGTCGGCCGAAGCCTGCTACCGTTCGAGCGAGCTTGCCGTGCAACTGGCGCGCGAAACGAATGCCCGCCTGCACATTATGCACATCTCCACGGCCAAAGAACTCAACCTGTTCACTCAGGCGCCTCTGACTGAAAAGAGGATTACGGCGGAAGCATGTATTCCGCATCTGATGTTTGCAGAAGAAGACTATGCCGTTTTGGGCGGACGCATCAAATGCAACCCTGCGGTGAAAACGGCCGATGACCGGAAAGCCTTGCGGGATGCCGTGAACGACGGACGGATCGACGCCATTGCCACCGACCATGCTCCTCACCTTCTGAACGAGAAAGAAGGAGGTGCCTTAAAAGCCGCATCGGGAATACCGATTCTGCAATTTTCACTCGTCAGCATGCTGGAGCTTGCGGACAAAGGAGTTTTCACCATCGAAAAGATAGTAGAAAAGATGTGCCATGCCCCTGCGGAAATGTACAAGATAGCAAACAGGGGATACATCCGCCGGGGATATCAGGCAGACCTCGTTCTGGTACGTCCCGACAGCAATTGGAAAGTTTCAGCGGAGTGTATCCGGAGCAAATGTAAATGGAGTCCGTTCGAAGGACATACTTTCAACTGGAAAGTGGAAAAAACATTTGTAAACGGACATCTGTTATATAACAACGGGAGCATAGACGAGAACTATTGCGGACAAGAACTTCGTTTTGAAAAATGACTAAAGCGATAAACCGCAAGAGTTTCTCAAAAAGTCACGGAAATTTCCGCAGACTTGCCAAAAAACGAATGCTCCGAAGCACATTGACAAAAACTTGAAGAGAACAATGCGACAAATCAGCGAACAATTATCTTTTGCCGTTCACGAAGTCAGCCCCTATATCAACTGGATTTATTTCTTCCACGCCTGGGGATTTCAACCGCGCTTCGCCGCCATTGCCAACATTCACGGCTGCGACGTCTGCCGCGCTTCATGGCTCACCACATTTTCCGAAGAAGACCGCAGCAAAGCCTCCGAAGCGATGCAGCTTCTCAAAGAGGCCAACCGCATGCTCGATTTGCTCGACAGGGATTATCGGATAAATTTTATTTTCAAAATCTGCAAGGCAAACTCCGACGGCGACAACCTGATTATAGAAAAAGAACCGGGACATTCGCTCGTGTTTCCGCTGCTCCGCCAACAGACACCGAAGCGAGACAAAAGTCCTTTCCTGTGCCTGAGCGATTTCATTCGTCCGGCAGCGTCAGGAATACCGGATACGATCGGAGCTTTCGCCTCTTCCATCGATGCCGATATGGAAGGACTTTATGAGAAAGACCCGTACAAGCATCTGCTTGTTCAAACTCTTTCCGACCGTCTGGCGGAAGCGGCAACCGAAAAGATGCACGAATATGTACGCAAAGTGGCGTGGGGGTATGCGAAAGATGAAGACCTGACCATACCCGAGCTTTTGGTTGAAAAATATCGAGGCATCCGTCCGGCAGTAGGCTACCCCTCACTTCCCGACCAATCGGTCAATTTCTTGTTAGACGAGCTCCTGGAGATGAACCGGATAGGAATTACACTTACCGAAAACGGAGCGATGCGTCCGCACGCTTCGGTCACCGGACTGATGTTCTCGCACCCTGCCGCAGAATATTTCTCGGTAGGGAAAATAGGCGAAGACCAATTGGAAGATTATGCCCGTCGCCGGGGAAAAACGATTGAAGAAATGCGCAAATTTCTGGCGGCTAATTTGCAATAAATTTCCTTTTCATGTGATTTTCGCCTTTCTTATACGACTAACTAACCGGAAAAGCTATCGAAGAAATCCATGAGCAAGCATATAACTGAAGCAACCCGCTCCGTCGAACAAGAGTTTCTGGCAATCATCCGCGAATACGAACGGATCATTTACAAAGTATGTTACTTATATGCCCGTCCCAATGCGCCCCTTAACGACCTGTATCAGGATGTAGTTCTCAATCTTTGGAAAGCCTATCCCAAATTCCGGAAAGAATGTAAAGTCTCCACATGGATTTACCGCATTGCATTGAATACATGTATCAGTTTTCTGCGCAAAGACAAACATCTACCCGAAATTGTTACCCTTACTCCGGAAATGAATGAAAGAAAAGAGGGATATGATCCGGTGCACGAAATGCTGAAACGGCTTTACAGTATGATAAACCAATTGGGACAACTCGACAAATCGATTATTCTGCTTTATCTGGAAGAAAAAAGCTACGAAGAAATAGCCGAAATTACCGGGCTTAGCGTAACCAACGTAGCAACGAAACTGAACCGGATAAAAAACAAACTAAGAAAAATGAAAAAGGAAGGATAAGATATGGAATTGGAAGAATTGAAAAAATCGTGGAATATCTTTGACGAACATCTGAAGAATAAAGAATTACTCAAAGAGGAAGAAGTGAATAAGCTGATAGATCATGCCGGCAAAGGAATTCATGCCATAGCCCGCCTGAATCTCCAACTGCTGTTGATATCGCTTCCGATACTATGCTTACTCATAGCGGACGTATGGTTCAATGGCAAGCTGAATCCTGTTTATATAATCGTTATTGTATCTTTGATTCCCGCATTTTGCTGGGATATATTTACATTTCGCTTTCTCCGGAAAATCCAAGTAGACGAAATGCCGCCGGTAGAGGTGATCGGGCGCGTCAACCGCGTACACCGATGGATGATCCGGGAACGGATGATTGCTGTGGGCTATCTGCTGCTACTGGCCATGTTGTCATTTATTTATTGGGAAGTATGGCAATATGGAGCTTTGCCGGTTTTATTCTTTATGTTCCTGTGGGGAGGAGGATTGGCTTTAATCTTATGGGTTTATCGCAAGAAGTTTTTAAACCGCATTCGGGAAATCAAGAAAAACTTAAATGAGTTGAAAGAACTGATGTGAGCCCGAACAATAAAGATAATTGATAACTCCTGACAATATTTATGCTGCAACGTGTGTTCCTTTTTCTGCTGATTTTCCTTATTATGCCGGATCTCTTTCTATTTTTCCGGTTCATTATACGGATTACCCGAAAGCGATGGTTGCGTATAGCCTATTGGATACCGACTTTTCTGCTGGCCACAGGATTGCTTTGTCTGGTAGGCTTCGCTAATTATGGCTTTATTCAGCAACATAGTCAGGCAATCGGCTGGTTCTCTATTGCGTTTTTCCTGTTTACGGCACCCAAATTGCTTTTAGCCATCTGTACTTTGATTGGCATGCCTTTCCATAAATGGTTTCGACTGCCACGAACACCCTTTATAGGTACGGGGCTTACGCTTGCAACACTCTCCGTGTTCATGATTCTTTACGGATCGTTTATCGGACGTACAAAATTTGATGTGAAAGAAGTCACCTTTTCCTCCGGTTTCCTCCCTGAGAGTTTCAACGGATATCGCATCGTACAACTATCTGACATTCACATCGGCAGTTGGCAAGACAACAGTGCCGCCATTGAAAAACTGGTAGATTTAGTCAACGAACAGGCTCCCGATCTGATAGTCTTCACAGGCGATCTGGTAAATCACCGGGCGATAGAGCTCAACGGTTTCCAGAATATTTTAGCCCGTCTGAAAGCAAAGGACGGAGTATACTCTGTTTTAGGCAATCATGACTACGGTCCTTATTTTCGCTGGAGAAGCAAACAGGATGAAATCAACAATTTAAAAGAACTTCAACGCAGACAGAAGCAAATGGGATGGAAACTTTTGAACAACTCGCATGCCATCCTTACGCATGGGACCGACAGCATCGCGCTTATCGGCGTAGAGAACGAAGGAGAGCCTCCTTTCTCCCAACACGGCGACCTGAAAAAAGCGATAAAAGGCACTGAAGGTTTGTTTCAGATTCTTCTGAGTCATAATCCGACACATTGGAGGCGGGAGGTTCTTCCCGAATCGAATATCGACTTGATGCTGGCGGGACATACCCATGCCATGCAGCTGAAAATAGGCGAATACTCTCCTTCCGCTTATATCTATCCGGAATGGGGCGGCATGTATATGGAAAAGGGGCGCGGGCTCTATGTCAATATCGGCATCGGCTACATAGGGCTTCCCTTCCGGTTCGGCGCCTGGCCCGAGATAACCGTAATTACCCTACGACGGTAATCACGCTTTTTCCATTCGCTTTCTTCTGCACTTGCACCTGAACGGCAATTCGTTCGCTCATTTCCTGTACGTGCGAAATCACTCCTATCTTCCGCCCCTGCATCTGCAATTGCTCCAACGCTTCCATAGCGGTACGCAGACTATCGGCATCCAGCGAGCCGAACCCTTCGTCGATGAAAAGAGATTCGACCGTCAAATTGTTACTCGAAAGCGACGACAATCCCAGTGCCAACGCCAGCGAAATTAAAAAAGATTCTCCGCCCGAAAGCGAATATACTGTCCTCACTTCATCGCACATATCGAGATCGATCACCTGAAGCCCTAAGGTTTCGGGCACTTGCTGCAACTTATAGCGTTTGGAAAGGTAAGACAAATGCTTGTTGGCGTGCCAAAGCAATAAGTTCAACGTGTAACTCTGCGCAATTACTTTAAACTTCGCTCCATCGGCACTGCCGATCAGTTTGTTCAATTTGGCCCAACGCTCTGCAGACAAACTTTTATCCGCCAGTTCCTTCTCTATCTCCTCCATAGTTGCCCTGTTCTTTGCCTGCTGCAATAGGCGCGCTTCGATAACAGACAGCGCGCGTTCCGTATGCAGATTTTCTTCCTGTTGCTTTTCAATAGCTTCTGCAAGGCGGTCGGGCTGCTCGATCCGTTGCTGACGCTCCCTCAGTTCGTCAATGACTGCCGATAGTTGTTTCATTTCTCCTTGCAAACCGGAAAGTTTGTTCCGCACATTCTCCACCTCCTGTCGGCTTTTATCCAGAGCCACAGTCAAATCTTTCTCTCTTTTAGCCACCGCAATTTCCGCTTCATCGGCATCTTTTCCTTTCAGCAAACCGGCACGTTCATGCTTCAAGCCGTTCAATGCCTTTTCTATTTCCTCAAACTTAGCAAGTTCGGCAGCCACCGCATGGCGCAACAGCGACAATTGTTCTCCGGCAGCAAGAGATTGCTGCACAAACAATCGGTGCTGAGCAACATTCGTCCGCAGGGTCCGGCAATAATCACGCTTTCTTTTCAAGAGTTCATCCGATTGCTGCCATTCGGCATACAGGTTACGATATGACAGAATCTTTTTTTCTAATTCGTTCAAGCAGGTTTTTAATTCATCTTCGCTCACATTTTTCGCCCCTTCTTCTTGCAACAAAGCCAATTGCGCCGCCAACTCCTCTTCCAATTTCTTTTGATGGGCCAAATCACGCTGCACGGCAATATTCCGGTTGTTCGCCCGTCGATAAGCCTCCGATGCCGCTTTATATTCCAGTTCCATATTCCGGAAAATCGCATCTACCGCTTCCGATTCTTCATGATAAGGATGATTTTTGCTGCCGCAGACCGGACAAGCCTCTCCTTTCTTCAACTGCCGGCGCAAAGCTTTCACATCTTTTCCTACAGCCATACGGGCATTGTCATAAAGTCGCTGAACCGTGTTGAGAACAGACTCACAATCGGCTAAACAATTTGCCACTTCACCCGATTCTTTCTCCAGCTTTCTTTTTTCTTCTTCGATTTTCATCCGGGTATCCGTCAGTTTCCGAATATTCCGCGAACGTTCCAACTCCTTCTGCAACCGGTTCCGTTCCTCCATTTTCGACGGATAACCGAAATCGTTTACCCGTTTCAAAAGAGCCTCGCTCTTTGTCTCTTCCTCTTTCAATCGTTCTTCTTCACCCGACAAAATAGATTCGGCCTCTTCTATCTCCAACTTTTCCGTCCCGCCATGATTCAGCAAATTACCCAATACATGGTAAGAATCGTTCAATTGCTTGTCGAAAGAGCGATATTTCGCCTCTCCCGCTTTCAATTGCGAACGAATCTCTTGCAGACTCCGTTCGGACTGCACGTACACTCCCTCCTGAGAACGGATTTGTACATCCAATTCACGGGCTTTCCTCAGGTCGGGCTGTATGGCTTCCCATTGTTCTTTGAAACGAGCAAGTTCTTCTTCGCGTACACTCAGAACTTCTTGCGCTTTTTCCTTTTTCTCAAGCGCTTCCTGCTCCTCATTCTGTTTCTTTTTCCAAAGCTCTTCCTGCGTTTTCAAAGAGTTTACTATCGTCAACTGAGTGTTCAGTTCCGCCAATCGCCGGATCCCTTCCGAACGCTTCTCTCCTTCCGTCTCTTTCTCCTTTTGCAATAGAAGCAATTCCTCTTCCGGTATCAGTTCTATGACATTCTTTTTACTTTCAATCAGTGCCATTTCCTCTTGAACAGCCTTATTCCGTGCAAAAACCTCCTGTGAAATGAGCGAGTAAATGCCTGTTCCTGTCAACTTCTCCAACAATTCGGCTTTTGCCGCTCCTTTAGATTTCAAGAAAGTGGCAAAATCATTCTGCGCCAGCAACACCGTGCGGGTAAACTGCTCGTATGTCAGTCCTGTGCGTTCCGCCAATTGAGCCAACAATTCTCTCTTTGTCCCCTGCAATTCCTTTCCGGTATCCAGATCCTTCACCTCCAGCACTTGTGGCTGTAACGAACCGTCTACTTTGTATCTTGTCCGCCTTACCGACCAACGCGATCGGTAACGGTGCCCGTCCACAGCTTGAAAATCGACTTCCGCATATCCGTCGCCCGTGCCGCGACGAAGCATGTTCCGCACATCCGACTGGTTTACCTGATTCTCTCCCACATCTGCAAGAGCAATGCTTTCTACGGAAGCGGTGAAACGGGGAGCCTTATCATACAACGCCAGACAAAGAGCGTCCAACAAAGTCGATTTTCCGGCGCCCGTAGGCCCCGAAATCGCAAAGATGCCGGCCGATCGCAAAGGTTCCGCCGAGAAATCGAGTTCTACGCTCCCCTCTATCGAAGTCAGATTCTTTAATCGTATCGCAATGATTCTCATTTTCCTTCCTCCTCTTCTTGCCTGCGTACAGCCGACGCATAAACTTCTTCAAACAAGCCCGTCAACTCGGCAGGCATTTCCGTATGATATACTTTTTCAAAAGCAGAACGGGCGATTTGCAACGGAGACATTTCCTCCAATCCTCTCTTCCACTTCTCCTGTTCATTCTCATCCTCTTTAGCTTCACCGTGAAAAGTTCTCACGATACGCGCCAGACGGTAATTCTTATCCGCAAGCGCGTCTTCCACCTCTTGCTTCAATGCAGGCTCGGGTTCTTCCAAAAGAATTTTCACTTCCAGATAAGGAGGCGTTCCCTCTATCCGGGGCAACTCATGCAACGCTTGCAATACCGAATCTATCGGTTCGGCCTCTCCGCCCGGCACGCTGACCAAAGGAATTCCTCCCGAATATTCAAGACGTTCTATCGATAACGCTCGACCTTTGTCCAAAGTAACCATCACCACTCCATGATGATAGTTCTTCTCCGCAAACGACATCGAAATAGGACTCCCCGCATAACGCACATTTTCTCTTCCCGAAACGCGCTGCGATTTATGAATATGTCCCAAAGCCGTGTAAGCGATCTGCTCGGAGAAAGCGTCGGGCGAAACGCATTCCAAGCCTCCTATCACCGTCCGTTCGCTATAATCTTTTTCGGCAATCTCCGATCCCGTCGCCTGTAAATGCCCGATTGCAACAAGAGCCTGATTCTTTTTCCGGCGATCGCACAACAAACGGAAGAAACGCTTATAAAACTCGCGCACTCCCTCCGCATAAGGATTGCCGTCTGTCTGCACTGCGGGATAATCGCCCTGACGCAAAAAAGGGACAGCCATGCACAGCACTTCCGTCTCTCCCTGACGATTTTTAAGCTCTACCGTCAGATGGTCGAAATCTATTTCTCCGTCTTTCCCCTTTCGCACCACTCCCTTCACTTCCGTACGCATGGCTTGCAACAACGGCAAGGGAGCTTCGAGACGCGCCGCCGAGTCGTGGTTACCCGCCACTATAACAATTTGCAAATTCGGATTCTCCGCCGTCACTTTATGAATAAATTGATAATACATCCGTTGAGAAGCGGCGGAAGGATTGGATACATCAAAAATGTCTCCCGCCACAATCAACGCGTCGATCTCTTTTAAACGAATCTCTTCCGCCAGCCAGTCGAGAAAATCCTGATGCTCCTCCGTGCGGTCGAAACCGAAGAAAGTTTGTCCCAAATGCCAGTCGGCAGTATGCAGCATACGTATCATATCATTTGCAGTTATCTGTAACTAAATGACAAAAATAGCACAAACAAAAAGTTTATGCGGCATTCGATTGCTTTTTTTACGAAGATTCGTTTATCTTTGCATAGATAAAAAATCCTGCCTTATGAAGATTCTTTATTATGCGTATCAAGTTTGCATTGCTCTGCCCATTTTGTTGGTATTGACTATTTTAACGGCAATTATTACAATTGTAGGTTCTCTGTTGGGAGGTGCCCATTTCTGGGGATACTATCCGGGAAAAATCTGGTCGCGGTTGGTTTGTTTCTTTTTGTTGATTCCCGTGAAAGTTCGCGGTCGTGAACACTTGCATGATAAGACATCATATATCTTCGTACCGAACCATCAAGGTTCGTTCGATATTTTCCTGATTTACGGTTATATCGGAAGAAATTTTAAATGGATGATGAAAAAAAGCCTGCGGAAGTTGCCGTTTGTGGGAAAAGCCTGCGAAAGTGCCGGCCATATTTTTGTCGACCGTTCGGGTCCAAAGAAAGTTCTGGAAACCATCCGGCAGGCCAAATCATCACTGAAAGATGGCGTATCGCTGGTGGTTTTCCCCGAAGGCGCACGTACATTCACAGGGCACATGGGATATTTTAAGAAAGGAGCATTCCAATTGGCGGACGATCTGCAACTCGCCGTCGTACCGGTTACCATAGACGGTTCTTTTGAAATTCTGCCCCGTACCGGAAAATGGATACATCGTCACCGTATGATATTGACGATTCATGAACCTATCCCACCCAAAAGCAAAGGAATGGAAAATATCAGAGCAACAATGGAGGAAGCCTATGCGGCAGTCCAAAGCGCCTTGCCCGAGCAACATAAAGGCATGGTAAAAAACGAAGACCAAGACTGGTAAAAAGCCTGAAAGGGGTTCGGAAAGTTTGAAAGCGGCACGGAAACCTTTTCCGATTCTGCCGCCTTATTATTTTTGTGCGGCAGCCGTCTGTTGCATCCGTTGATGTTCTTCAATCAGCTTCATATTCTCTTTTGCTTTTGTCAGAAACTCCTTCACCATCGGATTACTTTTAAAAGAATAGGGAGCGTCTTTGACTATATCATCGATTTGCGGCGTCATGACAGGGTAAGGTAAAGAGCTGCACAACATCATAAACACGTTAGGTCCCAATACATTCTCATAATTATCGGAAATAAAAGCTTTCACATAACGGTTCATTGTGTCCAGAAGCGAATCGCTTTCCGCAGCCAGTTGCTTGTGAATATCGCCTAAATCGCATCCTTCCATTACCATACGTGTTTCTTTCTGTTCGAGTTCCATAAGACTCTCCTCTATCGAATTTTTTTTCGCAATAAATTCATAAAGCGAAGCATTCAAAGGAGTTCCCGAAACCTTCAGATCGGTATTGCTGATGGTGACCTTTATTTTCCCTCTTTCCAGCACAACCGGCATCAAGCTCTGCTCGTCCATATAGAGCGAAATCATCTCTACGGAATCCATCTTTCCTTTCATTGAAAATAAACCGTGAATCACCTCCGCCGAATCGATTTTTACCCATTCTTCGCCACGCAAAACCTTCAGATAAATCATCTTTCCGTCCAAATGATTGACGGAAGAGGTCCCTTCTATTTTGTAGGTATGACTGCACGCCACCAACAAAGGAAGCAGAAATAAAAAAGAGAATAATCTGTTCACGTCCGTTTATTCATTAAAATCCGCAAGCAAAGTTACAACCGATTCGGAGTATGAAGAAACATTTTATCAATATTTAAAATTTGGTAAGTCTCTTTTCTTTAATAATACTTATAAAACAGAGAAAGAAAGGCTTTTATTTCATTTACTTTACCTAAATTTGCAGTTATGGAAAAAACTACTTATGCCCCTTTCGCGAAGCCGCTTTACGTAATGGTAAAGCCTGTGGGAGCAGTATGTAATCTTGCATGCGAATATTGCTATTATCTCGAAAAAGCGAATTTATATAAAGAAAACCCGAAACATGTGATGAGCGACGAACTTCTGGAGAAGTTTATCGATGAGTATATCAACTCGCAAACCATGCCTCAGGTGCTTTTCACCTGGCATGGCGGCGAAACGCTTATGCGACCTCTCTCTTTCTACAAAAAAGCCATGGAGCTCCAGAAAAAATATGCCCGCGGACGCACGATCGACAACTGTATCCAGACGAACGGGACGATGCTCACCGACGAATGGTGCGAATTTTTTCGCGAAAACAACTGGCTGGTAGGCGTCTCTATCGACGGACCGCAGGAGTTTCACGACGAATATCGCAAAAACAAGCAAGGAAAACCCTCTTTTGTGAAAGTGATGCAAGGAATCCGGCTCCTGAAGAAACACGGGGTAGAATGGAACGCAATGGCGGTAATCAACGATTTCAATGCCGACTACCCGCTCGACTTTTACCGTTTTTTCAAAGAGATAGACTGCCGTTATATCCAGTTTACACCGATCGTAGAGCGCATTTTTCCACACGAAGACGGACGACATCTCGCCTCTCCGACGGAAAATAAAGAAGGAAAGCTTGCCGACTTTTCGGTTACTCCCGAACAATGGGGAAATTTCCTCTGTGCTATTTTCGACGAATGGGTGAAAGAAGATGTAGGCAAGTACTACATACAGCTGTTCGACTCGACTCTTGCCAACTGGATGGGCGAGCAACCCGGCGTATGTACCATGGCAAAGACCTGCGGGCATGCGGGCGTGATGGAATTCAACGGAGACGTTTATTCATGCGACCATTTTGTTTTTCCGGAATATAAATTAGGAAACATATACAGCCGCACTCTGGTGGAAATGATGCACGGCGAACGGCAACAGCATTTTGGCAGGATGAAGTATGAATCGCTCCCCACTCCATGCAAAGAATGCGAATATTTATTTGCCTGCAACGGAGAATGCCCGAAAAACCGCTTCAGCCGGACGGCGGACGGACAGCCCGGGCTGAACTACCTATGCAAAGGGTATTATCAATTCTTCCATCATGTGGCTCCATACATGGACTTCATGAAAAACGAACTGATGAATCAACGTCCTCCCGCCAATATTATGGAGGCCCTGAAAAAAGGAACCTTGAAAATAAACAATTAATATATCTATTTTTTTAACTGCTAATAAAGAACAATGAACAGACTAAGACTTTATGTGTTGGCGCTCACAGCGCTGATAGCGTGCTCCGCAAAAGCGGATGAGGGAATGTGGTTGCTGCAATTGATGCAAGAGCAGCATTCCATCGACCTGATGAAAAAACAGGGACTAAAGCTGGAAGCCGGCGATTTGTACAATCCGAACGGCGTGTCTCTGAAAGACGCCGTCGGCATCTTCGGAGGCGGATGTACCGGAGAAATTATCTCTCCGGAGGGATTAATACTGACAAATCATCATTGCGGGTACGCATCGATCCAGCAGCACAGCAGTGTGGAACACGATTATCTGAGCGATGGATTCTGGGCAACCTCAAGAGACCGGGAATTGCCTACGCCGGGACTTAAATTCGTTTTTATCGAGCGGATCGAAGATATCACGGATATCGTGAACGCCAAAATAGCGGCTAAAGAGATTACCGAATCCGAATCGTTCGGCGGCGCGTTTCTGAAAAAACTGGCTGAAGAACTTTATGAAAAGAGCGACCTGAAAGGCAAAACGGGCATTGTTCCGCAAGCGCTTCCTTTCTATGCGGGAAACAAATTTTACTTGTTCTATAAAAAAGTGTACACGGATATCCGGATGGTGGCGGCTCCCCCTTCATCGGTCGGCAAATTCGGCGGCGAAACCGACAACTGGATGTGGCCGCGCCATACAGGAGACTTTTCCATCTTCCGCGTTTATGCGGACGCCAATGGAGAACCGGCGGAATATAGCGCAAGCAACACACCGCTGAAGACCAAAAAGCATCTGACTATTTCGCTCAAAGGAATAAAGGAAGGGAATTATGCCATGGTGATGGGATTCCCCGGAAGCACCAGCCGTTACCTTACGGTATCGGAAGTAAAAGAACGCATGGAAGCCGAAAACGAACCCCGCATACGGGTACGGGGCGCTCGTCTGTCGGTGCTCAAGGAAGCGATGAACGCCAGCGACAAAACACGCATCCAATACGCCAACAAATATGCCGGTTCGAGCAACTACTGGAAAAATTCGATCGGCATGAACAAAGCCATCGTCGGCAACGACGTATTGGGCACAAAAGCCGGACAGGAAGTCAAGTTCGCCGAATTTGCCCAAGCGCAAAACAAGGCGGAATATATCGATGTGGTAAAGAAAATCGACGAAATGGTGGCAAAAACCGCCCCTGTTAAATATCAACTGACAACTTTATCGGAGGTCTTCTACAGAGGCATCGAATTCGGTAACATCACCTTGGAAAAACTGCGGAAAGCATTGGCCGAAAAAAACGACTCGTTGATACAAGCACGCCTGAAACACCTGCCGGAAATCTTCGAAGCCATTCACAACAAAGATTACGACCATGAGGTAGACCGGAAAGTAGCGAAAGCATTGATTCCGCTTTATGCGGAAATGGTTCCAGCAGACCGTCGTCCTTCCATCTACAAAGTGATTGAACAGAAGTATAAAGGGAATTACGATACATTCATCGACGAGATGTACGACAATTCTATCTTTGCCAATCGGGCAAACTTCGATAAATTCATGAAAAACCCGTCGGTGAAGGCAATCGATGAAGACGTGTCATTGCAGTATGCGGCCTCCAAAAACGAATTATACGACAAACTTGCCGGACAATTGAAAGAGCCGAAAAAAGAATTGGACTTACTGCACAAAGCATACATCCGCGGACTGGGCGAAATGAAACTTCCCGCCCCATCGTATCCGGATGCGAACTTCACACTGCGCCTGACTTATGGAAACGTGAAATCGTATAGCCCGAAAGACGGAGTGCATTACAAATACTACACAACGGCCAACGGTATTCTTGAAAAAGAAAATCCCGAAAACCGTGAATTTGTGGTTCCTGCCAAACTGAAAGAACTAATCGAGAAGAAAGACTTCGGCCGGTACGCCCTGCCAAACGGTGAAATGCCTGTCTGCTTCCTGTCCACCAACGACATCACGGGCGGCAACTCCGGCAGTCCCGTTCTCAATGAAAACGGCGAACTGATCGGTTGTGCCTTCGACGGCAACTGGGAGTCGCTGAGCGGCGATATCAACTTCGACAACAATCTTCAGCGTTGTATCAATCTGGATATCCGCTATGTACTGTTTATTCTCGAAAAATTGGGCAATTGCGGACATCTTATTAATGAAATGACTATTGTAGAATAATGAAGAAACAAGTATTATTTACACTTTTTTCATTGGCAACCCTCAGCATCCACGCCGACGAAGGGATGTGGATGCTGACCGACCTGAAGGCTCAGAACGCGGTTGCCATGAGGGATCTGGGACTTGAGCTTCCTATCGAAGAAGTATACAATGCGAACGGACTTTCGCTGAAAGATGCGGTTGTACACTTCGGAAGCGGTTGTACGGGAGAAGTCATCTCTTCCGAAGGATTGGTATTGACCAATCATCATTGCGGTTACGGAGCCATCCAACAACACAGCAATGTGGAACATGATTACCTGACGGATGGTTTTTGGGCGATGAATCGCGACGCGGAACTTCCGACACCGGGACTGACCGTCACTTTCATCGACCGTATTCTCGACGTGACCGACTACGTCAACGAGCAGTTGAAGAAAGACGAAGATCCGGAAGGTACCAACTATCTGTCGCAAACGTACCTGAACACGGTAGCCCAACGCTTCGCAAAAGCGGAAAACATAGAAGTGACTCCTGCCACCAAGCTGGAATTGAAAGCATTCTACGGAGGAAATAAATACTACCTCTTCGTGAAAACGGTGTACAGTGATATACGCATGGTAGGCGCCCCGCCTTCTTCGATCGGCAAGTTCGGGGCGGACACGGACAACTGGATGTGGCCGCGCCATACGGGAGATTTCTCTCTATTCCGAATTTATGCCGACAAGAACGGCAAACCGGCTCCATACTCCAAAGAGAACGTTCCTTTAAAGGTGAAGAAACATTTAAAGATAAGCCTTGCCGGCGTGCAGGAGGGCGATTTTACTTTTGTCATGGGCTTCCCCGGACGTAACTGGCGGTACATGATTTCCGACGAAGTGGAAGAACGGATGCAAACCACCAATTTCATGCGCCACCACGTTCGCGATGTCCGCCAAAAAGTTCTGATGGAACAAATGCTGAAAGACCCTGCCGTACGTATTCATTACGCCAGTAAATACGCTTCTTCAGCCAATTACTGGAAAAATGCCATCGGCATGAACGAAGGACTGGTGCGACTAAAGGTACTCGACACGAAGCGGGCGCAGCAAGAAGAGCTGTTGGCTCACGGTCGTGCCAAAGGAGACGACTCTTACCGGAAAGCATTCGATGCAATACGCTCGATCGTGGCGCAACGGCGTGATGCTTTATACCATCAGCAAGCAATAAACGAAGCGTTGGTTACGGCGCTCGATTTTATGCGTATTCCCTCAACGGCAACCTTAGCCGCAGCTTTGAAAGCGAAAGACAAGCAAAAGATACAAGCGGCAACGGTAAAATTGAAAGAAGAGGGCGAGAAGTTCTTCGCTTCCGTGCCGTTCCCCGAAGTGGAACGTATGGTGGGTAAAGAAATGTTGAAAACGTATGCCGGATACATCCCTGCAACGCAACGAATCACGATCTTCGAAGTCATAAACAAACGCTTCAAAGGGGATAGCGACGCATTCATCGACGCGTGTTTCGAACACTCGATTTTCGGTAACCGGGCGAACTTCGACAAATTCATCCGAAAGCCGAACTTGTATAAAATAACCCACGACTGGATGGTGTTGTTCAAACACTCCATAACCGACGGTATATTGAACACCGCCATCGCCATGAAGGCGGCCAACGAACACTACAATGCCGCCCACAAAGTATGGGTAAAAGGGATGATGGATTTGAGACAGGAGAAAGGAATTGCCATCTATCCGGACGCAAACTCTACGCTACGCCTCACCTACGGACGGGTACTCCCGTACGAACCTGCCGACGGAATGGTGTACGAAGCACATACTACGCTGAAAGGCGTAATGGAAAAGGAAGATCCCGATAATTGGGAATTTGTGGTTCCGCAGAAGCTCAAAGAACTATATAAGGCTAAAGATTACGGACGCTACGGCAAAAACGGCGAAATGCCTGTTTGCTTTATCGTAAACACAGACAATACGGGAGGAAACTCCGGAAGCCCTGTGTTCAACAGGAAAGGGCAACTGGTAGGAACCGGATTCGACCGGAATTATGAAGGCCTTACCGGAGACATCGCTTTCCGTCCTTCTTCGCAACGAGCCGCTTGTGTGGACATCAGATACACATTATTCATCATCGACAAGTTTGCAGGCGCTTCTCATCTCATCGATGAGTTATCTATCGAAGATTAACAAATAAGGAAAAGATCGGGACGCATATTTCCGTATTCCGGGACATCGCATCATAAGCATGCCCCGATTTGCGGGAATATGCGTCTTTCTTTTTTCCCTATTTGTTTGACCGATGAACAAAAAAACGAATATCTCCGTTATATCAAAAAGAGATTTGAAATAACAGCCTGATAAGGCAAAAGCTAACTTAGAAAAAAGATTATGGAAAAATTTGAAGATTTGATAAAATCGCCGACTCCTGTTTTAGTAGACTTCTTTGCAGAATGGTGCGGCCCGTGCAAAGCTATGAAACCCGTCTTGGAAGAAGTAAAATCAATGGTCGGAGATAATGCCCGCATCGTGAAGATAGATGTCGACCAACACAGAGAACTGGCCATACAACACCGCATACAGGCAGTTCCTACGTTAATGCTTTTCAAAAATGGGAAAGCCGTTTGGAGATATTCAGGCATCATCCAAGCCAAAGAATTGAAAAATGTAATCGAACAGAATTATTAAAACATAACGATATGAAGAATATATTGGCGGGAATCACTCTCGCATTAGTTTGCGCTTTCGGCCATACGGCGCACATTCAGGCACAAAACTCGCAAAATAAAAAAGTAACCGCGACCAACAGTGAAGTAATCCAGATGGATAAGGCTATGTTTTTGAAAGAAGTATTCAACTACGAGAAATCCAAAGACTGGAAATACCAGGGAAACAAGCCTGCCATTATCGATTTGTATGCCGATTGGTGCGGTCCGTGCCGCCAAGTAGCTCCCATCATGAAGGAGTTGGCAAAAGAATATGCCGGAAAAATCGTGATCTATAAAGTAAACGTCGACAAGCAAAGAGAGCTGGCGTCGTTGTTCAACGCAACAAGCATTCCGCTTTTCGTGTTCATCCCTATGAAAGGCGAACCCCAACTCATGCGTGGCGCAGCAGACAAAGACACTTATAAGAAAGCAATAGATAGCTTCTTGTTGAAATAAGGTTAGAAAGGTTAGTTATCAGCGAATGCGGATCAATACAAAATTCTCAAGAGAAAAGAAACTCTCTGTGAGAGACTCTGTATCGATCCGCTTCTTTTGTCAGAATCTTCGATGAAGAAGACAGCAAACCGGTTACTTGAAGTATCCTACCGGATGATTCAACATCAGCATCTGCCCCTTTCGCAGTTTTAAAACCCTCTGCAAAGCGGCGTCATCCATTGTGGCACGAGGAACAGTAGCCAAATGTGCCGCCGCGCAAAACACAGAAATATTTTGCGAAACAATCCCTGCGTCCATAGCCCCTATCAATTGATAACGCGTATTGCCCGCATCTCCGAAACGGGCGATATCGCTCACCAAAACCAACGATACCGGAGCCGCTTTTACAAAATCCTGTGCTGCGGCAACCGCCCCGCGGTGATCGCCTTCGGCCACTAAATGCAGGCGGTGACTTTTGGCATCGTACAAATAACTGCCTTGAGGCAACACCACATAGATATCGACTTCTTGCTTATTCATAGCCGAAGGCGCCGTACGTTTGCCCGAAGCGGAACGATTCACTCCATTGGCCGCCCACAGCAAATCGGAAAGATCGGACAGACTCAATGCTTTCGATGCATACTCGCGTGTGGATTGACGCTCGGACAATGCTTTCATTACCGTACCTCCACGGTTCAGGTTCGGCTTAGGGAGTTCAATCACCTTATCGGCAGCAAAAGCCGCCGCAAGAGAAAACACCGAACCCAACAAAAACAGCTGTAATTTTCTCATGATCGTACTATTTTATGGTTGACAGACAAATATAACCGAAAAAATCTATTTATAAACACACTCCATAAAAATATACTAAGCACGTTTAAAGCCAACATAAAAAATGTCCGGCCAATTCTCGAAAATAAAATTTCACCTCCGCCAAGATTATAATCCGGAGCGGAGGTGAAATTGTTAACTGAGAACTTGTCAGACAGTCTCTTTAAAGTCTCTTATAAAGCTGATTATTTCTTATCACCGAAATAACGGTTGTAAAGTCCTTCAAAACCTTTACCGTGACGGGCTTCGTCCTTGCACATCTCATGTACCGTATCGTGGATGGCATCCAAATTCAAAGCTTTGGCACGGGTAGCGATTCGTTTCTTATCTTCACATGCACCTTGCTCGGCTTCCATACGTTTCTTAAGATTGGTTTTGGTATCCCATACGCAGTCGCCCAAAAGTTCGGCGAATCTTGAAGCATGGTCTGCTTCTTCAAAAGCATAACGCTTGAAAGCGTCTGCGATTTCAGGATAACCTTCACGGTCGGCCTGACGGCTCATTGCGAGATACATACCAACTTCCGTACATTCGCCCATGAAGTGATTGTTCAAATCCTTAATCATTTCCTCATCGCATCCCTTTGCGACACCGATTACGTGCTCGTCTGCAAATGCCAACGGACCGCCTTCGGTTTCTACCACTTCAACAAATTTGCTGGCAGGCGCCTTACACAAGGGACATTTCTCAGGAGCTGCATCACCTTCGTGAACGTAGCCACAAACAGTACATCTAAATTTCTTCATTTTTCTCAGAATTTTAAATTAATTAGTCAATTACGCTTATATATCTTTTCTTAAGCAATTCTTACATATACCTTTATAATAAAGGTGGACTTCCATTGCCTGATGCTCGTCTATTGCCCGACTTTCCGATTCTTTCATAAAATCGGGACAATCCAGATCGTAAATCTGCCCGCATTTTTTGCAAAGGAAGTGGGCGTGAGGCGAAGTGTCGGCATCGAAATTCGTATTCCGGTCATCAATCGTAAGCATCAATGTAGCCCCCTGCTCCGAAAACAGTTTCAAAGTGTTATAGACTGTGGTTTTCGATAATGTAGGCATAGAAGGAGACAAGGCTGTATATATTTCATCAGCCGAAGGGTGCGTTCGATGCTCTATCAGATATTCCATAATGGCGATACGCTGCATGGAAGGCTTTATGTTATGCGCCAGCAATCGGTCGTATGCTCTCATCATCTTCTTCTCTTTACAGAATTGTATTTATTACAATTATTAATTTGATGCAAATATAGAAAATCTTTGGTTTATTTGCAAACGAATCCAGTTTTTTTCGATAATACTTCGGTTGGGCGAAACTATTTCCTATTTTTGCATGAGTATCTAAAAAAAGAAGAAGATGAACTACGGATTCGTTAAAGTAGCCGCAGCTATTCCACAGGTGAAAGTGGGCGACTGCAAATTCAATGCGGAAAGAATTAAAGGCCTGATTGCCATAGCCGAAGGCAAAGGAGTAGAAATAATCGCATTTCCGGAATTGAGCGTCACGGGATATACCTGCGGCGATTTGTTGGGGCAGCAGCTTCTGCTTGAAGAAGCCGAGCGCAGGCTTATGCAAATTTTGAGCAACACCCGCCAGCTCGACATTATCGCTATCGTGGGGATGCCGGTTGTTGCCGACTCAACGGTAATCAATGCGGCCGTAGTGATTCAGAGAGGGAAAATACTGGGCGTAGCGGCTAAAACTTATCTTCCCAATTATAAGGAATTTTATGAGCAACGCTGGTTTACTTCGGCCGCTCAACTCAGTGAAGAGAGCGTACGGCTTTGCGGACAGACTATTTCCATCGGTTCTAACCTGATTTTCGAAACATCGAATGTCAAATTCGCCATAGAGATATGTGAAGACCTTTGGTCGGCGATACCGCCCAGCTCTTCGCTCGCATTGCAAGGCGCAGAGATTTTATTCAACTTATCTGCCGATAACGAAAGCATCGGAAAGCATCGGTACCTTTGTTCACTCATCAGCCAGCAATCGGCGCGTTGCATCGCAGGATACGTGTTTTCATCCTGCGGATTCGGCGAATCTACCACCGACATCGTTTTCGCCGGTAACGGAATGATTTACGAGAACGGTTCCCTTCTGGCGCAAAGCGAACGATTCAGCATGGAAGAACAGTTGATAATCAGTGAAATCGATGTGGAACGCATACGGGCGGAACGAAGAGTGAATACGACTTTCGCCGCCAATCAGGCGAATTTGGAAGGGCGCAAAGCTGTTTTAATTCCTACCGAACTCGTAAACAGCAAGGAACTGATATTGACTCGGGAGTTCGACCCGCACCCGTTCGTGCCCAAGGGATCCGAACTGGACGATCGTTGCCGGGAGATTTTCTCCATTCAGGTAGCGGGGCTGGCGCAACGGTTGGTACATATCGGGGCGAAGCAGGTGGTTGTCGGCATATCCGGCGGACTCGATTCCACATTGGCACTGCTTGTCTGCATAAAAGCTTTCGACAAGCTGAAGCTTCCGCGCAAAGGGATTATCGGAATCACGATGCCCGGATTCGGAACAACCGACCGCACTTACCACAACGCCATCGAGCTGATGCGCTCATCGGAGGTGTCGATTCGGGAAATCAGCATCAAAGAGGCCTGCATCCAACATTTCAAAGATATCGGACATGACATTCGTGTACACGACACAACGTATGAGAATGCCCAAGCACGCGAACGTACACAGATTTTGATGGACGTAGCCAACCAAACGAACGGAATAGTGATAGGGACGGGCGACTTGTCTGAGCTGGCACTGGGATGGGCTACATACAACGGCGACCACATGTCGATGTACAGCGTCAATGCAAGCATCCCGAAGACGTTGGTAAAATACCTGGTACAATGGGTGGCCGAAAACGAGATGGAAGCGACTGCGCAGACTACCCTCCTCGATATTGCGGATACGCCCATCAGCCCCGAATTGATTCCGGCGGATGCGAACGGAGAAATCAGCCAAAAGACGGAAGACTTGGTAGGCCCTTACGAACTGCACGATTTTTTCCTTTATTACTTCATGCGTTTCGGCTTCCGCCCTTCGAAGATTTTCTATCTGGCAACAATGGCGTTCAAGGACAGCTACGACGAACCGACTGTCAGGAAATGGCTTTCCATCTTCCTGCGCCGTTTCTTCAGTCAACAGTTCAAACGTTCTTGCATGCCCGACGGGCCTAAAGTGGGAAGCATCTCACTGAGTCCGCGCGGCGACTGGCGGATGCCCAGCGACGCAAGCGCCTCAATCTGGCTGAAAGATGTGGAGTTTGAAAAGCTTTAAAGCGTACCGAATCCGGTAGGCTGTGGCACTTATAAACCAATTATCGGAAGTTTCAGTTTTTTCCCACTGGGGAAACTTTTTTTTCCGTCGAGGAACTATCTTCGGAAAGGGTATTAGGTTGTAGATGAGAGGTAAGTAAATGGAAATGAGAGGGATTTGCAGTATTTCTCTATGTTCTACACAGAGGATAAAAGTGCAGAAAGCGTGGATTTGTGCAGAAGTTCCGTTACCAAATCGTTAGTCTATTCCTTGAATGGTAACGAAGAGGTAGAAGACGGTAACTGACGGAAGGCTTTTCGGTAACTTATCTTTCTGTAATTATGGTGCTTATGCTTTGATACACAATGTTTTGCATAGCTGAAAACGCTTCGATAACGGGTAACTTTGCCCATAAAAACAGAAGCGTATGCAAACAGACAAAATGAAGGTTTTGCTCTACCTTAAAAAGAGCGGATTGGACAAGTCGGGGCAAGCTCCGATAATGGGACGAATAACATACGGGCGAACCATGGCGCAGTTCAGTTGCAAGATTTCATGCGACCCCGATTTGTGGAACGCTCGTGAGAGCAGATTGAATGGCAAGAGCCGTGAAGCTGTGGCAACGAACGGCAAGTTGGAACGTCTGCTTCTCTCGGTGCAGTCGGCTTATCAAATCCTTTGCAACCGTGGTGTGGCATTTACGGCCACAGACATCAAAGAGCTGTTTCAAGGAAGTATGCAAACTCAAATCACCTTTTTGGAACGATACGACCAAATGGTCGAAGAGATGAGGCAAAAGGTGGGAATCGAGATAACGGCAACAACTTTAAACAGTTACTATACTATTCGCAAGCATCTGCAAGCCTTTATAGGGGAGAAGTTCCACACGACAGACATTTCTTTTGGTCAGCTTGAAGAAGATTTCTTGGAATGCTTGCGACACTACTCTGTTGGAAAGCTGGGACATTCACAAGGTTATTATCGCAAGATGGCTTTGGCGGTGAAGAAAGTCTGCCGTTTGGCATATCGTGAGGGCTTGACAGAGCGACAACTATTTGCTCACGTAGAGACAGAGCGAGGAGAGAACAAACAACCTCGTGCCTTGGATAGGGCTTCGTTGGATAAGTTGCTGGGATTGACCTTTGAGCCGTATGAAGTGAAGCTGGAAACCGCCCGTAATCTCTTTCTCTTCTCCTGTTATACGGGTGTTGCCTATTGCGATATGGTCGCCCTAAATCGGGAACACCTCTTTACGGATGATGAAGGGGCGTTGTGGCTGAAGTTTCGCAGGCAAAAGACCGATATGCTTTGCCGAGTGAAGCTCCTATCCGAAGCGGTTCGTATGATAGAGCGGTATCAATCGGAGGAGCGCAACACTATTTTTGCGCCTATTACTTATTCAGCTTATCTCGTTCAGCTCAAAGCCCTGCAACTTCGGGCGGGTATCTCCATTCCCCTTTCGGCACACGTCGGTCGCCACACTTTTGCTACCTTGATTACCTTGGAACGTGGCGTTCCCATCGAAACGGTGAGCCGAATGTTGGGGCATAGTAGCATCCAAACGACCGAGCGATATGCCCACGTTACCCCAAAGAAACTCTTCGATGAGTTCGAGCGGTTTCTCTCTTTCACTGAAAACCTAACCTTAACCTTGTAAAACTTATGCGCAGTACATTCAAAATCCTATTCTATATCAATAAGAACAAGACCAAGGCGGACGGCACAACGGCAATCCTTTGCCGTATCACCATAGACGGAGCGAACGTGGTGATAACCACAGGCGAAAGCACCACTCCCCACGATTGGAGCGTGAAGCGAGGGGAGACAACGGACAAGAAGACCAACCAACGCCTGCAAACCTTTCGGGAAGAAATCGAACAAGGGTACAACACCTTGCTCTACAAATATGGAGCGGTCAGTGCCGAGCTTCTGAAGAACTACTTGCAAGGCATCGGGAGAACTCCGACAACACTTCTTGCCCTTAGTACAGAAGAACTCAAAGCCCAACGAGAAAGCAAGAGTGAGGGAACGTACAGCAACAATCGAAGTTCCGACAGACAACTCAACGCCTTTGTGCGAAGTCGTAGCGAGGTGGATATTCCCCTAACAGCTCTCACGATGGACTTCTTTGATGATTATCGTTTCTATTTGAAGAAGGAGGGTTATGCCCCTGCAACGACAAACAGACATTTATGCTGGTTGAGCCGATTGATGTACCGAGCCGTCAGTCAGGGAACAATCCACTTTAATCCATTCGAGGGGGCGAAGTATGAAGCCGTAGAGCGCAAACCTCGTTTCCTGAGCAAGGGGGAGGTGGCAATGCTCTTGGCATTCCCGTTGCAAGAGGAAGGGGCGGAACTAAGCCGAAGAATGTTTCTTTTCTCCGTCTTTACGGGCTTGGCTTTTGCCGACTTGCAGAGCCTGCGAGTTTCGCAAATCGAAACGAATAGCGAGGGGAAGCGGTATATCCGCAAAGCAAGACAGAAAACGGAGGTGGAGAGTTTGATACCCCTGCATCCGATAGCGGAGCAGATTCTTTCGCTTTACACAAAGGAGAAAAGCAAGGGGGATTATAAGATATTCCCTGACACAATGAGCAAAGGCAAACTATCCACCCACCTTAAAGCCGTTGGTTGGGCTTGTGGCATTCGCACTCCGCTGACTTGGCATGTCGGAAAGCATAGAGAAATTCGTAAATATCAAATAACCAGTAGATTAGTTTGATTATCAATAAGGGATGGTAACGATAAGGAAACCAGTGAGCTTCTACACTCTACCTCATTTTGCCATTTCAAAGAACCACTTTGTCAGTTACAAAGATAAGAGTATGTCGTGAGAAAAAAGAATTTTCTCTGAGTTATTTTCGTAAAGCTGTCCATTGGGGCTGCTTTTTGTTTTTCGGGTATTCTATTCTTATGATAAAATGCAGTCTCCGGAGACTGCGTTTTCTGTTTTCGCCTAGTTTCTCTGTCTGCACATCCTCCACTTATGCCCATATATCATGTCGGGATCGGTTGTTTGTTGTCAGCGGCAAAGGTAGTTCCGGGCTTTTACGGACAAAAAAGGTCGGAGCGGCAAGCCGTTTAGAAGACAATCTCCACACTTCCATTTCATTGCAGGTAGTATTCTCGCCGTAAAACCTTGTTTGTCCTAAGCCCGACCTTTTTACGCCACTGAAACGAAAACGACCGACCCGACGGAAAGACGCATAAAAAAAATGTTGGATATGCGAGAAGCAGGGAAAAAGAAAAGTTGAAACTCAAACTCCCTCACCTCTGGAATCCGCATAAAATCAGACAAGATGATTTTTTCCGAAGTAAGGACGGGACAGATAACCGTTTAAGAAGAACAGACGGAGTAAAGCGGTCGGAAGATTTGTCGACTGCTCTTTTCTTTCGTGAGCTCTGGGCGGACAAAGAGAGGAGCAAAAGTCCCCCAATGAAAAGCACCTCGTTACTTTTGACAGTGAGTTGAGACGACTCAAAAGTAACAAAAAGCTAATTCCTCCATTCAACTATTCTTTATGTTTCATATCTATGAAATCAACATTATCTCTCATATCTAGAGTCACGATATTTTTATGTATCTCCAAAAGTCCTTGCCATTGAAAAGATTAAGGAGTTCTATGTGCCTGCTCAGAATCATCTCATTCATTTTATATATTTTTCATTCCAAACATAACTTTAATCACTTCCTTGTAAGCATGTCCAAACTTCTTTTTGTCTTTCTCGGTCATCTCCAATTCCCATTTATTCATCACATAATACCGAAAGGAAGTACATCGTGTTACAATGTCTCGTCCTTTTCTTATATAAGTTTGGTAACCATACAGAAGATTATGGAATTTCCGAAAGTCCTTATACGACCACGACGTAACTAATATCATCATGTCATAATCTACTACCAGCAAATCTCCAATTTCATCAATATGTTCTCGCAGAATCTCACTTTCAAGTATTCGCTTGTGCAACTGATGCTGCATTATATAGTTAATCCCACGCACGCCAAATAATCGACTATTAATAACAATTATTGGGTGTACTATTACCTTTCCTTTCCCATAATACTCCTTCCAAGGGGCTTTTCCTGTGAAGAAATCCTCCATGTTGTTTACCAATTGTGGTAAGCCTTTGTTTCCACCCGTTTTCCCTTTCTCTTTATTGAGGCGATCATCAATAAAATCCATCATCTGATTCATATCACCTCCATCTGCGATTTTTCTATGAACCCTCATGTCTTTATATTCAAACATAAACAAATGATGTCGTGTTTTGATAGCAATATCAGGTGCTGATTGTTGCGCCGCAAAACAATGCTTATTGTAGATTTGAATACGCTTGTCGCCTATCATAAGTTTCACCAACTCATAGAACAATTTCTCCTCCGAGAAATCTTTTGTTAACAAGTTCATAATGGTTTTTTCAGAATAAACCAGTTTTAATTCTTCTTTCACACTCCACCAAAAGCCATCGAACAATAAATGCGTATAGTACGGTTGCGATACTATTAGGTATTCTTCTTCGGACATCTTCAGCACAGGATACTTTCTGAAACAGGTATTATCTAGCAACTCCTGCTCGGCAAAGATTGTATCCATCTTGTTTACATCCCATATATCAATACATTTATCTGCAATATATGTAGTAAACTCATCCCATAATCGTAAAGCATTAGTTTGTTTATAGTCTTGGCGATGCACACAATATAGACCTTCTTTAAAATTCTTTTTATCGTGATAAACAGCCAAAGGCATTTGCGCCAACAATATATAACTGAACTCATTCTGGAATCCATAATTATTCACGACCCTTCTGATGGCTTCACCCACCTCTTTGTGTTCTTTCCCAAATTTGGTTAATGCCACAAACTTAAGAATCTGTGCTTTTTCCAGTTCCTTCTTATTCTCACCAAATAGATCGATATTCAGTACATCTTGCTGCATAATAATCTTTGCATCTCGAATATCTGTGTCACCATCTATCCTTACCAAGATTTCCTTTTCACGCTGCATCTCCATACTGTTCTCCAGCAAAATGGCTTTCAGCAACGCTTCGTATGCCTCAAAACTCTCACCTATACCCTCTCTTTCATTGGGAAGTCTCAATACTTTTATTAATAGACGATAAAGTGCTCGATGATTAATCAATGTCAGCCAAGTACTATCAAATTTTTCCTCTAGTGCTTTCAATCGGCGAAATAGTTGCTCGACTTCAGACCTTTCCCTATAGTTTTGGAACATAACCAGAAGCCCATGTTTCGCTTCCATTGAAAAGCTATCAAAACAGTCCACACTAATCATGTGAACTACGCCTTCTATCAGCCATCGTTTGTTGATGCCTGTAAGGTATGTCTCCAAATCTTCTACTTGTCCATTAAACAAGTCTGCGTATTCTACTGTCTTGGTAACATAAGAGTGATGTCCCAATAGTTCAGGTTGTTTGGTTATTGCACTCATTATATCTATTCTCAACTCTTCACCGTCCAAAAGTCTTTCACCTGCCATATACCTACTGAATGACATGGTCTGATTCATAACATTTGTCATCATATCGCCAATATTAATTGTCGCGAGGTCAAAGGTTGTTTGCTTATAGTAGCGAGTAAAGTATTTTAGGAATCCGTCCTTTTTAAAGTTGCCCTTATAAAGGGTAAGAGTTCCTAGATCCATTAATATCAGCGGGCATATTCTCTCGTAATCAATTCCCTGACGAGTGCACTCTTCACGCATCTTTCTCTGCAAGTAGTTTTTCCAGCCTGCATCTACTTGTCTTGCATCAGCTAATACCAGTACCATAAATATTCTGCTATCTCTATCTATGTTCTTATCCCAAGCAAATTCTCCTTCCAAAATCCTCTTAGCATTCCTAACAAGCTGTCCTACACCCTTATAACGCCATTTGTTTTTCTTAGTATCCAGATAGCCCACAAAGTCTTTGTCAACTTCATTCAAGAGTATCTGCATGGTTCCTTCTGCCTTGACCTCTTTGGGTATTTTAACATCCTTGCATTCAAACAGTATAACATTCTTTCCGTCTCGAATATAAAAATCTGGAGGAGAACTCAACTTCTTCTGGGGAACTACATTCCTACATTCATCGTCAGCAAGCGAAAACCATCCATGTGTGTTAGTTATTTCTTTCAGGCAATTTACCAATATAGTCTTTTCCGAAAACTCTGTTGTAAAGATTGTATTAAACCCCTGCATATTATCAGGGTACTTACATTTCCACAAATCATTGAATATGAAATATAGCCCATCAAACATCCTATAAATCATAAATGAAACATCTATGACGGCATATTCGTGAGGTGCTATCTTAATAAATGGTTTCTCTCTAAAAGTTTGATAATCCACATTATCTTCCAAGGGGATGACTTCATGAATGTCAATGGAATCTCTATCCACTATCTGCTCAGATAATAATTCTTCTTCATCCCTAAGTCGTTCAAAGTTGATAACACCGGTTTTATCTCTGGCTAAAGCTAAAATGCTCCAATATGTTCTCAAATAATATTTCCATGATGTAAGACCGTATACTTTTAGAAATTCATCATATAGGTCTTTGAGTTGAGGATGCTGGGACACAAAATTGAAGAACTTAACAGTTCGGATATTCTGATTCCTAACCAATTCATTAATATCTGATTCCTGATTTATAAAGTCATTATACGCAAACCTCGACATCAAAAGACAGGCTAAATACAATTCTAAATCATTCTCTTGTTTGTATGGTGATTCCCCTTGATTTCTGTTAAGGGTAATTTCATTGGCTATCAAAAAAGCAGTGTATAAATTTTTCTCTAATTGCGCAATGTTATCAGAACCATCACTTTCTGGCATAGCCATGATGTATTTCAGCAAAAGCAGCGGTGTCTCGCTGCCAGTTGCATATTCCATCGGTTGTTGCTTTCTTTCTGTCTCCAGTGCGAAATAGGCTTTATACCTATGGATTGCACCAAGTAACTGGTCTAAATTATTAGGACCAAAGAAGAATCTCGGCACATCAATCTGAGTCGTTTTCTCATCTCTGAAATCAGGATTATAGAAAGGTTTACCAACCAACTTATTCTGCATATTTGAAACTAACCTGATAGCCCAAATACGCGGTAATCCAGCAAGGAGTTTTTCGAGAGGATACATTTCTCCATTTGGGTACAATTGTTTGTACCCAACAATTCCTGTCAGCTCTCCTTTATTATATATAGCCATCTTATTTTAGAATTTTAATATGTATATTTTCTTATACCTCGCTGTCATCTTTGAATTCCCCAATAAACAACATCAAATAATTGTTCATAGAAGCCATTAGAGCAGTTTTATTTTAGAAACACATCACACTTCATCAAACTATGTTTTACCCTATAGGGATAGTAAATTCAGTCCTGCTTTGTGGAATTTGAAATGCTTATTCTCTTACTGAAACATATAGTCATTCTTCTTTTGATTCCTCTTCTTTTTCAGTACAAAAAGGAAGTTCTTTACCGAAAGTTCTCACTTTTTATAAGACCTTTCAAGTATTAATTTTCGGCTTATACATTCAAATTATAGCTTATTCTGCAAAGTTACTCACACATAATGAGAAAGACGAAGAAAATGGAAAGAAAACGCCCCTTGCGGAGCATAAAAATGTAGCAAGAGGCGTTTTTGATAATCAAGGCATATAAAACAGGGCAAACTTCACTTTTCACCGTTTGACCAGTCCTCTGAGGATCTTGCTCTTGTATCAGCAGAAAGAGACAAATTCACGGTAGAAATTCCTGTCGCCCGACTCTATCTTCCGTAGCAATCGGTTTTTGGGATGTTTGCCGTATCCGAGCAGCCTGGCCGTCCCGATGTTGTAGGACAAAGACGGCAAGGAGAAAAACAGTTCCATTTAAAACATCTGAAGATAGGGATTTACAGCAGCTTTCTAAATTTTATCTCAGCTAATTTGTTGATTTCATCTTTATAGGTCTCAAGATGATGCAGGATGATGTTCTCCACATAGATGCCGATAGTCATATCTCTATTCCTCATAGACATGACTATCTCCGCCAACGTGTCCTGCAACTCTTTGGCAATATAGATGGTCTTGCGGTTTCTCAAGGTGTTGCGACAGATGAAAAGCGACTCATAATCGCCTTTGTCTGCCTTTCGCCTTTCTCGTCTTGGAACTCTTGAAAAATCCTTTGACATAGACTCGTCATTGGGACGTTCCGATTCAACAAACTGCCCTTCTGATTGAGAGCATTTCATCTCGCTCTCTTTTCTTTTCATGGGAATACCCTGTGAAATAAGTTCTCGGGTGGCAATGGGATCTACCTTGCTGTTTTGGTTCTCTGTCATACTTACTTAATTTTATTGTTATGCAATTTACTGTTCATTTCATTGTCGGTATATTTACCGATGAAGATGAATATGTCCGCTATCAATGATATGCCCAATAATCGGCTTGTACCGATAGAGGTACATCCTTTCATTCATCCCCTTTCTGTGGAGATGTTCATTAGTGCCCATCAATACAATCGAACGATTGTATCTGCTTTCGCACATTCCCACGTTCGAATAAGGGAATCAAGGAAATGTTCTTTGATATACCCCCTCGCTTATACTGCTCATCGAATCGTGATGTTATCGAAGACACATACCCTCACCGACATATTCGACAGTGCAAATATATGGCTCGGTGATGCTGTAATCAGCGTGATTTCCTTTGGTGCGTACTTGTGGCTTCGATTTGGATACTTGTGGCTTCGTCTCTCCTAATAGCTTTGGGTACAAGAGATCGTAACTTTGCAGTAAGCGATAAGTCGGTATTTCATGGCTTTGAAAACATACCTTTCGGGAGAATAGCATATCGTTCTTCGGAACGAATTTATTTGCGTCGGAGCAAATAGCAAGGTATGTTTTATGCAGCACGACTTCGTTTTTGCAGCATAAAACCCTTACTCTTGCAGAGGGCAGAAAAACTCCGAAGTCGTTTTTCTTGAAAGTGAGAATGCAATGCCTCAAATGCCGGTGATGTCGTGAAACACTAAAATCCAAAGTAAGAAATGAAAATGAAGAAAATTCGGAGCTCACGCTCCAAAGAGAAGACAGAAAAGCGTGTTTCGGTCAATTTCACGCCGACGGAATACGCTCATTTCCTCACGATGAAAGAGGAAAGCGGTGTGCCAAGTCTGTCACTATTCATCAAGGCAAGGGTCTTTAACGAGACTTTCCGAGTGATAAAAGTGGATCGTTCCTTGCTTGACTATTATCAAAAACTGACGACTTTGTACGGACAATTTCGCAGTGTCGGAGTGAATTACAACCAGACAGTTGTCGCTTTGAAGAGCAACTTTACTGAGAAAAAAGCCTTTGCGATGCTTGCCAAGTTGGAGAAAATGACGTTTGAATTGGCAATAATTGGAGGTGAAATCGTACAACTCACCCGTGAGTTTCAGGAGAAATGGCAACATCGGCAGTAACCATTTTACATCGTACTGTTCTTTATGGATGAAAAAATCAGGCTTCCATCTCGTTTGGGGAAGCCTGATTGATTATTTGCATGCAATTACCGTTTTTTGAATTTTCCGCCTTTCAAGTCGCTCTCTACCATTCGTTTGTTCAGTTTCTCTCGGAGTTCATCAAGGAAATAGGTGCGGCTGTCATCTTTGCGACACTTTATATTCATATAGATGTTGTAGCAGTTCTTGATTTCTACTCCGAAAATGTTAGAAAGAACCTCTGCCAGTTCCTCTACTCCGATTTCTCCATTGTTGATACAGTTACAGGTGTCAAGAGCATAGAGTAACTCCACCAAGTCCACGATTTTGCCCGTCCAACGGATTTCACCGATGGACTTCGATTGCGGACTCGGAGGTGACAAAGACAATAACCCTTGTACCCGCATATTCCACAATTCTAATTCTGTATCAATAACATGCAACAACTCCGACACATTTTTTCCCCATTTCGGCAGTTAAGCCGTTTTCTACTTTGATTGCCTGTAAATGGAATCTTGTGTGGTGTAAAGTCCGGAATAAGGAGATAGGATTCTTGTCTGTTTCACTAAGATTTATAATCTCTTCAATAAGGGATGTTGTTGCTTCTGTAGTATTTTCCGAGAGAAGCATCCCGAAAGTTTCCTTGCCAATAAGTCTTTTCATTTTCGGAGAATTTACTATTTGATATTTATACTTGGAATTAATGCACAAAACCTCCACCTGTTACAACTTCTGATTGCAACAAATGGAGGTAGAATGGAAAAGAGAAGTTTTACTTGCCTTGTTCCAGTGTGCGAGTGGTGAAATAACTGTCCGAAATTGAAGGGGTGAACTTAATAACGTTGTTATTCAATACCGACTTTCTTTTATTTTTCAGATTAATCATTGTCATTTCCTTGAAGCGGTACTTATGGTTCTTTGTATCCACTTCGGCAATTGCAGAGACGGTCATCTCCTTTTCTTTCTCACCGGCAAGATTATAATAGGTAGCCTTGCGAACAACGAAAATCCGTTTATCGATATAGGAAATTTTCTTTGAGAAACCGTTTTCATTGGCAATAGTCTTGTTTTTAGGTATGATTTCCAAGACATAACAATCATGTCCATCGACTTTCTGCTCAGTCAAGAATTTATAGTCGAAATCTTCGACAGCAGGTGTGGACATATCGGCGTAAGAAAACTCAGACCCCATGAAACTCTTTGCATTTTCAGAACTCACAATGCGTCGGGTTTTACGAAGGGCTGGCATATAAATCCACTTGTCGTCGTTCTTCTTCAAATAATCGAACGATAGAAACCCGGTGCCTTTCACATCAGCAGGCTCGGTAAACCGAATGAGTTTCTTTTCCAGACTCCCATTCTCGTAGAGTTTACTGACGATAGTCATCTTGCGAACCCGTTTATCTCCCGACGGACTGTAAATAGTCATGGACGATTGTGTTTCCATCCCGGCAACACGAGTGGTTTCAATGGCTTTCTGCTGTACTTGTTGGGGAGACAATCCTCCCTGTGCATGAGCAACATTTGCCCACATGGTTGCGATTGTTATAACCGCCGATAAAAAAACTTTCTTCATTGTATTTATTGTTTGATGAATATTCGTGTATCAATCTTCTTTGAAAAGCTCATAAGCTTTTGACTGTTTCTTTTATTGCTTTTATCCTTTCAGTCCTTTTAAGTTATTTGCAATGGATTTTCTGTCTCAAGAATTTCGGTTTCAACACCATACATAGCGCAGGTACGAGCAGCACTGCGGCAATGAGGCATACGAAGATGATGGTCACCATCATCATTCCGAAAAAGCGGACAGGCAGGAAGCCTGAAAAGAGCAGAACTACAAATCCGATAATAACGGCAATGGCATTGAATACGATACCGCGTCCCGTTGCCTTGAACAAGCGATGTACAGCCTCCTTATCGTCGTAACCCGCACGTCGTTCCTCCCGATACCGCCAGACAACATGAATCGTATAGTCCACGCCGACTCCAATAAGGATAGAGGCTTGGAAGGCGGTCATAAAGTTCAGGTCGATACCAAAATATCCCATCAGTCCGAAAAGCATCAACATGGCAAACATGAGTGGAACGATTTGCAGTAATCCTGCCTTAAATGAGTTGAAACCGAGGGATATAATGATAAATACAACAACGAGGGAAATCAACAAAGAAAGGAACTGCCCGTTTACGACATGCTTGTCCATATCCGTGAATACATCGGCATTGCCACCAACAAGTTTCACATTGGGGTCATCTTTTACCATTTCCTTGATTTGAGCAACACATTGTCGCAATACCGGTGTGTTCAATTCCTTGAAACGAATCATCAAGAGAGCTTTCTCAAAATTGAAATCCACCATCTTTTCCAAATCCCTCTGACTGCCGCTCATCAGATACAACTCGAAGTATTGTGATACGGCATCGTAGGTGTCGGGGATTTTATCATAACCTTCTTCGCCTTTGTTATAGAGAGCACGGCTGATCTGACGTGTAACTTTCGCGATAGACTGCGTTGTTCCCACTTCGGGAATTTCTCGCACCTTTTTCTCCAAATCATCAATTTTCTTCAACAAGGCAGGGTCTTTGATGTCGCCTTCGAATACGACACAGAAAGGGAAAAAGCCCCCCAATTCCTTATTGATAATTTGTGCAGACTCCTTGGCTGGATGTCCGTCAGGGAACAATTCGGCGGGATTTGAATTGATGCTGAAACGCAATAGTCCGGCTGCTCCGATTAGAGAAATGACTACAAACAAAACCAAAATAGTCTTGGGCTTTTTCGTTACCCAATTGGCAATAAAATCCAACAATCTGTCCAACCCTATTCCTCTTTTGTTTTTAGGATTGTCATCCGCTCTCAATCGAGGCTTCGTTTTGGGAAGTATTGAACTTAATGCTGGGATAAAGAACAGACTGCCAATCAAGGCAAGTCCAATACCAATACTGCCGAGGACGCCCATCTGCCCACCGGGAATCAGCACATGTCCCAACATACAGAGCAACCCTGCAATGGTTGTCAATCCGGACAAAATGATGGGAGCACCGAGACTTGTAACCATCTTGACAGACAGCTCTTTGGGAGTATAATTGTTTCCGGGAAGATTGTCTCTTTGGTAGCGAGCAAACATGTGTATGCCGTAGGAATTGGCAGTGGCTATCAGTAATACTACTAAAATAATGGTCGTAACGGCAAACTTCCATCCCAACAAAGGTGTTGCTCCCAATGCCGTGAATATCGCCATAACCACAATTAGAATGGGAAGCCATACGCCTCTGAACTGTCGGAAGCTGATAAAGAGAAAAACCATCATTAACAACAATCCGAGAGGAATGAGCCGAGCCATATCCTTCTGCATCATTCCCGCATTCTGCATCCGCATATACGGAGAGCCACCCAAAAGAACTTTCTCTGCGCCGGGATATTTGGCAATCATTGCCTCCACTTGGTCTATTACGTCCTTGTCTTTTGCTCCGGGTTCAAGCAATCCAATAATGGCTGTGGTCGTAAAATCTTTGGAGACTACGCTTCCATAGACAAGGTCATTACCTGCAAGTCCCTTTTTGATAGTGGCAACTTCTTCAGCAGTCCGTGGAATCATTTTCACGGCCGCATCAACGGTCATTGCGTCATTTTCGCTGCGGACATTTTTCAATTCAAAGACAGACATTACCCGTTCTATGCCTTTGATGTTCTGCATATCCTGCGAGAAATGCTCTACACGTTCCAACGTCTTGTCGTTTACGACATCATCCGTCTGTACGACAATCATCACCATATCCGTTCCTCCAAACATCTTTTCTATCTGTTTTTGGTTCATACGGGAAGGCAAATGCTCCGGCAGATAGGTAAGCAGGTCGGGATTAAAACTTGCATTCTTCATCTGAAAGCCCATGAAGGCTGTCAGTGCAAGAAAGAACACGATGACCGCCCAGCGGTATCGTATCACAAATTCAGCTAACTTCTTCATTCGATATTATTTTGAGATTAGATAATCTAAAACGAAACTTTCAACTCCGTAAAAACCGAGTTCTTGGTCTTTTCCAATATCCCAAACAGGCGGTCGTCCGGTCCGTAAAACAACTGACCTCCCACCGTGAGTGTAACGGCATCGGCTATGGCATAGCGAACCTTGGGTTGGAAGAAGTATTCTTTTGTACTGAACTGGCACAGTCCGAGCAGTTCTACGTTCAATGTTTCGTGGAGTAATGACAGTGCAGGTCTGACCGAAACCGAATGATTCCAACGCTCGTGCTGCGTGAAGACGATACGATTCAGCGAGTTAAGTTTCCGTTCCATCGGGTTGCCTTTGATGTCAGACTTTAAGTCCGGAATATACTTACCTATATATTGCACAATCAAGCTGAAAGCATCCCAACTTCGGTCAATCCCTATTGTATATTCCATCTGCTTGTTGGGAACAGAATAGATGGGATTATTGCCTTTGTCGGGGAGTGAACAGGCAAACTCGCCTCTTAATCCGTAGTTGCCCAATGAGGTGGAAAAGTCCATTCCGACAACATGCACCCGATAGGGCTTTTGCGACAAAAGGATTTCAGAAGGAGTCTTCTCATAAGCGATGCCGGGAAATTTATGTAACCCGTTGTAATAGGAAAGAGAGAGGTCGAAAGACGGTTTTTCCAAATCTATTTTCACTCCGAAAGACTGGTCTTTCCATCGGTAAGGCTGTTTTTCATTCTTCCATACAATCCCATCTCCCATAGGCTTTCCGATGAATGGGAACAATGACGATTTGTAAACGGGTATCCAATCCACTTCGATACGGAACGGATAAGGATTAAAGACTCCTTTCACGATAAAATTTCCCAGACGTTTATCGTCTTCCTCCGGTGAGAATACACAAAAGTCTTGGGGTGTAACGTTATTGGTCGGATTGAAACCGTCTGCCCGTCCCCAGAGAACGATTTGCTCACCCACACGAAAATCGAACTTGCCAAGATTAAGATTTACATAAGCCTCGCGGATGTCGAACTTATGATTGTTGTTGCCATCGGCTCTGTAACGGACTTCCGAAAAGGCGGAAGCATTCATGCCGATGGGAACTTCCAATTTCAAGGCACCCTCTCCGTAGTAATTGCGTATTTCTTTTTCTCCTCCGAAAATTCCTGCACGGAGATAACCATTGATTTTAATGCGATTATCCGACGAAATCTCTTCTGTCTGGAGAGAGTCTGTTTCATTCGGAGATTGCGCATAAACAGAAATACCGGAAAACAATGAAAAGATTGTTACTCCGGCAAAAAGCTGAAACTTAAATGTCGTTATTTTCATTGCCTGATGTTTTGCAGGCAAAGTTCGAAAGATTGCTTAGGGTAAAATAACCCTTAAACGGTAAGTAATATCCCTATTGTGTCAAATCTACAAAGAGTTGAGATATTGCTTGGGATTTATCTTATGATATTTGCGGAAAGCCTCTGTGAAGTGGCTGAGATTGGCATATCCGACTTTATAGCCTACTTCGGATACAGAGTAAAGACGAGTGGAAAGCAAACGTTTTGCCCATTCCATCTTTTCGGATAGGGCATACTCGGCGATGGCTTTTCCAATAACCTGTTTGAAACACTTTTGTAGTTTGGAGCTGCTCATTGCCACTTCACGTGCCAGTTCGGGAATGCTCGGTACATTGTTCAAACTTTGTAATATCTGACGACGGACACGAAAGACAGCCTCCACATCGTTCAAATTCAAGTTGGAAAGAGATTTTACCTCCGAACGTTTTTCGATTTTTTCAAGAAATATTGTCAGCAGTTCTATTGCCTTTCCATGCAAATGGAGGGGAGAGAAAGGCGCATCGCTTTTGGTTATCGCCTTGATACCGTCCAATACTTGTTGCATCGCAGGTGTGATAGTCTCGAAGAGATAAAAAGACTTGTCCGACCGAAGCAACCGACCGATGTAGGTTTCGCAAGCCGTATCCATTTGCTCTATCCAATCCTTGTTGAAGGTCAATGTGATGTTTTCATACTGTCGTTTGGGAGCGAAAGTCCATTCCGTAGGGATATTGCTTGAAGGCATAAAGATACCGTCGAGCGTGTCCACCCCGACCGTTTTTGTGCTTGTGCCGATAATCTGCTCGTGCTTATGCTCGTTGATATAGAACATCACGGGAATCCATTTCGAGTTTTCCACCGAGCGACGCACCATTGTCATCGGTTCGTATGACACGAAACTGATGTAGGTCAATGTGATCCATGACAACGGGTAGTATTGCTTGAAAAAGCCACTGCCCACTGAGGGCGGAACGGTAAAACCATCGTTCGTTACCGATGTGCCGAATTGCTCGGCAACCATCTCCATCCAATCTTCTGGCTTATTGATTGCACAAAATTCTATGGTCATATCATTATACCTTTCTGCAAATTTACAAATAAGCAAGGATAAAAAAGAGGATTTTCTTATATTTTTATCCTTGTTGAATCACATGCTCTATAAAAAACAAGAGTATTCCTTTTTGAGGGAATACTCTTGCGATAGGGATTTACTCAAACGCAACTAAACTTGAGGGTACTCCCACGGCAGTAACAACGGGAGTTTGGGAGCATTCGCCCGTCTTGGTATTGTAGGTATAGTAGCCCGTTCCGTTATTGCACGTCATACCAAAGACGATGAAATCTTTGTAGCGGGTTATGGCAAAAGAGCCGTTGCTGTCGGTCATCGGCAAATCAAGTTTTTCGATGGTTTTGTTCCAAATGTCGATTTTCACGGGTTGGAAGTCTTTCTTGAGTATTCCGAATTCCGTATCCGTTACTTTCAAGCAACTATATACAATGCCATTGCCCGCATAGTAAGACTTAATCATATACTGCCCCGTTTTGCCAATCCCTTTTATGGTTGTCTTCGACAGGTTGAACAGGTAGTCGGCGTCCCATTGGTCGCTTCCTTTGCGGATACGCAGGAAACCTTCCTTATTGGCAACGTTGAAGTTGTTGCCCGCACTGTAAAAGTAGATGTCGCCCCGCTCGTCCATAAAGGCATCGGAGTGACGAAACAATCCGACAACACTTGTGCGACTGTCCTTGATGACTTCGGTCTTTTTCGTTTTAAGGTCAATAACAGCCACCTCTGCACCCGTCCCCGGTACGGAGGTGTGGGGCGAATTGAGCTGGTTGAGGGCTACATACATCTTTCCGTCTCGAATGACGTTGCAACCGGGGTCGGGATTATTGTCCTGAACGGCATAAGGCGAGAGGTCGATTTCATCCTCTTTTTGCAACGTAGCGGTATTGATTAGCACAATCTTTCCCCTTCCGTGCAAAGCGACATATGCCCGCTGCTCGTCGATAAAATTGATTTCTCCGGGTTGCGCCATCTGTTCAAAGGTCATCGTACCTGCTTTTAGAAGTTCGCCGTGCGCCCCTCTTGTAAACTTATGTACCTTATCTCCGAATTTCCCTTCGGGCACAAGTACCGTGTTTCCTTTTGCGAAGAGATAACACCCAAAGCCAAATTCGAATGCTTTCTTGTTGTCGGTAGCTTGAGGTGTCAAATCACCGAACGTGCCGACGTAAGCACTTTTGTCCACATAATGCACAAAGGCAAAATGCTGTTGCACCTCGTTGGGCGTTGGTTTGGGGTCATCATTTTTGTCGCAGGACGTCAGCCCTATGGAGCCGACCAGCATAGCAGAAAGGGCTATGTTCTTCAATGTTGTTGTTCTCATTTTTATTTATGTTTAGAATTATAAAATACCTTTCGAGAAGACATATCTGAATTTGAGGTGGAATGTCCGTCCTGCCAACGGTTGGCGGAACTGGTCCCAAACTTCTTTATTCATCAGATTGTGGCATTCCAAAGCGATGGAATATTTGTTCTTGTAGGTCAATAGCAGACCAATATCATTGACGAAACTGCGAGGGATACGCCGTTTCTGCAATTCGGTAAGTTCCCAAAAGTAGAAGAACTCTTCCGTGAACTTCCCGTCCCAAAATGCCTTGACATACCAATTCTTGAACAATCGGTCGCTGTGATATTCCGCTCCGAAGTTGGCGAACAGATAGGGGATGTTCGGCAGTCGCAATCCTTTTGTCGGATTAGGGGCTTGGGTGCCCGGCAAATAGTCCAAAACATCGCGTACGTCCTGATAAGTCAGGTTCCCGTAGGCATAGACCGTCGGCGATATATCCAGTTTCAATTCAGTCTCTATACCTTTGATATGTACCTTTTCAGCATTCACATATCCGGCTGCCATATGTTGTTTCATCAGTTTTATCATATCGCTCACCTGCATATAAAAGCCATTTACCTCGAATTGCAATCGCGACAGTCCGAGTATGTCATTTTTGTCTATCAAGAAGCCCAGATTGAAGTTGTGGCTTTTCTCCGGTCTCAGTCCGGCAGCAGGAAAGGTAATGATACCATCGCCGAACAACTCTTGCGAATTGGGGAGTCGTATCGCCCGTTGGTAAGATGCTTTCAGGTGAAAACCTCTGAACGGTTCGTACTTCATTGCCTCTATCCAGCCGATTTGCGATGTCGTATTGCTCTTTTTCTTCGGAGCCTCGATCATCTCGTATGAAGTCAAATCCTCTATCTCGGAATGGAGGTGGAAATACTTTGCAGAGAACATATTCGTCAGTTTCCTGCCGAAGAGTTTCGCTTCCCAAGTCAAGCCCGAGACAACACTGGTCTTTTTGCTTGGAAATCCTCCGATAATAAATCCTGCGTGCTGACTTGCAATGTCATCGCTTGGTTGTCTTCGGGCATAGTTAATAAGCGTGTTTAGGTTCAAACTGTGATTGGTGGACAATTTGTAATCAAGGTTGAGGCGTTCGTTGATTTCCAAACCTTTGTCGTTTGAGTTGTGAGGAACGTCCCCCGTTTCTCCCTGTCCGTTCGGGCTCGGATATATATTTCCCTCAAAATCGTGATTAACTCGTGCCGTATCCACAAAATTGTTCGTCGTATGCGAGAGGGAGAAATGCGACTCGAAGTTAAGACGATTGTTCAGCATCCCGCTTTTTATCAGTTTGCTTTCGAGCATAAACATCCCGGATTTGTTTTCAGCATGCTGGATATTCTTCAATACTCCTTGTATCTCGTTAAAACGGTTGTAATACCCGAACTCGGTACTAATTTCATCGAACCAAAGTTTTGTAAAAGCGACTTTCCCTTTCAGCATATACGAACGAAAACGGTCGTGGTTACGCTTCACCAACAGGTTTTCTCTTTCGGGAACTCTAAATGAGTAATCATTCTTTGCAGAAGTATAATACCCTCCCGCACCGAGCAAAATACCGCTCTTGGGAAAGTTCTTGCGCGAGAAGACACTTCCCTTGTGTGTCTGGTAAGAACCTAATTCATACGAGGCATCCAAATAGTCCGTACTGAACTCCTTCGTAACGATATTAACGGCACCACCCAAGCCATCGCAACCGAAACGTGCAGGGATAATGCTTTTATAGACCTCTATCCGTTCGATAATGTCTATCGGAATTTCATCAAGCGAAAAGGCTCCGTCCGAAGTATTCATCGGAATACCATCCCAAAGGATTTGAATGCGGTTTCCTTCCAATCCGTGAACAATAATTCTCGAACTGCTCCCCAAACCACCGGTCTGCCCGACTTTCAAGCCGATGGTCTTGTTCAAGATGGTTTCTAAAGAAACAGAGCGACCTTGCAATTCCTTTGCATTTATCACTGAAACCGCTTCGGGCGACTCTCTAATAACCTGTGCTTTTGTTTTTCCGAAGACTACCACATTAGCCAATTCCGTCAAATCCGGACGTAACTTCAGGGTATGACGCTTCTCATTTGCCGTAATCGTGTCGGTAATTGTCTGGTAACCTACGTAACTTACCCTTAGTACCAGTTTTTGATGGGCGGGCATATTTAGTTTCGCCACTCCTTTTTTATTTGTGGTTGTACCGTTCTTGTACGAAGGTTCGTTCAGACCTTTCCATTGCACCGTGGCAAATTCTATACTGTTACCATTCTCTGCATCAATAACTTTTATTTCGATGGAATGTTGTTGTGCAAACATCGGATAAGCCCACAGCAATAGGATGCTGACGATGAGCATTCTTTTGTATAAATGAACTATTGAGTTGATTGACATATCTTATCTGTTTATGAAAACTCGTACAAAATTACCCGCCTATCGAACAAAGAAATAACCCTACTATTCACACTTATACCCCTATTGAGTTTTATACGCGTCAAGTTATCGTTTTCGAGTAGTGTAATGCTCATTCGGGTTATTTTACCCCTGTGCGTCTCCGTACTTTTGCATCTTAGAAAATCAAAACGATACAGATGTATGGATAAACAAAAAATCAAGCCTCTCGATGAGGAACGGGAGAGTCGCAGCCTGCTCTCCAATGCGGTGGTCATACTGCATCTTGTTTTCGGCACATTGCCCCTATTGCTCGTGGTGTGGGCAGTGGACAGGCTGATGAGCGGAACGCTCTCTTCTACAATGATTTGGGGCATCGGAGCGGCAATGCTGCTGTTTGCGCTGTTTCGCGGTGTGTTTTACGGAACCTCGATTTGGCGGGCGCACCGCTCGGCTTACAATGCCCTTACACGATTGAGGTTGCGTATCATAAGTCATTTGCAACGCTTGCCACTCGGATTTTTTCAGGAACGTAAGGTGGGCGACTTGGTGAACATCATTAACCACGACGTGGAGCAAATCGAGATTTATCTGGCACACGGACTGCCCGAAATCCTATCGGCAACGCTTTTCCCCACCTTGCTATGGGGAATTGTTATGGTATTGGATTGGCGGCTGGGGCTGGCACTTATATCGCTGCTACCCTTGGCGTTTCTCTTGCAAATGGCTGTCAAAACGCTTTGGGGCAAGAGTTTCCAACACTTTATGGAAAGTACGCAGAAGATGTCGGAAGACCTCTTGGAATATGTGGCTACAATACCGGTTATCAAAGCATTCAGCCACGAAGAGACCCGAACAGAGCGAGTTCTCGGTGGTATGCGCGACTATATCCATTGGGTGAAGCGGAGTATGTTCAGCGTTACCGTACCGATGACGCTCATAACGATGTTTTTGGAGGGAGGAATCGTGGTGATGACTCTTGTCGGGCTATGGCTGATGAGTTCGGGCGAACTCACCGTGGCACGTTTTATTCTCGCCCTGATATTGGGTGGACTGTTCTCGTCTTCCTTTGCCAAACTGGCTACGTTCCAGCATTTCAAGATTGTCTATGGTCAGTCGTTGGCGAGGGTTCAGTCAATTACCGAAATACCTGCAAAGGATACGGCAGACAGGGATATGGATGCTATGCAGACCGATGTCAGTTTCGAGCACGTTACATTCGCCTATCCGAACAAGCAGGACAGTGCTTTGTGTGATGTCTGTCTGCAAATTCCTAAGGGCAGCCATACGGCTATCGTGGGCGAATCGGGGTCAGGCAAAAGCACACTGGCAAGCCTAATGATGGGTTTCTGGCAACCGCAGTCCGGAACCGTTCGACTTGGCTGCGAGAACCTTGCGGAACTCTCCGAACGTAACATTGCCGATTTCTTCTCGATGGTGCAACAGGAGGTATTTCTTTTCAATACAAGCATTCGGGACAATATCCGTATCGGCAAGCCCTCCGCCACACAAGAGGAGGTGGAAACAGCGGCACGAAAGGCACGCATACACGACTTTATCGTGAGACTTCCGAATGGTTACGATACCTTGGCGGGTGAAGCGGGTGTAAAATTCTCCGGCGGAGAGAAACAGCGCATTTCCATTGCGCGTATGTTGCTCAAAGACTCGCCGATTGTCATTCTCGACGAAGCTACCGCCGCATTGGACGGGGAGAACGAGAAACTCATTCAAGAAGCTCTTGATGAATTGCAGCGTAACAAGACCGTCATCACCATCGCCCACCGTCTCAACACCATTCAGGAGATGGAACGTATTGTCGTGATGGACAAGGGACAGGTCGTGGCAACGGGAACGCACGGAGAACTGATGAACAACTGCCCTCTGTATCGTAATATGACGGAAACGCAGGAGCAGGTAAGCAAATGGCAATTAAAAGAAGAGGAGGTATGACAATGGTACGCAAAATATTGAATGAACTGACTGCCCGCGGAGTGCGACATCTGATTGTCTCCGCACTGTTTTTCGTAATTTATGCCCTCTGTGGCACGGCGATAATGCTCACTGTCTTGTTTTTTATCGACCGTCATATACAGGGAGAAAGCATCTCTTTAATTTCGGCAGCGTGGATACTCGGTGGTCTGCTGGTTTTGAAAACCATATCCAATGCCGTAGCCGATATGAGCAAGCACTTTGCCGGCTTCGACCTCGTGGAACGCATTCGCGAGAAAATCATCTTGAAGCTGAAAATGTTCTCGCTCGGTTTCTATACCAATGAACGGCTGGGCGAGATAAGCACTGTCATACACAAGGACGTGGATAATATGGAGATGGTTGTGGGGCATCTTTGGACGCGAATGTCCGCCGATTTCATCGTGGCGCTGATACTTGGTATCGGATTGTTTTGTGTGGACTGGCGTATGGGGTTGGCGATGATCGCCATCCTTCCTATTGCCCTCTTCTCCTTGTATCGGGGCATCCGTTCGGGAATGAAAGCGCAACAGGAGGCACAAGACGGTTTGGCAGATATGGTTAGCCTCTTCGTGGAATATGTCAAGGGCATACCTGTACTGAAAATATTCGGAGGAAAAGGAATGTTCCGTGACAGGCTCGACCGTTCTGTCAGCGAGTTCGGAGAAAGCAGCAAGAAGACCTCACGGCAGGCGGCCGTAAGCGTGGGCAGATATGCCTTTCTTATAGAATTGGCTTTCGCTCTGATGGCTACAATCGGCCTTTGGTGGACTTGGCGTGGAGAACTTTCTCTTTTCGCTTATCTGATGTTTATCATCGTCTCGAAAGAATTCTACAAACCTTTTGTCAATATGGAGAGTCATTGGCTGAACTACATCAAGGTAAAGGACAGCTACGAACGCATTTCCCGTCTGTTGGACGCTCCCGTTATCGTCAACCCCGACCAACCGAAAACGGCGGAACATTTCGACCTCTCGTTCGATGGTGTCGGATTCCATTACGAAAAAGAAGGCTTTGAGATGAAGGAGCTCACATTCCATGTTCCCGAAGGAACGGTAACGGCTCTTGTCGGCTCGTCAGGTTCTGGCAAAACAACCATTACTAACCTGTTACTCCGTTTCTGGGAACCGCAGACCGGAAGTATCCGCATCGGAGGTATAGACATTCGAGAAATGGACTATGATTATCTACTTGGTAAAATCAGTGTGGTGATGCAGAATGTCATTCTCTTTTCCGATACCATTGCCAATAACATCAAGGTCGGCAATCGCAATGCCACGCAGGCGGAAATCGAAGAAGCCGCACGTCAGGCGATGATACATGACTTCATTGTCAGTCTGCCAGATGGTTACGAAACGAAAATCGGAGAAAACGGCTTGGGACTGTCAGGCGGACAGAAGCAACGCCTCTCCATTGCCCGCGCCTTCCTCAAAGACGCTCCCATCCTCCTGTTGGACGAAATAACAAGCAATGTCGATCCCGTCAATGAGTACAGGATACAGCAGGCGATGTCCGCCCTTATCCGAAACCGCACGGTCTTGGTCATTGCCCACCACCTGCAAACCATCCGCAATGCCCACCAAATTATCGTGATGGAGAAAGGACAACTTATGGAGAAGGGTATGCACGCCGAACTCGAAGCTAAAGGCGGAATGTATTGTAAACTGCTGTCGATGCAGTAAGATCGCTAAAAAAGAACAGGTAGAAAGACGCATTTATCTTACTGCCTGTTCTCATATTCAACTGTACCATCCACCTTTGCCATAACACACAAGTAGCGGAGGACTTGTTCTCTTCTTTTCGGTCAGTCTTCTGATTATCCATTTACGGAAACTTTTGGCTTGTGGAGAAGCAAAACGAAATGACAGCATCGTTATCATTTCAATGTTATATAAATCCACTGCACCGCCCTTAAACAATAGCGTTTGCATCACCTCATCTTCTCTGAGTAATCCTTCTTTGAAGATAGACTTGATGTGACTGTTTACCTTGCCGGAGAATACCCCGAGCAGGTCGGCTATTTCGCAAGCCGACATCCAAATGGAAGTCGTAGGAACGTGTACGTTCCCATTCTCCTCAATGGTTATGATTTCTCTTTTCATAGTAATTCAATATTCATTGTTTTTTCTTCTTTCGATTAACCTGTCCATATCCTCCGCAATCTTCTTCTCAGAAATCTTCGCATAGGTCTGCGTACTGGTAATGGAGACGTGTCCCATCATCTTGGCAATGCTCTCCGTACAAATCCCCTCGGAAATCAAGAACGATCCGAAACTGTGCCGGGCTTGATGGTAGGACAGATTCTCTTTGCGTCCGATAATGACACCGAGTTCGTGTATCTCAAACCACATCATATCTCTGCTCGGCAATGGAAAGACCGGCTGCGTGTCATCAGTCGTATTGTATAAATCAAGTATCTGCTCGGCTATCGGATGCAGAGGAATGAAGGACTCTACTTTCGTCTTCTTACGGTTGATGCGAATGTATCTTCTATCGTCGGCAGTCCGCCCGATATGGTGCGGATAAAGCAATTGTGTATCTACATAGGCAAGTCCCGTAAAACAGGAGAAGATAAAAGCCCTGCGAGCCAATTCCTTCAATGGATCATTCGCGGGCAGTTTCAGTTCCAGCAGTTGTTTGAGTTCCGCTTTGCTGATGTGCATTCGCTTGGAGGGCGGTTTCTTCTCATACTCCAACTCTTCCAAAGGATTGGCACGGATAATCTCATGGTCTACGGCAAGATATATCAGTCTGTTCAGCCAACAAAGGCAATGGTTGGTCTGCGATGCCCCGAAGTTCTTGTACCGCTTCAGGTAGACCTTATATTCCCGTCCGAATTCCTCGGTGATGTCCGAAAAGGCAATGTCCGCCTTGCCTTTCGAGTCCAAGAACTCACGGATATAGCTCTGGTAATACCGAGAACTCCTGTAGGTCGAAGTGGAGTCGATTTCCTTGGAACGGACGGCAAGGCATTCCCGCTCCCTTTCTCCCATTTGGAGCAGATGGGTAGGAATGACCGCCTGACCTGCTATCCTGTTTTTCAATAGTTCGGCACTGACCACACCCTGCTCTTTGAGCATTTCATCATAGAGCCGCTCCGCATACTTTCGAAACTCTTTCAGGCGGTTGTTCGTCCGCACGTCAGCGGTCTCCGCCTTTTTTGCATTCCATTGTTTGGGATTGCAAGTAATACCCGTGGTTATCGTCGTGCTTTTCCCGTCGATGGAGATTCGGCAAAGTACGGCGGTCGTACCGTCCGTACGGACTTTGCTTCGATTGATGTATAACAATAAAGAGAATGTACTGCGCATGATTGTTTCATTGTTTGTTGATTTTTACTCTGATTTCTATATGTCTGTGTGTTTATAATACAAGTTTGAGGTCTTTTGTCGCCTCGATATATTTGTCCATATCCTCGAAGAGTTTCTTGGGCGTAACCTTCGCATAGACCTGCGTAGTTTGCAGGTTCGAATGCCCTAGCATCTTGCAGATGGTCTCGATGGGAACACCGGCTTCCAAGGTAATCAGCGATGCAAATGAGTGTCTGCCGGCATGGTAGGTCAGGTCTTCCCTGATGTCGGCAAGGATAGCCAGACATTTCATGAGGCGACGCATATTGGAATAGTGCAGCATCGGAAAGAGTGTAGGACGGTTGTCGTCCCGGTACTTCTCTATCAAAGTAAGGGCTTCGGGCAGCAGCTTGACACAGGCACGAAGCTCGTTTTTCTTGCGGCGGTATTTGAGCCACAGCCCGCCGCTGTCATCCGTGAACAGATTATCGCGCGTGGCGGAAACGGCATCGGCATAAGCCGTTCCAGTATAGCAGGCAAAGAGGAAGAGGTCTCTTGCCAAGATGTGGGAGGCGCGATATTCGGGAATGACCAAGTCACGGATTCTCTCGAAGGATTCCCGGCTTAGGGCTTTCGGCGTTTTTTCCTTTGGTTGGGGAAGGCTGAAATGGGCGAAGAAGCATCTGTCGGCATGTCCCTCTTTGTAGGCTTTTCGGCATACTTTCTTGACGATAGCCAGATAGTGTCGGCAGGTATCTATGGCAAATCCTTTCTCATCCAAAATGAAACTCTGGTAATCATGGATAAACTGCTCCGTCATCTGACCGAAAGCAACGTCTTTGGTACGAAACTCTTTTTCGATGAACTCCGCCAAGGTTCTCCGGGTATAGAAATAGGCAGGGTAAGTTCCCTTTGCACGGTCTATCCCGATACGCTTTCTCAATTCCTCACAGACGATGTCCGTCATTCCCAACAGGGTCATCTGCGTTTCAAGGCTTCCTTGAAACAGGTTCTTGACGGCTTCCGCATCGAAGTCTGCTTTTCTTTCCACAAGCGTGTCGAATGCCGTATGGATGGAGAGCATCAGCTTGTCCAGCTTCGCATTGGTCTCCACGGCTTCATGGCTCTTACCTTTCAGACGGCTTTCACGAGGATTCCACAGGTCGGATGTGCAGGAGATTTTGCAACTGAATTGCACCATCGAACGATTGACGGTGATACGTCCCATAATGGGCGCTTTGCCCGACTTGTCTGGTCTGCTCTTTTTCAGGTAGAGCAATACCTTGAATTTCTCTATTTTCATACGCTTTAATTTTATGGGCAAAATTACCCGTTGTTAAAGCGTTCTTTGATAAACAAAACGTTGTGGAACAGTGAGATAGAAACCTCTCCATAGAAATCTCTCCTTTTTTCGTTACCTCACTTCATTGGGGAAACCAACGGATAACGGTTTGGTAACCGAAAGGATTCAATATTCCGTGTCGGACTGCTTTCCTGCCACACTCGCAGAATATAGAAAAACACCTAATTCACAACCTGTTACCGGTTTATTCTCTATGTTCTTCCAATTCCTCAAATGGACGTATTTTCCATGTCGGAAGACATAGCTTCGGTACGCTGACTTTGGAGGCAGGTATTCCGATGGAGAGCATTGCCAAGATGATGGGGCATTCGTCTATTGCCAGCACGCAAATCTACGCTCAAATCACTGACCAAAAGATTGCAATGGATATGGAGAGATTGATGTAACGATAGGTGTAGTATATAATAGAAAAAGAGCCTGAGCTCTAGGCTCTTTTGATGAGACTTCATAAGTCACGACATAGGGTTATGTGTGTGAAAAATATTTGAGCTCTATACCCTATGCTTGTTTGGGGCATACATCTATTAAGAATAAACTTCTTGACTGATTTTTGCGTTTAGTTCTTTCGTAATATCAATGCTTGTCCATTTTGTGAACATGTATTTCTGCTCTTTCATATAATTAACAATCTGCTTTCCTTCTGCTCTTGAAACACCTACAGCTTGAAGAAATTTTATTCTCTTACTCGGATAAATATAAGGACAAGCAGCCATATCTAGTGCAAATATAATATATTCAGCAGATATATATCTTCTATTAGCAGGTATTTCATTTATCTTTTTCAGAGCGTGGTCAACAATAAGATTCTTTAGATCTATAAACTGTTTCGCATTACCGAAGTAATATACCAGAATCGTAACTGCTAACATATTCAACTTCGGGAATGTTTTTATCGTTCTATCGTTGTTATATCTTATTCTAAGATATCGTTCTATTTCAAGTAGGGACAAATGGTATTTGCTATTCATACTGCGTAGTATGATTAAGAAATATAATGTTTCTAGCTGAACATTGTCATCCATGGGGGCTGTTTGTAGTACTACGCTTATTTCATCTCGTATCTTCTTGAACACTATCTCACGAGTGTATTCGGTAAAACGATGAACTATTGATTTATTCTTGCCTACCCTCAAACTATAATTATTGTCCAAGTAAATCAAAATAATATTTAGAATTTGCATTACCTTGAGAGTCGTGTTAATACGTTTGCTGTTCGCATAGAGGAAGAAAACTGCATCAAGAATATTAAAAAGGTATTTCGACAAAACCTTTTCAAGTTGTCTTCTTTTCTTTTCTACTTGTGGATATAAATCCCTTAAATTCAAATCAACTGCCGATAAGCACAGGACTTTATAGTATCCATCAAGCTTTTTCAGGTTTCTCTCTAGCCGAATGGCTAAGCGAGCCATTGTGTAGTTGAGGACATCTTTAGCTTCTACATTATTGGCAGATACAATAGCCTTAAATCGTTTATTGAAATCAGTTGCATTTAAGCGAAAATAAATATCAGTAGTTAAACAACTGAGCGTTTTTTCACGATCAATCTTTAGAAGTTGCTCCTCTGCTTCCATTGATGTGTCCTGTTCTGTTTCTTCTATTTCTTCTTCAATAGATTGCTCAGATTCAGGTTCGTTGGTATATAGTTTGATAGTATCATTGAGTAAACTGTCTATCGCAATTTTTGTTTTTGTTATATCTGTAACAAAAGGACGTTCAAGAGTCTTACTCTTTTCTTGACTAAGACTCAACTTAAACTCTTTTAGATACATTTGAAATAGCTGTTCGGCATCAACCTTAACAGCTTCGCTATTGTAGAAAAAGAAATAATCATCCACATAGCGATAACATTCATAATCCACTTTGTTTCGGTAACCTTTTTCATATAATTGCTGCTCTACCATTTGATCAATATGTTGCATAATAACTTCTGCAAATATGCGTGAACACTCTGGTCCAATGACTATGCCATTTGTTTCGTTATAGTTCATCTCTTGCATCATCTTATCCCATAATGCACCAACGGATCCATCACACTTACCTTCAAATGTATCTTTATATATGTCCACACCACCACTAATTGCCCAAGCTATTGAATGCGTATATATACTGTCGAAGCAGTTCTGTACATCCATCTTTAGTAGATGAGAGAACTTCTTTTCAGCACGCTGATATCTATAATCTTCATAGAATTTATAGATATTAGTGTATTGTTTATAGCTAAAGAATGTTTTTAGATTCTCATATTCGTTGAAGTACATTTCCATTTTATCTGTTTTCTTTCCCATAAGCACGTGATGGAGCCGATCTTTATAATAAAAATAACAAGCTACTTTATTGGGGTATCTTATGGAAAAATTACTTTTAGAACAGAGATATATGATGGTATCCTTATATCTGTTGTATAAATCAACCACTTTAATTTGATTGGCAGGATGTATCAATGAAAGATATCTATGTTTCAGAGGTTTGTGCTGTATGCTATATACGAATGGAATACGTTTGAGGTCATGTGTTCTGAGCTCCAAAGAGTTCCTACCTTCGAATTCAGAAATCTTTCGGCAAAAGATTATAGCCAACACACCCAATATACCTTTGTCGTCTGTTCTATTCCAATGTAATGTATCTTGCCCTTCTCTACCTATTTCTATCCAGATACCATTACGCACTAGAAATCGATAAAAGTAACGATTACTAAAAATCAATGGAAGTTCGTATGGTAGTACATCCGAGAATACTACTCGTTCTTTCTTGTAGCGAAGTCTGATTTTCTTTCTTCTCATAACCATTTCTTTATTTCCTGAATACGCTGAATACTGAAGGAAAACATTTTACGTTCTCTCCATCTATGATTGAAATCTATGCTTGATATACGCTTAACGAGCTTAGCCTTTACTTTTGCGTAATCTTTTAATCCCGCATAAAGTTCTATGGGGTGCTCTTTTAGGTATGTTGTAAGTTCATCAAGATCTTCCTTGCGATCCAGCAAATCATTATTATAGAACAAGCCAACCTTTACGCTATTCTTTGATTTGAATAGTTTGAAATTACCAGTAAGAATATTCAATGAGTCAAATAGATCACAATATGCTTGCTTAATATTGTACTTGCAGAGAGTTTCAAAATGGTCTATTGCATGATCAATTTTTTTATGGTATCGCTCCTTCTTTTTATCTGAAAGCCCATACGTAACTGACAGTTTTTTTGCGGTTCGATTCATGTACAAACAGTATCCTAGATAGTTCATAGGGTTTTCGACATAATTGTCTTTGGTAAAATCCATAATGCGACACTTGCCGGATCTATCTCCAGATGGCTTCAAAGATAAACCATAAGTTTGGAAAAAAGCTGTCATATCGGCATAATACTGGTCTATAGAAGATTCAATAGGCAATGAGGAAAGAATGATAAAAATATCATCAACATACCTTGCATAGAACATCACCTCCTTTCGAGAAGATATTTTAGCGTCAATATCCCTCATATATAACTCACTTAAGTATGAACTGATCCCTATACCACGAGGAACTCCTCGTGATGGAGAAGCGAATTCATGACCTTTGATTTTCTCATATTCTCCCAATATACCTTTAATAAACGCTTTAGATTTATTAGATAGTAAGGTGTTGTCAAATATCATCGGCATTAGTTTGTCATGAGGTATAGACTCATAGAAACTTGAGATATCTGTTCGAATAACATAAACTGGAATATCAGAATTCAAAAAAGTCTTGATGTTTGCCAATATGCTATGTCGGTTAGCCTGCTTTACCTTGAAGGTTTGTCGAATATTATATTGAAGTTGCTTAATGGCAAATAGATATGCGTGAGATGTCACATCTAACGTATAAACTTCTTTGTTGTCATCGGAAATAAATTTATTCAAAGAAAACTTAAAGCCATGAGCATTTACCTGTTTGTCGATAGTTTCCAAATAAATGCGTAATACATCCTTTTTTTGCTCTATAAGGTTCTTTAATTCGACTTTTTTTATATCAAGTTCTAATGCTTCCTCCTGTGTTCTGTCTTTTTTCTGTCTAAGAACTGACACCGCTTTCTTTAGCTCCTCAGATCTTGCTAAAACATCACGATATTCTTCAGGCATAGTCTGTATGTCTATATTGCCTTTACGACTCTCAAGGCAATAAATGGTTTCAAAATTATGTGCAGAAAAAGATTGATCAAGCATGTTGTTATTCTATAGCAAAGTTGAATTTCTATTTTAATAATTTTGTTGCAAGTTTGTAGGTAAACATAATTCGAGGATTAGATAAGTCCCATCGCTCCATTTCTTGCCATATCAATTCTGCGTGCTTCTTGCTTATATCCCTTAAAGCATTTCCAACCGATTTTCTAAGATATTCGCTTTCGTGTGCCTTATGTCTGCTGAGTAGTGCTATTGCCAGCGAAGGATTATCCTTAAAGTATGGGCGACTTGTCCAAATCCTCAATCCCTCCGTTACAGCACGGATAACATTCGGATTGTTATCATTCAGCCATTCTTCGATGAGAGGCAAAGATGCTTCATATCCTCTGTGTTTGCAAACCTCATCAAGAGCCTTTGCAAGCATTTCCTGCACACGCCAATTCTCATCGGTGCTTATTCGCTCTTTCAGAAAACAACGTGCGTTATTATCTTCTGTTGCCAATTTGCCCAATATAGTTGTTGCTAACATTCGGGCTTGATAGGCTTCATGTTCAAACAACGTGAGTGCAAGTTCAAAACATTGTTTTTCTGAATATGCAGAAAGGATTTCATTTGCTCCATCAAGGATATGCTGATATCCATGTTCAATTTGCTGTATCTTGTTCAAGATATTGTCTATTCCTATTGTCATAAATCCTTTCTAAGGTAAATCATATCTACGAGTTGTATATCTCCCTCAAAAATTGGACGATCGTAATTGTTCGTGAAAAAGTTCTCTATTCGATGATACTTTTTAAAACCACAGCTTTCATAAAACGATAGGATTGCAGGAACTTCACCAGTACCGACAAGCATTGCCTTATAGTCTTTTTTATAGAAATCGGAAATATAATCTATCAATCTCCTACCATAACCTTTACCCCGATATTGCTCGTATGTCGCTATGTTCTTCAATTCACAGGTATCACTGCTTACAGGCATTACAACGCAAATGCTTTTCAAGTCATCATCGTATAAGGCAAACAAGTCTCCACACGACAAATACTTGTCAATCATATTTTCCTGTTCGTCCGCTAACAGCAATAAATCAAGAAATTGTTTCTTGTTTTTGGCAATTCTTTCTATTTTCATCGTATATTTCATTTGAAATTGTCAGAATGCTTTTTTCGATCTTCTTCAACAGAGATTTTACAATAACGATATGGAACGGACGAATAAAGAAGAAATAGATTCTTCCTAACGCATTGTGATACTTTACCACCGTTGTTATCCGAAGTTCCTGCCTGCCGTTGAAATATCTGCCGCATAGCAAAGATGCGTGAAAAGTGAGATGTTTGTCTGCTTTGCCGAAAACCATCTCATTCGTCTCCTTCTCGCATATCATATTGCGGACGCCACTGTCGGTATCAAGCTTCAGTGGTTTTACCAAACAATTTCTCAATCGGTACAACATCTTTACCCAATGCGAAGATCGGTTAAATGCCATATCAAAAACCTGTTCTGCCGTTATCGGTTCCCGGCATGAAACGGTTTTCACGTAGGAATCAGTATAATCATATGGAATGTACTTGGAGATAAGGCTATTGCTGTCGGTCAGCAGTTCCATTTTAATTGATTCATCACAAGGAAGTCTTTGGTAAAATTCCAACCAATGCCCGTCGGGGTCTTCAAAGGTCAGCAACTTGCCGTAAGGCTCTGTTCTTATTTCTCCGATTGTCTTTACTCCTCTATTCTTTAATTCTTCATATACAAGTTCTATGTCGTCAGTTTCAAACATCAGTCTTGTTTTGCTTGCAACTACATCACCTTTGTGTGCAGGTCTTTTCAAGATAGCGAATGAAGTTTCACCTAAATCAAACTCTATCCAATCTCCATCTGTTAGCTTAACCTCAAAGCCCATGTCCTGATAAAATTGCTTTGACTTTTGCAAATCACTTACATAAATCCAACAGGCGTATATCTTTCTCGGTTTCATTCTTTTGATATTATTGATGTTTGATTTTGAGCAGACCGAAAAACGGGGTTATTTCTTGAACCTCCACAAGTTTCAAACGGACTTTCTGCAATGTCGTTTTCAAATCTTCGATAGAGTGGAACCAATATTCAGGAGGCGTATTCTCTTTCATGTCCTGCCAAGTATAGATATGTCCCTCTTGCAGATATGGTTTGATATGATTTTCATACGCTTCTTTCGGGGTGGTATGTTCCAACAGATAGCGATAGACTTCATTAAACTTTTCGGGAGATGCGTCCGGATTGAACAAGATAATTTCATCTGCCATTATCATTTCGCCATCTGCTTTCAGCACCTGCTTCACGGCTTCAAACAGTCTTTCCTGCTCATTCCATTCCACTTGATGCAGAACGAGCGAGGAAATGATTAAATCCACGCTTTCTGCCGACAGTTCCAAGTTTTGAATGCTACCACACTGAAACGAAACATTATCATAGTGCTTATAAGTATCCTTTGCCTGTGCAATATTCTCTTGGCTCGTATCTATTCCGAGAGCGGATAGAAAATGAGGAACGAATGGTTGCAGGGATTTTCCCCAGCCACACCCCAAATCCAACAATCTATCTCCATTCTTGACACTTGCAAACTCAAACATCCGTTCGCTCAATGCTTGTGTGGACTCAAACGTGTCTCTGCCGTCAGGACTAATCGTTCTGCTGATATGTACGGATAAATTCTTTTCCCAACTCTTTTCCATACGCAATTATCTATTATCTCGCAAATCCGTTTTTGTAGAAATCGTACCAAGCATCTATCTGTTCGGGACTGTTGGCTTTCAGCAACAGGAGCATTTCACGGGTGAATTCCAAATGTCCTACACCGTTTGCCGTAACGATATTCTTATCACTTACAGCTTGTGCTTCCACATAGTTTTCTGCGTTAGTGTAACCTGTACCGCCCCAGTGCTTGAGTTGGTCGAGACCGTTGCCTGTATGTTTTACATTGTTCAGAAAACCGTGTGAACACAAGAAAGAAGCACCGTTGCATATCGCCCCTACAATTTTACCTTTATCCAAAGCCTCCTGCACCAATGGTGCGACAAGTTTCGCTTCGGACGAATCCCATCGGTTGCCACCGATAAGTACCAAGGCTGCATAATCTTTCGGCATGCTTTCGAAAGAATAGTCGGGCAATGTCCTGAAACCACCTATGGAACGGACTGCGTCCGATGTCGGGGCAAGGGTATGCACTTCGTACTTTATTTCACCACCCGGTATTACACCTACATGAAGAGCCGTGGAGAGAAAAGCCCCTTCCCAGTCTGTGTATTCATTTAACAAGACAAATAAAACTTTCTGTTTCATTGATGAATGTATTTTGAATTTGATAACTTCGCCACAAGTTCTTTCAACCCCTTCGTGAAGATTACTCCTGCAAAGTTACCCATTCATAACTAGAAAGGCGAAGAAAACTGCAAGAAAATACTTCTTGCGAATGTTTTATCTCCGATAGTTCTCTTGCAGTAGATTGTTGATGTCGGAGAGACGATAGAGTATCTTCCCTGCGATTTGGGTGTAGGGAATAATGCCCTTGTCCCGATAGTCTTGCAAGGTGCGAGGACTGACGAAAAGGTGTTCGCACACTTCTCTCCCCGTGAGATAGATTTCTCCTCCGAACAGCGGACGGTGCGTTTGGGCAATCTCCCGAATACGCTTGCTTACTTCTTGAATGCCCGAAATGAGTTGTTTCATTTCGGGTGTTTCTTTGTTTACGATTTCGTGTTCCATAGTCATTGTATTTTTCGGTTCGACTTTTCGAGGAGTGCTTCCACATCCTCACGTTTGTAATAACATTTATGCCCGATTTGGATAAAGGGTAGCACGGACGTATCCCGATAGTGCTGGAGCGTTCGCTTGCTGATGTTGAGTATTCGGCACACGTCCCCGTTGTGCAACAGGTCGGGGAATTCGGGCTTCGTACCGAAGTGTTCTCTCATACAAAGAGCCAGCTCTTCGATGCTCTTTTTCAGTTCCTCCCAAGCGGAGGTGTCGATGGCTGTAAATCTCATATCAATATCGTTTTAATTGTTGTTATTTTCTCTTTTTGGTGCAAATGTATGCAGCCGAAATCCTTGTTCCCAGACCTGATGAAAGCAAGGGAAATAGCAGGAGCTTGCAGGCAAATGTATAGGTAAAACCTATCTGTTTTCAGAAGGGATTCCCTGCCATTTCTCTCTGTTCCCCCGAATTCCTTTCGAGGGAAAAAATCCTGTTTCGATGCGAAAATAACGAACCAGCATATACTGTTTACCCCATTCCTGCTAAGTGGATACTTCTGGCGTCGAAATGGTATGAAATGGCTCTGTTAGAGAGAATCTTCCTACCTGTCTTTTTAGGCTTTTCCCTCTGCTTTCATCGAAAAGGCAAAGGCATGCATCTGCACGTAATTCGATACAGCCATTCGGGTAGCGTTTCCCGTTCTTCCATTTGTCTTTTTCTGATTTTTGAGGAGAAAATGTGAGGTATCCTTTCCTTTTGCCGAAGAAATATGCAGCACCTCGATGCAACAACGCCATAAGGCTTGGCTTCACTTGTTCGCCTCTTTAACTTGGTTTCAGCATCCGTTTTCGGATGAAAGTTCAAAATCAAGCAAACAAAAGAGATACGAACAATGAAAAAAGAAGAGAAGGACAACCTCTCCAAGAACACGCAAATAGAAGAGTTTCTTTCGGCTCGGTATGAGTTTCGATACAACACCGTGTTGCACCGAGCGGAGTACCGTCCTCGAGGGACGGGTGATTACACAGCCATAGATCGCTACCGCATCAATACCCTCAAACGAGCTTTAGATAAGGAAGCCGATGTACAGACCTCGCCCGAGAACCTGTACAGCATCATCGAAAGCGATTTCTCCCCACGTGTTAATCCTGTACAAACCTATTTCCAAGCGTTACCACTGACGAAAGGAAATGCGGAAGCTATCACCGCCCTTGCCGACTGCGTGAGCGTAACCAACTCCGAGAAATGGAAAGAATACCTCACCAAGTGGCTGGTTGCAGTGGTCGCCAACGCAATGGACGACAAGCAATGTCGTAACCATACCTGCCTTGTGCTGACAGGCGAGCAGGGCAAGTTCAAGACCACGTTCCTTGACCTGCTCTGCCCTCCGTCTCTCTCCGATTACCGCTATACGGGGAAGATATATCCACAGGAGAAGGACGTGCTGAGTCTTATCGGGCAAAACCTTATCATCAATATTGACGACCAACTCAAAGCCCTCAATAAACGGGACGAGAACGAACTGAAGAATCTCATTACCTGTCCGCAGGTGAAGTACCGTATGCCTTACGAGAAGCATATCGAGGAGCGACCCCACTTGGCAAGTTTCGTGGCTTCGGTCAATGGCAACGATTTCCTCACCGACCCGACAGGAAGCAGACGCTTCCTCCCTTTTGAGGTGCTGGCGATAGAGATAGACCGAGCCAAGAGCATTCCGATGGATGCCGTTTACAGCGAAGCCAAGACCCTATTGAATGAAGGGTTTCGCTATTGGTTCAATGATGAAGAGATTATTGAATTGCATAGAAACAGCGAAGCCTTCCAAGTCTATACGACAGAGATGGAACTGTTGCTCCGCTATTTTACCTTTCCCACGGAGGCAGAGACGGCAACAAAACGCTTCTATATGACCAATTCGGAGATAGTGGGCTATCTCTCCTGCTATACCCGACAACCGCTCTCCACCAAACGGATGGGTGAAGCCTTGCGAAAGGCAGGCTATACAAGAGAGTGTCGCAGAATAAACGGCAATCCCGTATATGTCTATGCCGTCCGTAAGGTTTACCCAGAGCAACCGCCATAGCACACTATCCCCCCTTGTAATATCCCTTTCTCTTTTCTTTCCTATTCTCCTTACTACGTTACTACAACTAAGGATAATACGGTGAAAGAGAAAGGATTGTGACGATTTATATCTTGCGACACAGCTTACTACCATCTTTCTACGCTTCTACGGCAGAATGAATGAGAAAAGGTGTAGACAGGAGATGTAGAAGGATAAAACAGAATGAAGTGTTACACTTTTCTCTTTCACTGTCAATCACTTATCTAAATGTAGAAGGGTAGTAAGATAAAAAGGGGAAAATTCCAAAAAGAGAAAACAGAGCGAACAATGAGATAATGAACAAATGAATAATCCAAATCCAACGATAACAGTAATGATCAACGAATATTACGACCTACAACACATCAAAGCGATACCGATAGCCGACTACCTGCACGCTTGCGGTATCGAGCCAGCCAAGCGTTATAACGGCTACGCCCTTTATCACGCTCCCTACAGAGAAGACCCCAATGCTAGCCTGAAAGTGGACTTTCGGCAAAACCTGTGGCACGACTACGGCACGAGCCAAGGCGGAAGCATCATCGACCTTGTGATGAAGATGCAAGGATGCAGTGCCTACGAAGCAATGGCGCATCTTGCCGAAGGGAAAGCGATAACCCTCGCCCCCTTTCCCTTTCATCGTGAAGCTCGCATAGAGCAGAAAAGGAAAGAACAGCGACCGAGTAATACAAGGCGTATTCTCTCCATTAGTGAAGAATTGCCTCTGCATCTGCAAAACTATCTCCGAGAAGTACGCAAGATAGACCTTGCCGTGGCAAGTCCCTATCTCCGTCACATTCGCTACGAAGTGGGAGGAAGAGAATACTCTGCCATCGGCTTTGCCAATTGTGCAGGAGGGTATGAACTCCGAGACGACAAGACATTCAAGGGAACAATCGCACCAAAGGATATATCCGTAGTTGCGGGAGAAACGAACAACTCCCCTCTCTGCATCTTCGAGGGCTTTATGGACTTCCTTTCCTATCTCACAATGAAAGGGAAAGAAAGCATTTCGCCTTCCATAGTTCTGAACTCGGTCAGCAATCTTCCACGAGCCATCGCCTATCTCCACGAGAAAGGCAGCGACTCCGTTCGAGCATTCTTCGACAACGATGAAGCAGGACGGCAAGCTCTTCAGGGTATCCAATCTTCAGGCATCAAGGTAGAGGATATGAGCCAATACTATGCCCGATACAAAGACCTCAATGAGTACCACGTTGCCCAAAGAACAGAACTAAAGCAGGTGATACCACCTCGCAAACGAGGACTTAGGCGATAAGGCAAAAGAGAGCAAACAACATTATTCTATCATCAGGTATTCAAAGATGCAGGAAATAAAATGTATGCGAATAAACGGCTTTGTTTCGATAGCTACGGCAGTTCCGCAGAACAGCAAGTTTGCAGAGCCAAACTTAGAAACAAAGCGTGCAGGCATTCACAGAATGCAACGTAACAAGAAAGAAGTACGAGCAGGGCGGAGCGGACATTTCAAGAAATGCCATAGCTCATTAGGGTATTTTCTTCACGCTGCACTCCGTTATCGCTAAAAATACCCTTCTGAGCCAAGGGACTTCGCCCCTTTGGATACCCCTAAATCAATCTTCAAACAATGGGCTACGCCGTATTACATATAGACAAGGCGAGAAGCAACGACTCGGGAAATACCGCTCATATAGCGCGGACATATACCCCGAGTAACGTCGATCCTTCTCGCACACACCTGAACAGGGAATTGGTGCAATTCCCTGCAAATGTGACCAACCGTAGCGAAGCGATAGAACATCGCATCGCCACAGCCGGTATCTACCGAAAGGTAGCAAAGAACCAAGTCAAAGCCTTACGCTTTATTCTGTCAAGCTCACCAAAGGATATGGCTCGCATAGAGCAGGAAGGACGCCTGTACGAGTGGTGTGATGAATCGATGGATTGGCTTCGTGACACTTTCGGGGCGGACAACGTGGTCGCTGCCACACTCCACGCAGACGAGGAAACGCCCCATATTCACGCCACGGTCGTCCCGATTGTCACGGGCGAAAGACGGAAAGCCAAAGAGGAAGCCGAGAATGGGAAGCGGAAGTACAAGACGAAGAAAAACAAGGTACGGCTTTGTGCCGATGATGTGCTTACGCCCAAGAAGCTGGAGCAGTATCAAACGGACTATGCCAAGCGAGTGCAGCGTTTCGGATTGGAACGGGGCGTACACGGCTCGGTAGCCAAGCACCGTACCACGATGGAGTATTACAAGGAAATTCTCAAATCTACAAGAGAGAAGGAAGCTCAAAAGGCGGAACTCACAGCCAAGATAAAGGAGCTGGAGAAGCAGGCAGGCAAGCTCCGAATGAAAGGTACGCTGTACTCCCTCTTTGGGAACCCCGAACTCGACAAGGCAGAGAAGCGTATTGCAGACTTGGAGCAAGAGGCCGAACGGCAACGGCATCTTTCGGAAAAGGAGAAAAACGAAATCCGAAAGGAAGTCGTTCTCTTGCAGGACACGGTCAAGGGAAGGGACAGAGCCATTGCCGAATTGAAAGAAACCGTCAGATTTACGAGGAAGAGCGGAATTGGATAAAACGTTTTTTCAATGGCTTCTATCAATTGCTGAACATTCGTCTGATGCTCCGAAAGATGGATTTCTCTGACGACAGAATAGCGGAGATGTATCGCACAGAGACTCCCCAGCGAGGCACGGCTAAAGCCTATTCGGGATTATACAAGAGAGAGTTCACGGAAGAGGACAGCGAAATCCGTATCATCAAGGATGAGAAGAAGCGACCGCTCCTCACCATCAACGGGCTTTCCATTACCGATTGGTGCGAGCAGAAATGGAAACAGCTTATCAACCGCAACCGCTCGCAGCGGCTGTAATTGCTTTTTTCTTTCACTGACAAGAAGAAAAACAAGAAAAGACGCTCACTTTCCCTCGCAAATATGTACCTTTGCAAGTAAAATAGTGAGCGTTCTTTGGCTATTCAAAACAATGTACTTCAAAGCACTCCGCTCATTTCTAAATCGTTACCCATTCATTCACCACAAAGTGGTAACACTCTATTATACAACGAGATAGTTCAGAATCAAAAAAAATCGCCGGGGAAACTTTTGTTTCATGCTGGGGAAACTTTTGTTTCCCCGATGGGAAACTAACGTTTCCATACATACCTCTCTCCGTGCTTATATATTGATCCGCCTTTCAAGCCGCACCCACAAAAATAAAAGGCTGCCGGAATTAAACTTTCCGACAGCCCCGTGAAACCCAAAAACAACAGATACCTAAGAAAACAATTTTAAATTAACTAAAAATCCAAATATGAAATTATCTTAAGTCAAGAGATAATTTTTTGCCATGTACAAGTTCGTCGTGAGTGATGCGGTATTTATCGAAACGCTTGCCGTTCAAGCGAATCTTATCGATGAAAAGCATGCCTTGCTTTGCACGATTCGTTTCAATCACGAGTTCTTTCTCCCGATACCACTTGGGATCGAGACGAATCACCACCTTATCGAAAACGGGAGTGGTGAGGGTATATTCCGGCAATCCGGGACAATCGGGATAGAAGCCCATCATGCTGAAAACAGCCCACGCCGACATTGTGCCCGTATCGTCGTTGCCGGGAATTCCGTCGGGCTTGGTGGTGAAATATTTATCCAGCAAACGTTGCGTTTCTTTCTGCGTACGCCACTCCTCTCCTTTGAAATACGAGAACAGGTAAGGGTAAGCGATATCGGGTTCGTTGGCGGGGTCGTACAAACCTTCGTCAAAAATCATCTGCAACTTGTCGACGAATCTCCTCTTCCCTCCCATGAGTTTAGCCAGTCCGTACACGTCATGCGGAACGTAATAGGTATAATTCCACGCGTTTCCTTCGTGGAATCCGGGACTCGGCTCGAAGTTTTCTCCTTGCTTGGGGTCGAAAGGCGAATAGAAAGTACCGTCGGGCAAAAGCGGACGCAACGTTCCGAACTCCTTGCTGTAATAGTGGCGGTAGCCCAAAGAACGTTTGTAAAACATTTCGGCATCTTTCTTCTTGCCCAAAGCGCCGGCAAAGCGAGAGAGGGCAAAGTCGGCTATGTAGTATTCCAACGCATGCGAAACCGAGTTGTCGTATTGCGCTCGGAGCGGCACGTACCCTTTCGAAAGATAATCGTCGTTGTCGGGACGCATCAGGTTCTGCGCTCCCGGCGAAGTGGCCGATTTATACATGGCTTCGTATGCCAGTTCGACGTCAAAGTCGCGCAATCCTTTCATCCATGTATCCACAATGACCGGAATGCTCGGGTCGCCCTCCATCGTAAGCGTCTCCCGTCCGTAAAGTTCCCATTTAGGCAACCAGCCGTGCTCGCGATACATGTCGAGCATCGTGCGTACCATTTCGATCTGCCGCTCGGGATAAACCAACGTCAGCAGCTGATGTACGTTCCGGTACGTGTCCCAAAGCGAATACACCGTGTATCGATTGCCTTTCGCTGTCAGAATTTCATTGCTTTCCATTGCCGGGTACCGGCCGTCGACATCCTGCAAAATATTCGGATGAATGAGCAGGTGGTAAAGCGCCGTGTAGAATACGGTCTTCTGCGCCTCGCTCCCGCCTTCTACGGAAATACGCGACAAATCATCGTTCCATGCACTGCGGGCTTCCGCACATATCCGGTCGAAGTCCTTGCCTTTTTGTTCGGCATCCAGATTCAACCGGGCATTCTCCATGCTGACGAACGAAACGCCCATGCGGACTTCTACCTTCTCCCCTTCTTCCGTATCAAAAGAAAAGTAAGCGCCGATGTCATCGCCGGCAATTTCTTTCCCGTAACGCGGATAAAGTTTATACTTGCCGTTATCGGGGTCCCACTCCGCTTCCACGCCTGTCATCAGGCGCTGCTTCTTCCAATAGCCCGTGGCGAGAGGTTTTTTATTCACCCGCATCACGAAGTAGATAGGAAACACCGCTTGCGGATTATAACAGAAAGTGCCCAACAGCTTCATCCCTTCTATTTCGCAATCGTTCACCCGGCGTAACATGGCTCCGCTTTCGTTTGTCAATCCTTCTCCCAGATTCAGCAGGATATTACTCTTGCCTTTGGGAAATGTGAAGCGGGCGATCCCGCTGCGCGAAGTGGCCGAAACCTCAGTCTTTACGTTATATTTGGTCAGATAATTGGAGTAGTATCCCGGAGTGGCCCGCTCGTCTTTATATTTGCTTCCGTATTCTTTATAATCGACATTCAGTTCTCCGGTAGTAGGCATAAGCAACAAAGAGCCTAATTCCGGACAACCGACTCCGCTCAGATTCACATGAGCATATCCCGTAAAGAAACAATTGGTATATTCATAAGGAGTAGACCACCAACGGGCGTCTTTATCGTACGTATTCTCCGAAGAGCCCATGACATTGAAGGGAACCACGGACATCATTCCGTTGGGACACACAGCGCCGGGATTGGTGGTTCCGAAATTAGTCGTCCCGATAAAAGGATCGACATAATCGACGGGCAATCCTTTCTTTCCGTCGCCGGCAGAAAGGTTCTTCCCTTCTCCCGCATAAACGGGGAGAAGAGAGAAAACCAGCGTGCAAATTAATAAAACACGTTTCATATTTATCAGATGATGCTTGTACGCTTCGTGAATTCAACGATTTCCTTGATATAACCGAAAGCCATGCCGACCACCGTATCCGCCGCGCCGTAATAAACCGCCACGCGTTCGCCGTCCTGCAAAGCCGCGCATGGGAACACGACATTGGGCACATCGCCCTGAAGTTCGTATGGAGCAGCCGGACCGAGCAGATATTCACGGGTGCGGTAAAGCACTTTCTCGGGATGATCTTTGTCGAGTATGGCAGCTCCCATTGCATAACGGAAACCGTTGCAGGTGGTGATTACACCGTGATAGAACAACAACCAGCCTTCGTCTGTGAGGAAGGGAACCGAACCGGCGCCGATTTTCGTACATTGCCATGCGCTTTCGGGGAAAGGAGTCACTTTCATCACGCAACGATGCTCGCCCCAATACTTCATGTCGGGACTGAAACTGATGTATATGTCGCCGAACGGAGTGTGTCCGTTATCACTCGGGCGACTGAGCATGGCATATTTGCCGCCGATCTTCTGAGGGAAAAGCACCCCGTTGCGGTTGAACGGCAAGAAAGCATTCTCGCATTGGAAAAACTCCTTAAAGTCGAACGTATAGGCGATGCCGATCGTGGGACCATGATAGCCGTTGCACCAAGTCACCCAATAGCGGTCTTCGATCCATGTCACGCGCGGGTCGTACTTATATTCCGATTCGATCATATCCGTATTTCCGGGTTTGAAGCGGATAGGCTCATGGTCGATGTCCCAATGAATGCCGTCTTTACTGAAACCGGCGAAAATATTCATCTGCACCGCTTTGTTGTCGCAACGGAATACACCTGCGAATCCGTCTCCGAAAGGAACGACGGCACTATTGAAGATACTGTTGGAAGAAGGAATATGATAGCGTCCGATGACCGGATTCTGCGAATAACGCCACATGACGTCCGTACATCCTGCGGGACGTTCTTCCCAAGGCATTTGGTTAGCATTCATTGTTATTGAAATTTTATAAGTTATAAATAAGTAAGTCTTTCGATAAAAAACAAAATTCACCGCTAAGATAGCGTTTATTTTCGTTTTCCGGAATCGTCATACGTAAATGGAATGAAATATGTGATCAGAAATGCCGGAATAGTAGCCACCATCACATAGATAAAGAATGTTTTATATCCCACCAGATCGCTCAGATAACCGCTTATCATTCCCGGCAACATCACACCCAGATTCATCAGGCTGTTGGCAAACGCATAATGGGCCATCTGATATTTCCCCGGTGCGATTTGCTGCATCATGAAGAGCGTGAGTCCCACAAATCCGAAGCCATAACCGAAATATTCGCCAACGATACCTAAAGCGATGACACTGATTTGTTGCGGCTGAAAAACGGCAAACAGCAAATAAACGGCAAACGGAATATTAAACATGCAGACCAGAGAGAACAGCACCTTTTTCAATCCGAAACGCGATACGTAATAACCGGCGGATATGGAGCCGATGATGAAAGCAACCGTTCCGAACGTTCCGTACACCAGCCCGTATTGCTCGTTCGTCAGTCCGATTCCTCCTTTCTCTACCGCATCTTTCAGAAACAACGGCACGATTTTCATCACCAATCCCTCGGCAAAACGATACAAGAAAATAAACACCAGGTAAATCCAAATGAATTTCTTACGGAAAAAGCTGATGAACACCTCCCAAAGCTCCTGAGTCTTATCCCGGAAACTTCCCGTTTTTTTAGGTTCATCAGTGGGAAGCACCCTCCAATGATAGATTCCCACCAAAAACAAAATAACGGCACAGATAAACATAATCGTTTGCCACGATTGCGTAATGGTAAGATTCATCGAACGTATAAGCCATCCGGCAAGAAAGACCAGTCCCCCGTTAGCCAGCACCTTAGCTAAATTATAAAACGCTCCCTGCCAACCGGAGTATCTGCTCTGAGTGGTCGTATCGAGTTCACTAAGGTATATGCCGTCGCCGGCTATATCGTGAGTGGAGCCGCTGATCGCAATAGCTCCCATCAAGGCCAATGTCACGGAGAAAAAGTCGGGTAAAGGAAGAGCAAACACAATCAGCCCGAACAATACGGCGCTGATCAGTTCGGTGAATACCACGTACTTCTTTTTAGTGCCGAACGTCTCCATCACGAGACTGAAAATCGGCTTCAACGACCAAGGAAGAAGCAGCCACGAAGTCCAGAAAGCAATAGATTTATTATCGATTCCCAAATCTTTAAACATCACCACCGATACCAGATTGAGGGAAATAAGGGGAAGCCCCATGGCAAAATAAACGGTAGGCACCCAACGAATGGGATTTATCTTCTTTTGGCAAGACGCATTTTCGTTCTGTTGCATAGTTCAAACGTAATAGATAAAAGATCCTTTTTTAGTGATTACTATATATAATACAATTAAAAGGGGGAAACTACTAATGCATTTATAAACTTTTTCTCATTATCACCATAGAATAAAAAACAATCACAGCCACAGATATAGAACCTGACAGCTATTCGTTCGTATAAAACTTTTTATATGCCCACCCTATCCTTACAGGATAACAAAGCTTTCCATACAAAATCACCCCTGCTACAGATATCCGCAGCAGGGGTGATTATGATGTTTCAGATGTTTATCGAGTCCATTATTTTCGGTTCAACATCATTTCTCTTCTATCGGGAAAGTATAATATTTTCCTCCATTATCATCAAATGTTGCACCACTCGGCTTAGGTAAATGCTGGGCACTATTACTCCAATCCCAAATCATTGTCTCATCATCCTCAATTTCTCCTGTAGCCGCATCGCGTTTCTTACCGTTGCCCGGATAGTAAAGTAGCAGATTATCGTCTGTTGGGTCTACCATCTTCCAAGTATAAGCCTTTAACTGTTTCGCTGTACGGGCAGTTTTCCAAAAACGAACCTCACGAACCAACTCATTGGATCCACCAATCCAAAAACCAATCAAACCGTAAGGCCCCGTTCTTATCTCACGTTCCGCCACCAGTTCGCCATTTACATACACCATATTCTTATGTCCGTCATAAACGAAAGCAAGCATATACCATGTATCCGGTTTGGCTGCAAACTTACTTTTCTCTACATCGATTTGAGATGACCCTGTCTTGATCTGAAGTTGGTTGGGATCGATAGTCACATCGCCGAAACGAGTATAAATTTCATCGTGCGGACCGGCATTCTGAACCAGTTTCGTTCCGCAAATAGAACGGTTATTGGCATTATAGGATGCACGATTGACCATAACCTCCATTGTCCATTGATCTACTTTGAAATCATTCGGGAACATGTCAGCCTTCTCGCTTCCGTAACCCTTCATACGAAGTGATTTTGTTCGAATGCGCTTCTCCAGCACAAGAAGAACTTCATCTTCCCCATCGATGATGGTAGTCGACCCTTCTTTAATTTTTATCGGTAACGCATAATCTCCGGCAAGAGGAAATTCCACATCTTTTAATACTAATGGAATAGCCTGCAAAGTTACACCGGGTTCAAATACCATATCCGTGGATAAATTGTACATTTTCTTCGGTAGCATCAGGTATTCCGTATTGTTCTTTTTGTTGTATGCTTCAAGCTGTGCTTCGTCTCCCGCTTCTATACGAACTTTAATCCCCTCGCCGTTTTTTTGTGCAAGAGCTACTTTCAGTTCCTTTACAGCCGTGCTCTGGCCTTCTTCCACAAAGATTTGCACAGTTCCTTTATTAGTCACATAAATGCCTTGAGGAGCTTTAAAGTCTTCTAAAGGATTCTTATATAATTCATTCTGACAAGCAGCAAATAGCATAAGGCCTGCTGCTAATCCCAAAAATATTTTCTTGTTCATATGCTGTTATTTTTTATCAACGTTAAACTTGCCGGGATATACTTGATTACCCAAATATAATGCAGTTCTCAACCATTTATACGGAGGATCGTTTTTAAAATCATACTCCATATGATAAGTCCCGATACCTCCGATTCTTAATCCGCTGGGAAGATCTAATGTAGCATAATCAAAGATTTGCGCTCCCGGCTTACCATTAAATTCCGGATGTACACTGCTTTGATAATACGATATACCACCGGTTCTCCATGTTTGTTCAAATTCCACAGTAATAATGGTTTTACGCTCCCAATCAAGCAAATGAGGATTGGTAATTTTAGCAATAACAGAACTTGTGCGGGATTCCCAATAAGCTTGATAAATATAATGATCGATCATTTTCGATGTTTCTTTAGACAAATTTTCAGGCTGTCCATCCATCACCAACATTCTACCCGCAGGATTCAAACGCTTATATAGAGTCTCAATAAAAGCCTGCATTTTTTTATTTCCTGTCGGGCTGATTTCCTGATAATCTGCCAAAGTACCGCTATGACCATATCCCGGTTCGTAGTCGATGTCGAATCCATCGAAATTATACTTTTCAATCGTATCGCAAATCGCTTCAGCGTATGCAATAGAAGCTTTTACTTCATCGCCGCCGCCCTTCTCATTCACCCAATATTCACGCATATCCTTCCCTGCAGGGGTAATTGCACTACCAATATCTTGTACAATCCAGCACAACAATGCCTTTCCGCCTTTCACTTCTTGGAAAAACTTAAGGTCGGCTTTTTGTTCTTTCGAAAGATTACCTCGTGTTCCCCACATGGATACAAAATCGACACTATCGGGAAGCATCTTCAGGTAATTCTGAGCATTGTCACCTTTTCCTGTCCAGTTTCCAAACCAACCGAATCCTTTCACGTGCGGAGTTTTACGATATTCTCTAATCTTTGCGTAATACTCTCTCATTGTAGGAGTAAGATCCTCCTCGCTTTGGGCATCGATCAACGGTATATAACGCTCAAATCCTTCTTGGTTCTCATAGGTTTCTTTCTCTATGTCAGTCCACTCGGAACAACTGGAAATAAGCCCCGCAATCAAACTTAAATACAAATATCTTTTTAATTTCATAAGACTTTAATTTAATATCAATTTAATACTTTGATTAATTGTTTGGCTGTTTGGGACGATCGTCACGTACCCACCATAGTCTGGTAGCACCTTGGTCTTCACCGCCCAATAAGCCTGTAACCAAACCTTGAGTCACATCATCGCTGTAAAACTTAGGCGAATATTTAAACCGCTCGGGAGTCTTCAGACCGTCTTCAAGAGTAGCTCCGATTCTGGCATAAGCTCCTCCATCCATAGGCTTCATCAAATAAGGATATCCGGTACGACGATATTCTGTCCAAGCTTCTACAGCATTAGGATAAAGCGCCAAATATTTCTGTGTAATGATACGCTGTAGTTTTTTCTCATCTGTATCTGCATCATTCCACTTGGGAGTTATATTTCCATCAGAAATATCACATGTGTACCAAGCATTAATACCGTAATAATAATTATCCCACCTCAACGCAGTAGGTTTGACATCTTCTTGTGTCAAATACGCATCAGCATTGCCTACTTTATTTTCATCAAATGACATTCGTACTCCTTTTTCGTAGAACTCGGATGCACTTCCTGCAGTCAGCTTATAAAGAGCCGCTTCCGCTTTTAAGAAATATGTTTCGGAGGCCCTGAACCAATAAAGAGGAGAAGCAGGAGTCACTTTGGGAACAGAAGCAAATTCCGCGCTATTTGGACCTGTTCTTTTCGGTTCCGAATTAGTAGGAGCAACCGGAAAAAAGCCTTCCTTATTCCTCCATTGACCTTTAGTGAAAAGCACAGATAAACGCGGGTCATTAAAACCGTCCATATAAGACCAAATAGTAGCCCCAAGCCGGGTTTCCTTATAATCGATAGAAGCAATCATTGAATTTAATAAAGGCATTTTCGCAGAATCACCGATTTTGGCTTCATCCCCCTGCGATTCAATCACTCCTCCATTAGCCGGATCCAAAGCTTTACTGATATACTCGGTAGCCAATGTTTTATCTTTAAAATGCATCCTGACAGCCATGCGCAACATGAGTGAATTGGCTAATTTCGTCCATTTGGAAACATCCCCGTCATAAATGAGATCATATCTCGGCATTACTTTAGAAATTGCTTTATTCAGTACCTCCGCATCTTTTGCCAAATCGGCAAGCATGTGTTTATAAATCACCTCTTGACTATCCGGTATTGGCGAAGTTTCTCCCAACCCTGCTTTCGTATAAACGATAGGACCAAAAACATCCGTAGCACGTAGCCATCCCAATATTTTTACAATATCGATAACAGCTGCCACTTCTCTATCTTTAGGGTCATCAGAGCTTTTCAGTTTCAAATGAATTTCACTCCACGGACGGAACATGTTGGAATAAAAGTTTTCAAAAGCATATCCCATACGATGTGCCGGAAAATTCCAATTAGATTCGAGACTGAAATTCCAGTTATTATTATTACCGAAATAACCGATATAATTCCCGGAAGATATGAGGTCTGTATTTTGCAAATCGTTACCCGGGCCTGTCGTTTTAGAAGGAGAACCTATCGGTATAACAAGTTGTTGCATTTCCAAAAAGCGAGCTCCATACAACAGTCCTCCGGCTTTCAAATCATCATCCGTTACCCCTGTAGTGCTTTTGTTAACTTCTTCATAATCGCAGGCCGATAACATCAAAAGCGCCAATAGCGGGTATATGTATTTCTTTATTTTCATATCACAAAAATTTAGTATTTTAAAAAGATTAGAAACCAAACTTCAAGCTAAAGCCAAAAGTACGTTGGCTCGGCAACATGAAGTAATCATATCCTTGTCCGAAAGTACCGGTAGATGCCGTCAACTCGGGATCGAAAGGAGCCTTGTTATAAATCATCCACAAGTTAGTGCCATATACAGACAAATTCAAGTTTCTTATCACGCCTTTAAACCATTTATTAGGGAAGGTGTATCCTAAAGTAGCTTCCTGCAAACGAACATTCGTAGCAGAATAAACATAGTAAGAATCAAGATTATAAACTGTATTATAAAAGTCTTTAGGCTGCACTTTTATATTGCCCATGCTGATATATCCCAAATCCCGGGCATCAGCCGACGCCTCCGATACACCATATTTATCTAATGCTGCCTGTGTTTTGGAGATTCCCACTCCACCGATACGGGCATTGAACAAAAGATTCAAACTAACACCTTTATAATTGAATCCGTTTCTCCAACCTAAGTTCCATTTCGGATTAACACTTCCCAACTTGTAAGGTGTAGTAGTTTCCGTAGCTATCGACTGTCCGGGCGTATATACCACATAGTTATCCTGATCTCTTTTGATCCATTCATCGGCATAAATATCTCCCATTTCACCGCCTTCGCGCAAACGGAAGCGTCCTATTTTGATATCTTTCAAATCTTTCACTTCGCCAGTGACCGGATTTTTCACATTTGAAGCAAGTTTTTTGATCTTGTTTCTATTGGCAGTAGCTGTAAACGAAGTATTATAATTAAATCCGCCAAAAGTTTGATCATAACCTAAAGTTATTTCTATACCGCGATTCTGAACATTTCCGGCTTGGACAAACATATATTTATATCCGGAACCTTCAGGCATATCAGCTTTCAGCAACTGATTACGCGTATTTGAATGATAAAGAGTAACTCCTAAGGTTATCGTATTGTTCAACCATCTGGAGTCGATACCCAATTCGAATGAACGAGTCTCCTCAGGCTTAAAGCTACCCAATGGATAGTATTCGAACGACTCGATAGTTCCACCTGTTAATTTGTGAGTAACAGTATTTGGAGTAAGTCCTGTAAACGGAATAGGAGAACCTACTTTGGTAAACGAACCTCTCAGCTTAAGATATCCCAAAACCGGGCTGATTGAATGGCGCGTGCTCTCAGGGAGTAATTCGGTAATCAAGGCCGAAACACCTACCGAAGGATAAAATACCCATTCATTATCTGTATTAACCAACTGAGAAGGCTTATCGCCACGTCCGGTCAATGTAAGATAAAGTGCGGATTTCCATGCAAGTTCAGCAGAAGCAAACATGGCAAAATTACGTTTACGGCTATCTCCTCCGGATTGAGTAGCTGCTGATTTTTGAGGATTTACATTATCAAAGATAAACTTATTCGGAGTGAGTAAAAGATCGCCGCCATATCCTCTTCCTTTTGTATCATATTCTTCGAAAGAAATACCGGCATTCGCTTGCAAATGATAATTTTCGGCCAATTGTTTATTAAAGTTAGCCATAATATCCGCATACTTTTGCTTAAAGCTTTCGTTCGAATAAATATATCTTCCGTTTTCTGCAGCAAACGTACTGAAAGTAGAAGCATAACGTTTGTCTTCTTTCTCAGTATACGTATTGTCTAAACGCAAACGTCCCGAAACATCCAAATAATCACGAATCTGATATTTTAATGAAGCATACATCATATACCGGTCTTTTACTTCGGGACGAACATTTCTGTAAGCAATCCAATAAGGATTTTGTATGTCCATACCCAAATCACCGGCTCCCCATTGTTGCACATTATAACCTTTCTCCTCATTGATACGCTCAAAATATTTTTCTTGCTCAAAATTCATTCCACGAGGATATAGATATGCCCCAACAATGGGATTGAAGTAAGTGCCATAAGAAACCATGTTATTGTAAAACTCACGTACATAGCTTGCCGAAAGATCGAGTGTTAACTTGTCATTCAACATTTTCGCCGTATTACGAAGCGTCACATTATAGCGATGATATTTATTATTTATGACCATTCCATCGGAATTCACTGCTGAAGCAGAGAAATAAGTTTGATTTTTCTCTGTACCCGTAGACAGGTTAAATGAGTTGTTAAACAGAGTTCCTGTTTGGAAAAAATTCTTCGGTTCGTAAGAACTCGCCATTTCCAATTTATCTCCCCATGATGTATAGTCGCCTTCATAGTTACCGTATCTGTTTTGGAATTTAGGCAGAACGAAAGGATTCGCGAACTCTACAGAAGATGAAACATTAACTTGAACTTTTCCTGCCGCTCCCTTTTTCGTATTAATCAAAATAACACCGTTGGCTGCACTTGCACCATAAAGAGCTGCTGCTGAAGGTCCTGTCAAAACGGACAAACTTTCAATATCGTCAGGATTAAAATTGGCGATCCCCTCACCGGAAGTAGCTCCGCCGAATCCCGTACCATCGCCGCTTCTATTGGCTTGATTACCGATAGGTATACCGTCTACAACATATAATACATTATTATCGCCGCTGATCGATTTATTTCCACGCATAACCACACGTGTACCGCCACCGACTCCGGAAGCACTACGCTGAATATTCACACCGGCAACCTTACCATTCAGGCTATTCATGAAGTTTGCGTCTTTCACTGCTGTCAATGCTTCATTACCCACTTTCTGAACATTGTAGCTCAACGCCTTCTCCGAACGTTTGATACCCAATGCGGTAACTACTACTTCATCCAAAGCTTTCGAATCTTCCGCCATCACAATTTTCAGAGGCTGAGCATTGCTTACGGTGATTGTCTGAGAAGCATAACCGATATAGGAAACTTCTACGATATCGCCTTTAGAAGCGTTGAGTTTAAAGTTTCCGTCCATATCGGTTACCGTGCCGTTGGAAGTTCCTTTTACGAAAACACTTACACCGATCAACGGCTCGCCGGTACCATCCGTCACATTGCCGCTCAATGCAATCGGGGTCTTTTTTTGCTGCTGTTGCTCTTGCGATTTTTGAGCAGACAAAACAATGTGTTTGTCTACTATTGAATGACTTACGCCAGTGCCTCTGAGAAGTTGACTCATGACTTGATTAAGTGACTGGCCGGATACTTTTATAGATACACTGCGGTTTATGTTAATGTCGTTCGTGTTGTATACCACCGACATGGATGTTTGTTTTTCGATTTCTTTCAGCACAACGCTCAACGGGGCATTCTTCTTATCAAGAGTGATCAGACGCTCCTGCCCATAGGCCGAGGTAAAAGTCGAAAACAACAAAAGGAAAAGTAACAAGTAGGAAAACTTGTGTTTCATGATGTCTTTCATTTAATTCGTTTTTAATTTAGTATTTATAAATAGATTGGGATCAATCGGAAATCCGCTGTTTCATTGCGGATTATAGCAGAGAAGTGCTTTTTTAAGTACTGTTATTTTTCATACATGTATTATTTAAAAGATTATACTTTAAAATCAGGTTATTTGATAGTAGTACAGTTGAGTTTACTACCTTACTAAATAAAAAACGTTTTTTTTCAAAAGAAGCGAGAAAAAAAGACGGCGGGCTTTGAAAAAAAGGCGGCGGGCTTTTTCAGACTTCACTTCGTTTGTCTGAAAAAATAAAAAACCGGTTCCACTGGTATATTTCACCCATGAAACCGGTCTAACCAACCTTTTACCTAATTTTATATCTATGAAAACCCTATTTTTTAAACAAATAAATCATTCTTCCTTCTTGCCGGTAGCTGAAATGGTTGGTATGCATCAGCACATTCAGTATTTCGTCCGGCGTACTGTCTGTCGAAAACTCGCCTGTAAACTGTTCCGACTTCAACTGCTCGTCTTCATACACAAATTGAACATCGTACACTTTCTCCATTGTAGAGGTAATCGCCTGTAAAGAACTCCGGTTGAAAGTCAGACGCCCTTTTATCCACAGCAATACCTCGCCGGGTTTTCCATATTCTATAAGCTTGGAACTATAAGTCGTGGCATTCATGTCCAACGTTTGTCCGGGTTTAAGTAAAATCCCCTTCCCTTCTGTCTTCGGAGAATCTATCCGAACAGATCCCTGAAGCAAAGTAGTGACCACCCGATTCTCTTCTTCGCGGGCACGCACATTGAATTTAGTTCCCAACACGCATGTTTTTATCCGTCCGCTATGTACAATAAAGGGAGCGCGTTTATTATGATTCACTTCAAAATATGCTTCGCCCGACAAAGACACTTGCCGCTTCGAGTTCCAGAAAGAGTGATGATAGGTCAATCGTGTCGCTCCGTTCAACCAGACCTTACTTCCATCGGGAAGCACGGTCTGCGCCCTTTGTCCTCCCGTGGTGGCAACCACATAATCGGAGAGCTTACCTGACAGCAATCCCCATGATATTCCTCCGGCAATAACGAGTCCCGTCAGAAAAGCTGCTGCGACACTCAGCCCGCGTCGCCAGCGGAGAGATAAAACTTTGCGTTCTTTTTTGCTTTCTTCTTCACGCTCGCGAATGGCCGATTTAAACTTCCGCAGCGACGCTTCCGTGTCCGCAACATTCATCGCAGCAATACGATCGCCTATGAAAAGTGTGCAATAGAGTTGTTCCAGTGTCCGGCGGTTTTCAGGAGATTCTTCCGTCCATCTCTCCACCTGCTTACATTCTTCCTCATCGCATTGCTCACGCAAATAGTTTATCAATATAGTTTCATCCATGTTTTAATTTCGATACCTTTTTTCTTTCAAAAACTAAAAGTCTGTTTTATAATAATACAATTAACTACGCAAATATACTAAAGCCACAGGAAAAAATATTGTATATAACAACATAACTTTCCGGCTTTTTGAACAGAACATTTTTGCCGTCTCCTTTTTTTGGACTACTTTTGCTCTGTATAAACAGAAAAACAAGGAATGTCTCAAGCTCCCGTACATTTAGATATCGAAAACAACAGGCTCGTCATCAAGGCTTTACGGGCAGGGGAAGAATCGGTATTCGATACGGTTTACCGATATTACTTCCGCAGGCTGTGCGCTTTTTGTTCGCAATATGTAAGCCAACAGGACGAAGTCGAAGAAATCGTACAAGAGACTATGATGTGGTTATGGGAGAACCGTTCGGCCCTTTTACCCGAACTGACATTGAAAACGTTGCTTTTTACAATTGTCAAGAACAAGGCGCTCAACCGCCTGTCTCACTTTGAAGTAAAGCGAAAGGTGCATCAGGAAATCGTGGAAAAGTATGAAACTGAGGTTGAGAATCCTGATTTTTATATCGGGAATGAACTCTTCCGGCTTTACGAAGAAGCGTTGAAGCAACTTCCCGAAGAATTTCGGGAAGCGTATGAAATGAATCGCAACCAGCGATTGACACATAAGGAAATTGCCGACAAGCTGAATGTTTCGCCTCAAACGGTGAATTACCGCATCAGTCAGGCTCTGAAGCTTTTACGAATAGCTCTGAAAGACTATTTGCCCTTATTCGCATTATTTCTCGGAACCGATATTTTTCAACAATCATGATCTTATTTGCCACATTCAACCGGATGAAACAACATGCCGGCCCCTTCTTCCCTTGTTTCAAAGGCTTTCATCAATCATCGGTGAAAACCGATGAGAGACCGGAAAGCGTGCAGACAGTCATTACCCAAACAGCATACATCCATTAAGTTTCAGATATGAGCGAACTCTTAGTTTACAAAGCTTCGGCAGGATCGGGAAAAACCTTCACACTGGCGGTGGAATACATCAAGCAATTGATTCTTAATCCACGCGCTTACCGTCAGATTCTGGCCGTCACCTTTACCAACAAAGCAACGGCGGAAATGAAGGAGCGCATTCTCAGCCAGCTTTACGGAATCGGGACGGAAGATAAAGATTCCGAAGCATATCTTCAACGAATTCAGGAGGAAACGGGGCTGACAAAAAAAGAAATACGAGAAGCGGCACGCACGGCCTTAGGCTATATGCTGCACGATTACAGCCGTTTCCGGGTAGAAACCATCGATTCATTCTTCCAATCGGTGATGCGCAACCTGGCGCGTGAACTGGAACTTAGCCCGAACCTCAACATCGAACTGAACAATTCCGAAGTATTGAGCGATGCCGTAGACAGCATGATCGAGAAATTGGAACCGAGCTCACCGGTTTTGGCATGGATATTGGATTACATCGGCGAACGGATTGCCGACGATAAACGCTGGAATATCTCGGACGAGGTAAAAAGCTTCGGGCGAAACATCTTCGACGAGACTTACATAGAGAAAGGAGAAGGGCTGCGGCGACAACTTCAGCATCCGGATGCCATTAAAGAGTACCGGAAACAACTGAAAGCATTGGAGACCGAAGTGTTGGAACAAATGAAAGGCTTTTACGAACATTTTGAAGAAGAGTTGGAAGTGCACGGACTTTCGGCAGAAGATCTGAAAGGCGGGAAAAACGGCATAGGCAGCTATTTCCGCAAACTGCGCGACGGCAAGCTGATGAATAAAGATGTGTTGAACAAAACTCTGGAGAAATGCTTGGAAGACAGCAAAGAATGGGCAACCAAGAGCAAGCCGCGCGCTGCGGAAATCATCGCTCTGGCAGAGTCGACGCTGATGCCGATACTGAAAGAAGCCGAAAAACTGCGGTCGAAGAACAATCTCTTGCTCAACAGTTGCCGCCTTTCGCTCCAACACCTCAACAAGTTGCAACTGCTTGCCCATATCGATGCGGAGGTTCGTCTGCTCAACCACGAGAACAACCGCTTTCTGCTGTCGGATACCAACGCGCTCCTGCATCGGTTGGTAAAAGACGGAGACTCCTCTTTTGTGTTCGAAAAAATCGGAACGAACATACGAAATGTGATGATCGACGAATTTCAGGACACCAGTCGCATGCAGTGGGGCAACTTCAAAATTCTGCTTCTTGAAGGATTGTCACAGGGAGCGGACAGTTTGATTGTGGGCGATGTGAAACAGTCGATCTATCGTTGGCGCTCCGGCGACTGGGGAATTCTCAACCGGCTGAACGACCGGATCGATCATTTTCCGGTGCGTGTGAAGACGCTGGACACCAATCGCAGAAGCGAAACAAACATTATCCGCTTCAATAACCGCATATTCACCGCGGCCGCCGATTACCTGAACGGCATTTACAAAGAGCAGTTGGGCGAAGATTGCGAAGATTTGAAAAAAGCCTATGCCGATGTGGAGCAACAGACTCCGCGCACAGTGGACAAGGGTTACATTAAAGTTTCTTTCCTTGAAGAAGACGGTGAGCGCGATTATGCCGAACAGACTTTAATCAGTATGGGAAAGGAAGTGGAACGGCTGCTGTCATCCGGTGTCCGACTGAACGATATTGCCATTCTGGTGAGAAAAAACAAAAACATACCACGCATCGCCGATTACTTCGACAAAGAATTGCATTATAAGGTTGTGTCGGACGAAGCGTTCCGGCTCGACTCCTCACAAGCCATCCGCATCCTGATAGATGCTCTCCGATACTTATCGAACGAAGAGAATGCCATAGCACGCGCGAGGCTCGCGGTCGGCTACCAGAACGAAATATTGCAGAAAGGAGCCGACTACAACACTCTCCTGCTCTCGCCGGCAGAAAATTACCTGCCACCCGAGTTTCCGGAAAGAAAGGACGAACTACGCCTCATGCCCCTTTACGAATTATTGGAAGAGCTGTTCAGCATATTCGAGATAAAACGGATTGAAAAACAAGACGCCTACTTGTTCGCTTTCTTCGATGCGGTAACGGAATATCTTCAAAGCAACTCTTCGGAAACAGACGCTTTTATCCGATACTGGGACGAGAAGTTGTGCCAAAAAACCATTCCGAGCGGAGAAGTAGAGGGCATACGGATTTTTTCGATACACAAATCGAAAGGATTGGAGTTTCACACCGTCCTCCTCCCCTTCTGCGACTGGAAGCTGGAGAATGAAACGAACAACCAGTTGGTATGGTGCGTCCCGCAACAGGCACCGTTCAACGCATTGGAAATTCTTCCTGTCAACTATTCGGGCACGATGGCCGAATCTGTCTACGGAAACGACTATCTGGAAGAACGGTTGCAGCTTTGGGTAGACAATCTGAATTTGCTTTATGTAGCTTTTACCCGTGCAGGAAAGAATCTTTTAGTATGGAGCAAGCAAGCGCAGAAAGGAACAGTTTCCGAATTGCTGGCCCGGACTCTCCCCATCGCAGCGCAAAAAGAAGGAGCCTGCTACGAAGACAATCAATATGAAGAAGGAGAAATTTGCCCCTCCGAAGAAAAAAAGAGCCGGACATCCACAAACAAGCTGACACGCGAACCGGAAAAGCGGCCGGTGCGCATGGAATCTGTGCGTCCTGACATCAAATTCCGCCAATCTAATCGTTCCGCCGATTTTATTCAAGGAGTCGAGGAAGAAGAATCGGACGACCGTTTTATAAACCGGGGACGCATGCTGCATACATTGTTTTCTGCCATCGCGACAGCCGAAGACATCGACGGGGCTATCGACAGACTCGTGTTCGAAGGAGTGATAAGCAGCCGCGAGAAAGAGGAAGAAATACGCGAAGTGGCGCGAAAAGCATTCGCTTTACCCGAAATACAGGAGTGGTATTCGGGGGGATGGAGATTGTTCAACGAATGTGCCATCATCTATAAAGAGAGAGGAGTGTTGCAGACCCGCCGACCGGACCGCGTAATGATGAAAGACGGACAAGTGGTGGTCGTAGATTTTAAGTTCGGCAAGCAGAATCCGAAATACAACAAACAAGTGAAAGAGTATATGCGCCTGCTCGCCCGGATGAATTATAAAAATATCACGGGGTATTTGTGGTATGTAGATGAAGAAAGAGTGGAAAAAGTATAGCAACTATCATATAGCAGATAGGATAATACATTAAAAAAAGAAAACAACGATGCAAACTTTCCTTCAATTGGTCGCCCACGATCTGTATACGAAAACAGGAAACGATATGTCGCGCGTTGCGCTCGTTTTCCCTAACAAGCGTGCCGGACTGTTTTTCAACGAATATCTGGCAGAAGAATCCGAACAACCGGTGTGGTCGCCTGCCACTATGAGCATCAGCGACCTGTTCCAATCGCAATCCGTACAGAAAACGGGAGATCCGATCCGTCTGGTTTGCGAATTATATAAAGTGTTCAGGGAAGAAACAGGAAGCCGGGAGACGTTGGACGACTTTTATTTCTGGGGCGAATTGCTTATCAGCGATTTCGACGACGTGGATAAAAATCTCGTGGATGCCGACAAATTATTCGGCAATTTGCAGGATCTGAAAGCTCTGACAGACGACTATGATTTTCTCGACAAGGAGCAGGAAGAGGCCATTCAGCTGTTTTTCTGTAACTTCTCTATCGAACAGCGCACGGAGCTTAAAGAGAAGTTTATTTCTCTTTGGGAGAAATTAGGAACAATCTATCACCGGTATCGCGAGAATCTGGCCAATCTCGGCATCGCCTACGAAGGGATGCTCTACCGCAATGTAATAGAGCGGCTAAATGCAGAAGAGTTGCCATACGACCGCTATGTGTTCGTCGGGTTCAATGTGCTGAATAAAGTGGAAACGAAATTCTTCAGGCTTCTGAAGGAGGCAGGGAAAGCGATGTTCTACTGGGATTACGATGTTTTCTATACCCAACGGATCAAAAAACACGAAGCCGGAGAGTTTATCCTAAGAAACCTGAAGAATTTCCCCAACGAACTGCCGGAAAGCTGCTTCGACTCTTTGGAAAAACCCAAAAAGATCAGGTATATTTCAGCTCCTACCGAAAACGCCCAGGCACGATTCCTTACGGAATGGGCGAAAGAGCTGACGGAAGGAGAAAAAAATGAAATAGAGGGGGGGATGCTTGGTGGAAACACAAAGGAAACCGATAACGAAAAAGCGAAGGAGCGAAAAGAAAAAGAAAATGCGGTAGTGCTATGCAACGAAGCATTGCTCCTCCCGGTGCTGCACTCTATTCCGCAAGAGGTGAAGAATGTCAATGTAACCATGGGATTTCCTCTGGCGCAAACTCCGGTTTACAGTTTCATCAACGCAGTGCTCGAGCTACAGACCAACGGCTATCGGACGGATACGGGACGGTTTATCCATGAAGCCGTATCGACTGTTTTAAAGCATCCGTACACCCGCCGTTTATCTGCCCATGCCGAACTGCTGGAACGGGAATTAACGCGCACCAACCGCTTTTATCCTCTTCCGTCGGAACTGAAGAAAGATGATTTTCTGGCTTTTCTTTTCACCCCGCGAAACGGAGTCAAAGAATTATGCAGTTATCTTTCGGAACTTGTCAAAGAGATTTCCGTCATTTACCGGAAAGAGAGCGAATATCACGATATCTTCAACCAACTGTATCGCGAATCTCTCTTCAAATGCTTCACCACCCTCAACCGGCTTTATACGCTGATTGAAAGCGGAGAGCTGGATGTACGTACCGATACGCTGAAACGTCTTATCGGAAAAGTGCTGGCAGCTTCGAATATTCCTTTCCACGGAGAACCCGCCATAGGCATGCAAGTGATGGGCGTGCTGGAGACTCGTAATTTGGATTTCCGCAACCTTATCATCCTTTCGCTCAACGAGGGACAACTGCCTAAAGCCGGAGGAGAATCTTCTTTTATTCCCTACAATCTACGCAAGGCGTTCGGCATGACTACCATCGAGCACAAAAACGCGGTGTACGCCTATTATTTTTATCGGCTGATACAACGGGCGGAGAATATAACGTTGCTGTACAACACTTCCGCTGATGGACTGAATCGCGGCGAAGAGTCCCGCTTCATGCTTCAGCTGTTCATCGAAAGTCCTCACGAAATAACCCGCGAGTATCTCGAGGCCGGACAATCGCCCTGCGGCAGCCAAGAGATAAAAATTGAAAAAACGGCCGGAGTATGGAAACGCATGCAAGATGCTTACGACTGTTCCAACCCGGGCTCATCGGAGCTTTCTCCTTCAGCGCTCAACACCTACTTGGATTGCCGGTTGAAGTTTTATTACCGATACGTTGCCGGACTGAAAACACCGGAAGAGGTCAGTGCGGAGATTGACTCTGCCCTGTTCGGCACTATTTTCCATTTGGCCGCTCAATTGGCTTACACGGAACTGACAAGCAATGGAAAAACGATACGAAAGGAAGATCTGGAACGCTTGCTGCGCAACGAGGTGAAGCTGCAAAGCTATGTAGATGAGGCTTTCAAAGAAAAATTTTTCAAAGTGACTGGCGATGAGAAACCCGAATATAACGGGATACAACTCATCAACTCCAAAGTAATTGTTTCGTACCTGAAGCAATTGCTGCGCAACGACCTTCAGTATGCGCCGTTCGATATGGTCGCCATGGAAAAGCCTGTGGAGGAAGAAGTAAACGTGGAAACCGAAGAAAAAACGTTCACCCTCCGCATAGGAGGAGTCATCGACCGTATGGACGCGAAGGAAGACACACTGCGCATTGTAGATTACAAAACCGGAGGAAGTCCCAAGACTCCTGCCAATATCGAACAGCTGTTCACTCCTTCGGAGACACGTCCGAACTATATCTTCCAAACCTTTCTGTACGCCGCCATCATGAGCCGCCAACAACCGCTGAAAGTCGCCCCCGCCCTCCTTTATATTCACCGGGCGGCTTCGGAAAGCTACTCACCGGTCGTTGAAATGGGCGAACCTCGTCAACCGAAGATTCCCGTCGACAACTTCGCTTTATTCGAGGATGAATTCCGTGAAAGGTTAAGCACACTGCTGAAAGAGATCTTCAACAAAGAAGAGCCCTTCACCCAAACCGAAGATATAAAAAAATGTGCATACTGTGATTTTAAAGCCATTTGCAGACGATAGTCCTATCCGCATCATAGTTTCCCGACAAGCTTTTATCGGGAAAAATGAATTGTTCGAACGATTGAGATGGGTTTCGAAAAAAGACACGGTGTTCGAAAAGTCTTTTGAGTTTGCACAACGTTCGGGAAAAATGTTTTTTGCCTAAGAAAAGTTTCGCGTTTGCCTAAGCGTAAAAATTTCTTAGGCAAACGCGAAACTTTTCTTAGCACCGTATTAAAATTTTCTTGGGAAATCCCGGGCTATTATTTTCAGGGAAATGCGTTCTTCTTTCAGACAGACTCTTTTGCATACATAAGAATATTCAGGAAAAAAGAGATTCCTCTGCCACATTCCCCTTTCATGTTTCTTTCACGCTATCCGGATAAATCAAGAATAACAGACTGTTTCCAAACTTGACCACCGGTTTGGGAATTTATTTGGCCAACGGAACGGAAAAACTAAACGTAGATCCCTTCCCCTTCTTAGAAGTAAACCAAAGCTCTCCGCCGTTCTTCGCTACAAAATCTTGGCAAAGCAAAAGCCCCAATCCTGCTCCTTCCTCATTATTCGTGCCGAAGGTAGAGAAATGAGTGCCGGTATGCAATAACTTTTTCTGGTTCTCTTCATCAATTCCGCAACCTCGGTCTTCTACACTTACAACGGCCATTTCGCCTTCTTTTCTCAAGGATATTACCACTTCCGACCCTTCATGGCTGAACTTGACGGCATTACTGAGCAAATTGCGGATAACCGTTTTTATCATATCCACATCGGCACGTACCGGAATAGCATCGGCAGGCAAATCCGCTTTAATTCGTATTTTCTTCAATTCCGCCACCATGCCGAATACTTCCGCCGCTCCTTCCGCTACTTTTACCACATCGATTTCCTGAGGGACGACTTTGAGTTTTCCTGTCTGACTTTTAGTCCATTTCAACAAATTGTCGAGCAACGAAAAAACTTCCTCCGTTGTTTGATTAGCCATCGTCAGCAACTCATACAAATCAGCTCCTATAAGATCACCGGGAAGTCGCAAGATAAGCATGTTCAGCACCATTTTAATAGAGCCGATCGGCGATCTCAGATCATGAGCAATGACAGAATATAATTTATCGCGCCCCATAATGGTTTTACGCAATTCCTCGGTTTGTTTGTTAATGATCCGCTTAGCCGCAACCAATGATATCTGATGGGTGACGCGGATAATCAACTCTTCCTTATTGAAAGGTTTCGAGATAAAATCATTTCCCCCGACTTTAAACCCCTTCACAATGTCTTCGGTAGCATTCAACGCAGTTAGAAAAATAATAGGAATATCAGCCATTTCAGGATTCAGCTTCATCTTCTCGGCAACCTCAAATCCACTCATATCGGGCATCATGACGTCGAGCAACACAAGGTCCGGATGTTCTTCTTCAATCATCTTCAGAGCTTGCTCCCCATTTTCGGCCATTATTGTATCGAACTTTTCATTTGTCAAAAGAACCTTTAACAGCAGTACATTTGAAATAACATCGTCCACAATGAGGACTTTATACTCGGAAGGATTTATCTCCACATTCATATTCTTTGTTTTTATATTAATTCAGACTTTCTAAATCTCCGGTTTGCTCTGTAATATTGAATAAGCTCCATATAAGCCGCAGACAAATGTAACCGATTTACCAATAAAATGCAACAATTAAAGAATACTTTTTAAGCCAAAGCTTCTTAAAAACGAAATTATAAGTCTGAAATGGCATCCGTGCAGTCGGTCGAGCATACCTCTTTTCTGATACGTTCTATATCCGCCTGCCTGATAAGACGAATAATATTTTTATAAATACGATGGAAGCCGAATCCTCCATGAACCATTTCCTCTATGGCTCTCTCTTTGGAAAATCCCTGAAAAACTATTCTGTAGAGGGCACAAACCGCACCTGTGCGATCGGAGCCATGATGACAATGAATGAGAACAGGCCTTTTGCGATGATAAATAACACGCAACGAAGCGATCAACTGTTTCTCATTTATGGCATGCGCTTTTGTCCGCACCCGATGAAGTGTGAGTCCTGTACCTTTCGCCTCGTCATCATCGCTGTGCCTGTTGCGCAAATTCAATACTTCTCCGATACCGTACTTTTCCAAGACTTTAAAATCAACGCTCGAAGGTTGTTCCGAACGATACACTCCCTCGTCTATTCTATAAAAATTGGCAAGATTATGTCCTTCCAAGACAATCTTTTCCACTTCAGCCTCCTGCCCGCAAATTGTGAGAGAGAAAAATAAACCGATAAACGAAGCAAGGATAAATAGTTTCAAATTCATTATCAATAAATGTTATATCGAATAAGCAATGAGGACGTTGAGATTCAATAGCGCTGTTTCTTATTCGAAGTAAAACTTTAGGTATGATTTTAGAAGAAAGCCGAAGAATCTGTTTCAAAGCACTCCTTTGCTGGAAGGAAGTTCGAAATGATAAACATCTCTTTTCAAGGCCATTTTCAAAGCACGCGCAAAAGCCTTGAAGATGCCTTCTATCTTATGATGTTCGTTCACTCCTTCCGCTTTGATATTCAAGTTCATTTTAGCGGCATCACTCAGCGACTTGAAAAAATGAAAAAACATTTCCGTAGGCATTTCTCCTATCTTCTCACGCTTAAATTCCGCCTCCCATACAAGCCACGAGCGTCCTCCGAAGTCGAGACACGCCCGGCAGAGACAATCGTCCATCGGCAAAGCATATCCATAGCGTTCAATCCCCCGTTTGCTGCCCAACGCCTGATAAATACAATCACCCAACGCAATGCCGGTATCTTCTATGGTATGGTGTTCGTCTACATTCAAATCTCCATCCACCCGTATGGTTATATCCATTCCGGAATGTTTGCCCAGTTGCTCGAGCATGTGATCGAAAAAAGCAAGTCCGGTAGATACGTCACAGACCCCGTTCCCGTCCAAATCCAATGCGACATACACATCGGTTTCTTTCGTAGTACGCCGGATTTCCGCCTTTCGCTCACCGGCAAAAAGGAATTCGGCTACCTTATCCCAATCGGCAGTCGCCAACACGCAAACATCCTCCAGCCCATTTTCTGCCAATCCCTCTTTGGAAGAGTGCAAATAAATGGCTTTACACCCCAAGTTCTTTGCCAGCTCTACGTCCGTCATGCGATCGCCTATCACGAAACTTCCCGAAAGATCATAATCCGGATTGTCCATATACTCACTCAGCATTCCGGTACGAGGCTTGCGAGTCGGGGCATTTTCTTCGGGGAAACTACGGTCTATCAAAATGTTGTCGAAAGTAACCCCCTCTCCCTCCAACGTTTTCAAAATCAAATGATGGGCAGGCCAAAACGTATCCTCAGGAAAAGAAGAGGTACCCAGTCCGTCCTGATTGGTTACCATCACAAACTCAAAATCGAGCCTGCTGCGGATAAATCCCAAATTACGAAATACCTTCGGATAGAACTCCAGCTTTTCCAACGAATCGAGCTGACAGTCGACAGGCGGTTCAACGACCAGCGTACCGTCTCTGTCTATAAACAATACCTTTTTTTTCATAATTTATTCTCCGTATTTCTTAAGTGCAGCAATCAAAGCATCATTCTCCGTCCGGGTACCCACCGTCACACGCAGGCAGTTGCCACAAAGCGGCACAGAATCGCGATTGCGAACAATAATTCCTTCGCCCGCCAAATAGTCGTAAATTTCAGCGGCATCGGTTACTTTCACTAAAAGGAAATTGGCATCCGACGGATATATCCGGATTACGCAAGGAATCCCCGCAAGTTCCTGTTCGAGATAGCTGCGTTCTTCTTTCAACGTTTCTATCCAAAACTCTATCTTGTCATAATGACGAAGCATATCCAACGCATACTGTTGCGTCAGTTGATTTACATTATAAGGATATTTGATTTTGTTTAAAACGGAGATAACATCTTCCGAAGCAAAAGCCATTCCCAACCGTACAGACGCTCCGCCCCATGCTTTGGAAAACGTTTGCAAAACAACAAGATTCGGGAAAGTATCCAAATCGTACAAGAAAGAAGATTCTTCGGAAAAGTCATTATAGGCCTCATCTAAAACAAGCAATCCTTCAAACCGCTGCAATACTTTTTCAATCTCGCAACGAAGCAACTGATTTCCCGTAGGATTATTGGGTGAACATAGAAAAACCAGTTTGGTATGCCCGTCGACTGCCGACAAAAGCTTCTCAGCAGAAAGCTGAAAATGCTCGTCCAACAAAACCTTCCGGTATTCCACTCCATTAATATCCGCGCAAACCCGATACATTCCGTAAGTCGGTTCAATGGCAACGACATTGTCCTGCCGCGGCTCACAAAAGGCACGGTAAAGCAAATCGATGGCTTCATCGCTGCCGTTGCCCAGAAATATATGGCCGGGAGAAACTTTCTTCACACCCGACAAAAGCATCTTCAATTCCCGCTGCATGGGATCCGGATAGCGATTATAAGGCAGATTGTACGGATTCTCGTTTGCATCCAGGAAAACCGATGCCTGCGTTCCTTTATATTCGTCACGAGCCGAAGAGTAAGGTTGTAGTTTCCGGATGTTCGGACGAGTCAGTTCTTCCAATGTTTTCATCTCAAAAAGGTTTATTGCAAAGTTATATTATTTCAAAGACTGCAAGCGAACAGTGACGGCATTTTTATGTCCATCGAGTTTTTCATCGCAAGCCATTCGTTCGATTGCAGGACCGATAGCCTTCATTCCTTCGGGAAGAATCTCCTGAAACGTGATTTTACGGATAAAGCTGTCCAAGCTCACTCCGCTATATGCTTTCGCATACCCGTTGGTGGGTAAAGTATGATTAGTACCGGAAGCGTAATCTCCCGCGCTTTCGGGAGTCATAGAACCCAGAAATACGGAACCGGCATTCGTTATCCGCCGGGCAACTTCCATATAGCGCTCAGTTTCTATAATCAAATGCTCCGGAGCGTACTCATTAGTGAGGGCCAATGCCTCATCCATATCGTTGACAAGAATAAGCCTGCTGTTTTCCAACGCCTTCCTTGCAATATCGCGACGAGGCAAACGGCTAAGTTGGCGTTCAGTCTCCAAATGCACTTCTTCCAACAAGCTTTCCGAAGTAGTGACCAATATAACCTGACTGTCGCTGCCGTGCTCTGCTTGCGAAAGCAAATCGGCGGCTACGAATACAGGATTAGCCGAATGGTCTGCCAAGACCAGCACTTCGGAAGGACCGGCAGGCATATCGATAGCCACATCCTGCAAGCCGACCAATTGTTTGGCAGCGGTAACATACCGGTTTCCGGGACCAAATATTTTATATACCTTAGGTATGCTTTCGGTACCGTATGCCATCGCCGCAATTGCCTGCGCTCCTCCTACTTTATATATTTGGTTTATGCCCGACAAAGTGGCGGCGTAAAGAATAGCCGGATGAATTTGCCCGCTTGCATCAGGCGGAGTGCAAAGAACAATTTCTTTACAACCCGCAATGCGGGCGGGAACAGCCAGCATCAATACGGTGGAGAACAAAGGAGCCGTCCCTCCCGGTACATAAAGTCCCACTTTCTCAATAGCTACCGCTTTCTGCCAACAAGTAACTCCCAGCATTGTCTCTACCTTTTCCCCATAAAAACGTTGGGCAGAATGAAAAGTTTCGATATTCTTTTTAGCCAGTAGAATAGCATTTTTCAGTTCTTCACCAACCAGATTCCCCGCATTCTCCAATTCTTCTTTCGTAACAGATAAATCAGGCAGCGAAACGTTGTCGAAAATCGCTTCAAATTCCAGCAGCGCCTTATCTCCCTCTCTCCTTACCTTATTTATAATATCTCGTACCGCATCAAACAAACATTCCGTATTCATCACCGGACGCTGTAAGAGTTCGCTCCATGTTTCCCTATGCGGATATTTAATCAATTTCATTTTTCAAATCCTCCTAAATAATCATTTTCTCGATAGGCAACACCAAAATACCTTCCGCGCCCAATCCTTTCAGCTTCCCGATAATTTCCCAGAAACATTTTTCATCGAGCACCGTATGAACCGAGCACCATCCTTCTTGTGCCAACGGCATCACAGTAGGGCTTTTCATTCCCGGCAACACATCAAGAATTTCATTCAGATTCTTTTGAGGGGCATTCATCAAAACATACTTCTTATCTTCCGCCGTTTTTACCGCATTTAACCTGAATAAGAAATCATTTAAAATCGTTCTTTTCTCATCATCCATCTTCTTATTTCCTATCAACAAAGCCTCTGAACGCATCACGACCTCAACTTCTTTCAGACGGTTGCTCGCCAATGTGGATCCGGAGCTTACTATGTCGAAAATCGCATCGGACAAACCGATGCCGGGAGACACTTCCACCGAACCCGTAATTATATGAATATCGGCATCCACACCTTTTTGCTCGAGAAAACGGCGAAGAATAACGGGATAAGATGTGGCTATCTTCTTGCCTTCGAACCACGAAACTCCCCCATATTCAACATCTTTCGGTATGGCCAGCGACAAACGGCATTTACTGAACCCCAACCTTCTGATTATTTCGGCATCTCCTTCTTTCTCCAGAAGCTCGTTCTCGCCGACAATGCCCAAATCGGCAACACCGGTCGCTACCGTTTGAGGAATATCATCATCGCGAAGAAACAACACCTCGATAGGAAAATTTGAAGACTGTACCAACAGCGTACGTTTCGTCATACTGATTTTTATATCCGACTCTTCAAAAAGTTCCATTGTTTCTTCGAAAAGCCTTCCTTTGGCCTGAATAGCGATTCTCAACATAACCCAATCAAAATTAAGAATTTATATTTTATTATTTCTGCTCAAACAAACGAAAAAAGGCTTACCGTCCGGTAAGCCTTCATTTATCTTTAGGAGTAATACATATATCACCCACGCCCACCGAGCTGTTCGTCAGGAAAAAGATGGTGATGATGTGATAAGATATACTTCATATATGCTTTTTGAATTCTTATGGCGACAAAAATAAAGTATTACTTCTATATAAACAAACTTTTATCACAAAAAAACTATTTTTTATTTCATATTAAAGGAAGAATCTCTTCCGGCTCCACATTACATTCCAAGAATCCCATTTCTTGCTTCGCTTTCTCTTGAGGAAAAACAAAATAAGTGCAAAGAGCTTCTGTACACAAATCGCCTTCTTTATTGTATAGTCGCGCTTCTATGAAAACGATATTCCTTTTTACTTCTTTTATGGAAGCACGCAACACGACATGCGAATCGTTTGTATTAATCGCTTTCCGATAACGGGTCTCCATCTTCGAAGTCACCCCCGTAGTTTGTAATTTACGCAGTACAACCCACGCACATATTTCATCCAACAATACAGCCTGAATTCCTCCGTGCAAAGTATCGATCCAACCTTGAAACTCGGGACGGGGCTTCCAGATACTAACAATTTCATCGCCATCTTCGAAAAATTCCATTTTCACTCCCGACTCATTATCCGGAGCACACCCGAAACATTTATACTCGGGCAATCCTTTCCAGGGATTAATTATTTTCTTCATAATACAGCCTGTTATCCAATTATTACTTCAAAGATAAACAAAATAGGGAAACAATGAGTGAACATCATCAGATTACTTGCGAATGCAACGAACAGAGCAAGCTTTATCCGCCGCCGCTTTTCCCCTGTCCATTTCATTTTTATCAGTTCGCAGCAAAAGGATTTGGGCATCTACGGCTGTGCCTTTTTCATCCATTGTCCAATATGCAGCGTATTTCCCATCATATTCCTTCTGAATTTTACGCCAAGCCATCCCTGACGGAGAAGCGTTAAACCCAGATAGATTATTCGGCTGAAACACTGTTTCACCTTCTTTTATAGGCAACCAGTTTCCCGATTTTAAAACAGAGGCATCGTTCTTCAAGTACGTTTTTAATAACTCCCAATCTTTCCAACCCGGAATCTGCCAGCCGGATGGCAACAGTTTATGAGAATTTACCGCTCCCATGGTATAAAAATAAGTTTTTTCGGAAGATAATAAGCAACCTGCATTTCCCTCGGCAATGGTATCCAACTCATTTATTTCCGTCCCGTCGCTGTATAATGACGCCTCCAGATTATTTCTCATCCAATATTGCGTGCCTATTTTCACTATGGGGTAACTGTGAATCACACTGCCGCGCACATCCCGTATCACATCGCTCACCGCTATTACAGGCAAAGGCTTGTCGGATTTAGATAAAGACAAGGCGATTGTGCCGTCGGCCAAAACGAACAGATAATTCCGCTCGGCAAACTTACCGGGAAAGTACGTCAATGAATTGTTATCTATATCCCATGAAACCGAGCCGCCGTGGATATTTTCTTTATTTCCCAAACATCTCAAGACTTTTCCTCCGGATAAATCAGTTCTTCCTTCCTTCACCGGATAAGCAACAATGGCTTGTGAAGCAAATTCATCGCGAGCAACGAGATACTCTTTACATATCTCCGCCACTTGTTTTCCCCGGCTCAACACTTTATATACATCAGACTCTTCAAACGATAATTCAGAAATATCTATATAATTATGCATCAAGTCCGATGCAATATCTTCTTTTCCCCCATCTTCCCAATCGCGAATCTCTCCATTCAGATGATTGAGCAATACATCTTCGGCACTTGCAAAAGAAATTTGCACTTCCCGCTGTTTCCCGCTTTTTATATCCAATAAGGAGCTTAGCCGGCTGATATAATCTTTTCCATCGACATTCAAGGTCAGGTATTGATGATCTTCCTGCGTTTTCTGCGGGATAAGGATAAATTCTTTCCCAACCAAACATCCGTCTTTTATTTCCCATTTTCCGGCGGCAGTCATCTCTTGTTCAGCCGAATAAGAAGAATAACAATCTTTCTGAAGATCATATACGGCTTTTCTGTAGAAGCCTGAAACGGACAACTTAGGGTCGCTCTGTAACAAAACGCCTATATCCTCGCCTTCTTCGGGCTTTATGGAGACTCTTAAACGAAAGAATTTGTGATCATAAATTAAAGGAACCGGAGCTTCGGCGGGTTCGACAGCTTTATGGACGGCAAGAAGGAAATCGGATTGGGAAAGATTGGCCGGAACAGACTGATCCGCTTCTGTTTCTACTTGCATGGTACTTTCGCCTATCTTCACCCCTTCTGCCCGATAAGGATAATAACTAATCAGATTCAGTTTCACATTCTCGTCCGGATAATAGACTATTTCGTCCGAGACAAGCTCTCCATCAGAAGAATATACGAATCTCATATTATCTACATAGCGTTCTTCTTTTAGCGTGGTAGACTCTATGAGGGCAAACAGGCCGACCTCATCGCCCTCCTGAAATTTATTATCGGCAACTCTTGTTTTTATGCCTCCGGAAATTCTTAAAGGAATATGGGCATTGTCTGTAATTTCATTTTCTTCGGAAATGTGGTTTACGCAAGCCGAAGCAAGCAAAAGAATAACAGGAAGAAAGATTCTCCTCTTCAAATTAAGCTGGTATTTCATTTTGTATTAATATAAGGTTGATAAAACTCTGACAAAACAGACCGATAAAAAGGCATACAACACATTTCGACCTTTCTGTTTTAATCAACATTTTTCATATTTTACATAAAAGAGCAACAAAAATAGGCATTACATTTAAATTTCAAAGAATCATTCTCTTCTTTTTTACAGGCATTACATAGATTCAAGTTAAGAAGGAATCAGGAAATTCGGAACCGACGAATAAGCATTCGGTTTGTTTCATGCTATTGACACTTTAGTTTCCCACTGGGGAAACTTTTGTTTCCCACCGATGAAACTTTTGTTTCCCCACGGGGAAACTTTTGTTTCACAAGTGGGAAACTTTTGTTTCACAAGTGGGAAACTTTTGCTTCACAAGTGGGAAACTTTTGTTTCACAAGTGGGAAACTTTTGCTTCACAAGTGGGAAACTTTTGCTTCACTGTGGTTTATATTGAAGATTGTGTGGTTTAATGTTTTTAGTTGACCACTTTACGACTTATTTTCAAAGTCGGTTGACTCAGTTAATACTTATTTTTATTACAAGTTGACGCTCGTTTTTCCATTTACATCAAGGAGTTGATTTTGCAAGAACCGGCAAGGGCGGATGTATCATGCCTCATCTTTGTTTCGAAGATATCCATAATGTTAGGCGATGTACATAACAAAAAAAGTGTCCGAAAATACAAACTTTTCGGACACCCCTTATGCAAAAAACAATATCGGTTATTTCTTTCGATAATTATCCAGACCTGTTTGCAAGAACTGAACGTATTTATCTACATCTTCATCATAAGCATAAGACTTATTCAGCGGCATTCCCTGATTATCGATCAACACATAGAAAGGTTGGGCGTTAGCGCCGAACTTTACACGCTGTAAATAACTCCATTTGTCTCCTACAGTACGCAAAGTACGTTCTTTTCCATTCTCCGAAACCTTTATGTGTTCGGGCAACGGATCTTTATTGTCTACGTATAGCGTAATGAGCACATAATCATTATTCATCAAGTCGCTCACCTTCGTATCGGTCCAAACGGCAGCCTCCATTTTACGACAGTTCACACAACCATATCCCGTAAAGTCGAGCATCACAGGCTTACCATTGCGACGGGCATATTCCATCCCAAGGTCATAATCGTCAAACTTGGCGTGCACCTCATTCTTATAAAGATTAAAATCTTGCGTGTTCATCGGCGGAGCGAAAGCGCTCACTGCTTTCAAAGGCGCGCCCCATAATCCCGGAACCATATATACCGCAAAAGCCAACGATATAAGAGCCATGAAAAAGCGTGTAACCCCCACTTTGTATTCATCGTCATCATGCGGAAATTTGATTTTTCCCAACAAATAAAAACCAAGCAAAGCAAAAATCACAATCCACAACGCCAAAAAAGTTTCCCGGTCAAGAATTCTCCAGCCGTAGGCCAAATCGGCAACAGACAAGAACTTCAAGGCAAAAGCCAGCTCCAAGAATCCAAGCGTGACTTTGATCACATTCATCCACCCGCCCGATTTCGGCATGGATTTCAACCATGTGGGAAACAAAGCGAACAATGTAAAAGGTAAAGCCAATGCAATGGCAAAACCCAACATTCCAATGGTAGGAGCTATCACACTGCCCATAGTGGACACTTGCACCAACAGCAAACCGATGATGGGGCCCGTGCAAGAGAAAGAAACCAATGCCAAAGTAAATGCCATCAAGAAAATACTCAATAGCCCGGTAGTCGACTCGGCTTTACTATCCACCGCATTACTCCATTTCGAAGGCAGTGTTATCTCGAACGCACCGAAAAAAGAAGCGGCAAAAACCACCAGCATCAAGAAAAAGAATATATTGAAAATAGCATTTGTAGATAACGCATTCAATGCGCTGGGACCGAAAATAAGCGTAATGGCAACCCCTAAAGTCACATAAATAACCACAATGGAAGCCCCATACGTCCATGCGTCTCTGATTCCTTTTTTCTTGTCCTTGCTGCGTTTTAAGAAAAAACTGACCGTCATCGGAATGATAGGCCACACGCAGGGAGTGAACAATGCCAGCAAACCGCCTAAGAAACCCGCAATAAAGATATAAAGCCATGTTTTATCTGCTCCTGCCTGCTCCTCTCCCAAAGCTTGCAATTCTGTAATCACGGGTTTCCATAAATCGCCTGTGGCAAAATCCGCCTCCCCCATTTCCGCAGAGGCGGAATCCGTGGCAAACGGAATTGTAGCAATTACAGCTGAGTCAGGTTCGTTTTTTTTTATTTTTTCTTCCTTTACAACCGGAGCCGCAGGCAAAGCAGGGGCAGATTTGGATTGCCCCGAATATTTAAACGACACTTGTGTGGGAGGAAGACAACTTTCATCATTACATGCTCCATATTCCAAATATCCCTCTATCGAATAGGGACCGCCGGTCAGCTTTACTTTCTGAATAAATTGCACAGAATTTGCGAAATAGCGAACCTTCATTTCGAAAAGCTTATCATAAGCTTCAATTTCTTTACCCGCAAATCTTAATTTCCCGACAGGTTCGACTCCTTCTTTCTTGTCAATATTGAACGTTGCCGAGATTGGACCACCATCACCCAGCTCCGTTGAATATACATGCCAACCGTTATCAATAATACCGGCGAATATTATTTCCGCTTCAGAGTCGGAAAGACTCTTCCACTCCGTTTTAAATTTTACAGGTTCTTTGATTTGAGCTTGCAATGCATAAGCAGCCATGCTGAAAAATAATAGCAAGAAAAGCTTTTTCATTTTTATCATTTTAGAGGGTTATACTTCATAATCCACACACGATCGGCTTTCCTTCGTCTCGGCCAAAATCTTTCCTGCCGCCAAGTGATCGGGATGACCGGCATAAAACTTCACATCTTCCAACGTATCAAACTCACTATAAAGAGCTATATTCCAGCTCTCTCCCGGATTTATATTCAGTCCCACTTCTATTTTCCGAATGACTGAAATCTTTGCCGGAAGCGCTTCGATAGCTTTCTTAAAACTATTCATTACTTCTATTTTTCTATCAGTCGAGACTTCGTCTTTCAATTTAAATAATACAATGTGTTTTACCATACGTTGCTAGTTTAATGAATTGTTTCTATATTTGTAACATATTTAAATGACGCAAAAATACTCCATTTAGTTCAAATTACATTATAAAGAGATGTTAATAATAGGAATAGCCGGTGGAACAGGATCGGGAAAAACCACCGTTGTAAGAAAAATAATCGACAGCCTCTCCGCAGGAGAGGTTGTCTTATTACCCCAAGATTCATACTATAAAGACAGCAGTCATGTCCCCGTCGATGAACGTCAAAATATCAATTTCGACCATCCGGACGCTTTTGAATGGAGTCTGCTCTCTAAACACGTGGGAATGTTAAAAGAGGGAAAAAGCATTGAACAGCCCACTTATTCCTATCTGACTTGTACACGTCAATCCAAAACTATTCACATCGAACCGCGTGAAGTTATCATCATTGAAGGCATCCTCGCTCTGTGCGATAAAAAACTACGCAGCATGATGGATCTTAAAATATTTGTAGATGCCGATCCGGACGAACGTTTGATTCGAGTCATTCAAAGAGATGTTGTAGAACGCGGACGAACAGCCGAAGCCGTCATGGAACGATACACAAGGGTCTTAAAGCCGATGCATCTGCAATTCATCGAACCATGCAAAAGATACGCAGACCTTATTATTCCCGAAGGCGGTAACAATAAAATAGCCGTTGATATATTAACAATGTATATCAAGAAGCACCTAAAAAATGAAAAATAAGAAATTTAAAAAGGGCACTAAAGCATTTGTCATGCTTCTATGCCTTTTGTTTTTCTGCTGCATGGGATGCCGAAACAAGCATTACGGTAAAGAGAAACAAACGGCACACGATCTTCCACAGATTAAAGATAGCGGTGAGTTGGTGGTGCTAACACTCTACAGTTCTACTTCTTATTTCATATACCGAGGTCAGGAAATGGGATTCCAGTACGAACTGAGCGAACAATTTGCGAAAAGCCTTGGCCTCAACCTCAAGATTAAAGTAGCCAATAACGTTCAAGAGCTTATTGAAAAACTTATTGCAGGCGAAGGAGACATGATTGCCTACAACCTACCCATTACCAAAGAGTGGAAAGACAGCCTTTTGTTTTGCGGTGAAGACGTAATTACTCATCAGGTCATCATACAGCAGGCAAACGGGAAATATCCGTTACTAAAGGATGTTACCGATCTTGTAGGAAAAGACGTATACGTAAAACCCGGAAGATTTTATGACCGTCTGAACAATCTGAACAAAGAATTAGGAGGTGGGATCCATATTCATAAAGTAAGCAGTGACAGTATTACATCGGAAGAATTGATAACACAAGTTGCTCAAGGGAAAATATCATACACGGTAGCCGATAATGATATTGCAAAATTGAACAAGACCTACTACCCCAATCTAAACATAAATCTTTCCATCAGCTTCGATCAGCGTTCTTCTTGGGCAGTGCGCAGGGATTGCCCGAAGTTAGCCGAAGCCGCCGACCAATGGCAGAAAGAAAACATGGCTTCTCCTGCATATACGGCAAGTATGAAGCGTTATTTCGAGAACAGTAAAACAGCTCCGCATTCACCCATCCTATCTTTGGAAAAAGGGAAAATATCACATTTCGACGGTCTATTTAAAAAATATGCCAAGGAAATTGACTGGGATTGGCGTATGCTCGCTTCTTTGGCATATACCGAATCAAACTTCGACACTACGGTGGTTTCCTGGGCAGGCGCCAAAGGACTGATGCAACTTATGCCTGCAACAGCAAGAGCGATGGGAGTGCCTCAAGGGAAAGAGCAAAATGCCGAAGAAAGTATTAAGGCGGCAGTCAAATACATAGCCTCCACCGACCGTAGCTTAAGGGTCGTAAAAGATAAAGAAGAGCGGCTAAACTTTATTCTGGCTTCATACAATGCCGGTTTAGGGCATATTTATGACGCTATGGCTCTGGCTGATAAGTATGGGAAAAATAAATATATCTGGAAAGATAATGTGGAAAACTACATCTTGCTTAAAAGCAGTGAAGAATACTTCAACGATCCTGTCTGTAAGAACGGATATTTCCGGGGTATAGAGACATACAATTTTGTACGTGACATCAGGTCAAGATACGAAGTATACAAACAGAAAATCAAATATTAGAAGAGAAAAATATTCGAAATAGATCTTACTGAAGGAAAATCGCGTACTCATTTCATCGAAACAATAGCTCAAGCTAAAAATAGTACATTCATAACTCTTTTAAATAAAACACCCGGCTTTACATTTCTCGAAGTAAAACCGGGCGTTAATTCTGTAAATTATTGGTATTCAACATTTACTGGCGGAGAGACAGGGATTCGAACCCCGGGTACCTCGCGGTACAACGGTTTTCAAGACCGCCGCAATCGACCACTCTGCCACCTCTCCAAGGCTTCCCGATCGGAAGCGCTTTCTTTTAAAAGCGGTGCAAAGGTACGAATCCTTTTTAAATATACAAATGTTTTCATCCATTTTTTTGGAAATAAATTGTATTTTTGCAAGCTACTTAGAATCTTAACAGAGATAAATAAGTAAACAATCTGACGCAGAACGTATAGCAACTATTAAAGTAGTATAATAATGATATATCCCCAAAATTTCGAACATAAAATAGGATTTAAACAGATCAGGCAATTACTGAAAGATAAATGTCTAAGCACTCTGGGTGAAGAACGGGTTGCTGAAATGAGCTTCTCTCAAAAATACGAAGAAATAAACGAGAAAATAAATCAAGTAACGGAGTTCGTTCACATTATCCGAGAAGAAGACTGTTTCCCCGATCAATTCTTTTTTGATGTCCGCCCATCGCTCAAACGAGTACGAATAGAAGGGATGTATCTGGATGAGCAAGAATTGTTCGATTTGCGGAGATCATTGGAAACTATTCGGAATATCGTGCGTTTTCTGAACCGAAATGAAGAAGAGGAAAACACTCCATATCCGTCATTAAAGCTGCTGGCAGGGGATATCGCGGTGTTTCCCCAACTGATTGGCAAAATAGACGGCATTCTTAATAAATATGGAAAGATAAAAGACAATGCTTCCGCCGAACTTGCCCGTATACGACGCGAGCTCTCCAATACGATGGGGAGCATTTCCCGTTCGCTAAACCAGATTCTACGCAACGCGCAATCGGAAGGATATGTGGATAAAGATGTCGCTCCGACTCTGCGTGACGGCCGCCTGGTTATTCCTGTTGCCCCGGGACTTAAACGAAAGATAAAAGGAATCGTTCACGATGAATCTGCCAGCGGGAAGACCGTCTTCATAGAACCGGCGGAAGTAGTGGAAGCCAACAATCGCATCAGGGAATTGGAGGGAGACGAACGACGGGAAATCATTCGCATTTTAACCGAACTCTCAAATATTTTGCGCCCTGCCATCCCCGAGATTCTACAGTCGTATGAGTTTCTGGCAGAAATAGACTTCATCCGCGCCAAAAGTTTTTTTGCTATACAAACGGGAAGTTTAAAACCGGCAATAGAAAACAACCGCTTAATAGATTGGACAATGGCAGTACATCCTTTGCTTCAAATGTCATTGGCAAAACATAGTAAGAAAGTGGTCCCCCTGGATATAGAACTCAACCGAAAGCAACGCATCCTTATTATTTCCGGACCGAATGCCGGAGGGAAGTCTGTCTGCCTGAAAACAGTCGGCTTGCTACAATATATGTTGCAGTGCGGAATGTTGATCCCCGTACACGAACGCAGCCGCGCCGGCATATTCAGCAGCATATTCATCGACATTGGCGATGAACAGTCTATCGAAGATGATTTGAGTACTTATTCCTCGCACCTCACCAACATGAAAATGATGATGAAACACTGCAACGAAAGCAGCTTGATACTGATCGATGAGTTCGGAGGGGGGACAGAACCGCAGATAGGCGGCGCTATCGCCGAAGCTGTTTTGAAACGTTTCAACGAGAAACAAACATTCGGAGTGATTACGACTCACTATCAAAATCTAAAACATTTTGCCGAAGATCATGAAGGAGTGGTTAACGGAGCAATGTTATACGACCGGCATTTAATGCAAGCTCTCTTTCAACTGCAAATAGGGAATCCGGGCAGTTCGTTCGCAGTGGAAATAGCACGAAAGATAGGATTGCCGGAGGAAGTCATTTCAGACGCATCTGAAATCGTGGGCAGTGAATATATCAATGCCGATAAATATCTGCAGGACATCGTACGCGACAAACGTTACTGGGAAGGAAAGCGCCAAACGATTCGGCAACGGGAAAAGCAAATGGAGGAAACGATTGCTCGTTACCAAAAGGAGATGGAAGAATTGCAAAAATCACGAAAAGAAATCATCCGTCAGGCAAAAGAAGAAGCGGAACGAATGTTGCAGGAATCGAACGCGCGCATTGAGAATACAATTCGTACCATCAAAGAAGCTCAAGCTGAGAAAGAAAAAACCAGAATGGCGCGACAAGAGTTAAACGATTTCCGCACTTCGCTGGAGACGATTGCTTCCAAAGAGCTGGAGGAGAAAATCGCGCGTAAGATGGAAAGGCTGAAAGAAAAACAAGAGCGGAAGAAAAACAAGAAAAACGCTCCCCGCCCGGGAGCGCCATCCACAGTCGTTATTGCCAAGCCCAATTCCATCAGTGTCGGCGAATACGTAAAAATAAAGGGACAAACCAGCATTGGGCAAGTGATGGAAATAAATGGGAAGAATGCCATAGTAGTTTTCGGAAGTATTAAAACCACTGTAAAGACCGAGCGCCTGGAACGTACGCAAACCATACCCAAAACCGAAGGAATTGCCAAAAGTACTTTTATCAGTACGCAAACACACGATCAGATGTATGAAAAGAAACTTAGCTTCAAGCAAGATATCGATGTTCGAGGGATGCGTGGAGACGAAGCCTTACAAGCCGTCACTTATTTTATCGACGATGCCATTCTAATCGGCATGGACCGCGTACGCATTCTTCACGGCACAGGAACGGGCATTTTACGCACTCTCATCCGCGAATATCTGTCAACAGTACAAGGTATCCGGCATTTTTCAGACGAGCATGTACAATTCGGAGGAGCGGGAATTACAATAGTCGATTTAGAGTAACTTGAAATATTTCATCAGAACTCCTTGTTCTGATGATAAAAACAACTAACTTTGCTCGTAAGACACAACAAGCCTCGCTCCTATTTTAAAGAAATATCTGCAAAACTGACAAAGAATATGAACAACAACCTCTTGAGTGAAAAGCTTATCTATACAGGGGAAAGCACTACCCCTACGCATCTTCATCTCTGCACATATAGCGCTATTAAAATGGAGGAAGCTAACGGAAGCAGCCTGCAAGCACTTGACGCAACTTTAGATGAAGAACAGATTAACTGGTTGCAGATACACGGAATGAACAATACTGAAATCATCCGACAGATTTGTGAACGTTTTGAAATAAACTTTCTCACTTTACAAGATATTCTTAATGCAAATCATCCCACTAAAATAGAAGAAAGCGAAAAGCATATTGTCTTGATATTAAAAATATTCAAAATTGAAAAGAAAAAAAATGATGGAAACAAAGATATACAAGAAGGAGAAGAAAAGGAAAAGCTTCAACAACAGGTCTGCATTATTTTAGGAAACAACTTTATTCTGACTTTTTTGGAAGAAGAAACAGATTTTTTCGACGATGTAATCAACGCTTTACGAAACGATATTCTCAAAATAAGGCAACGGCAAAGTGACTATCTATTCAGTGTACTTCTGAACAGCGTAATGAGCAACTATATTTCCACAGTCTCGTTCATCGAGGATGCTCTTGAAGATTTGGAAGAAGAAATGCTCAATATTACCGGTGAGAATAAAATTGGAATCCAGATTCAAACACTTCGCCGTGAATATATGATGATAAAAAAAACGGTTTTACCGCTCAAAGAACAATACGTTAGATTATTACGCACCGAAAATCTGCTTATACATAAAGCCAATCGTATTTTTTTCAATGACGTAAACGATCATTTGCAATTTGTACTTCAAACCATTGAAATTTGTAGAGAAACTCTCTCTTCTTTAGTCGACCTTTATATTTCCAACAACGATTTGCGAATGAACGATATAATGAAACGTCTTACCATTGTATCTACTATTTTCATTCCGCTTACATTTCTGGCAGGAGTATGGGGCATGAATTTCGAAAACATGCCCGAACTCAATTGGAAACACGGTTATTTATTCGCCTGGATATTAATGCTTATCATCGGAGTAATTGTATTCATATACTTTAGAAAAAAGAAATGGTATTAACAAACACCCTATTAAAACATGAAATCAATCAAAGAACTATATCGCATAGGAACAGGCCCATCGAGCAGCCACACTATGGGACCTCGCAAAGCTGCAGAAACTTTTCTCACGCGTTATCCCGACGCCGCTTCATTCAAAGTTACACTCTACGGAAGTCTGGCCGCTACCGGACAAGGGCACATGACGGATGTGGCGATCATCGACACATTACAACCTACGGCACCGGTAGAAATCGTATGGCAACCGAAAGTTTTCCTGCCTTTTCACCCCAATGCAATGACTTTTGCAGCATTCAACGCCAATCATAAGCTGTTGGGAAACTGGACTGTTTATAGCATCGGAGGAGGCGCTCTTGCAGAAAACAATGAAACATCGACTATCGAAAGCCCTGAAGTATATGATATGCATCTTATGACCGAAATATTGGGCTGGTGCGAACAAACGGGTAGAAGCTATTGGGAATACGTGAAACAATGCGAGGAGGAAGATATATGGGATTATCTGGCAGAAGTATGGAGTACAATGAAAGAAGCCATTCATCGAGGTTTGGAAGCGGAAGGGGTATTACCGGGTCCCTTAAACCTGCGACGTAAAGCCTCAACCTATTATATCCGTGCAACAGGATTCAAACAGTCGCTACGTTCACGAGGGCTCGTCTTTGCCTATGCATTGGCGGTAAGCGAAGAGAATGCTTCCGGTGGTAAAATCGTCACTGCTCCCACTTGCGGTTCTTGCGGAGTAATGCCGGCAGTGCTTTATCATTTGCAACAAAGCCGGGAGTTTAGTGACATGCGCATATTGCGTGCATTGGCTACAGCGGGCTTGGTGGGGAATATCGTCAAGCACAACGCATCCATCTCCGGAGCCGAAGTGGGCTGTCAAGGAGAAGTCGGCGTAGCTTGCGCTATGGCTTCAGCAGCTGCGAATCAGTTGTTCGGAGGCAGTCCTGCACAAATCGAATATGCTGCGGAAATGGGATTGGAGCATCATCTCGGAATGACTTGTGATCCGGTATGCGGACTGGTTCAGATACCTTGTATTGAGCGTAATGCTTATGCTGCCGCCCGTGCTTTGGACGCAAATCTCTATTCGGCTTTCACCGACGGGATGCATCGTGTTTCTTTCGACAAGGTAGTTCAAGTTATGAAACAGACCGGGCATGACCTTCCGTCACTCTACAAAGAAACCAGCGAAGGAGGGCTGGCAAAAGATTATCAGCAAATGTAATCTGCAATATATCAAAGAATAAAGAACCTATTGGATAAACATATATTTCACCCCAAACCATCCGCATGAATATGGAAGAGAGGTAAAACGTATCACAAATATAGAACGTAAATATACGAAAAGAGCCAAAGTAAGACATATTATTATGCGCTATGCCAGCGGAGAAATGTTTCACAACTTCATTCAGTTCTCAACGGGAGATGATACCATTATTCTCCCGTTTTTCATTGTAAGCTTCCTCCAGCGATTCCACCCTTTCAATACTCATCTTGCCATCAGGGGTAACAATAATGGAAAGCGGGACATACAAATCGGTCTGAGGATAACAGACACTGGCGGCATAAACAATGCCATGCGAAGTTGTTTTATCGAATACAAGTCCTTCCAAAATAGATTTTTTCAAAAAATCAAGCTCAACTACAGACGCAAAATCAGCTTTTGTAAACGTCTTGTTCAACACCGTTTCACCACTTCGCGTCAGCTTCAACGTAATCTTATTGTCTACATAAATATCTCCCATGTCATTAGTCACATGCGGAAGGGTTTCGTCGGGCATACGCGAAACTACCGAACGATATTCTTTATCTTTGAAGTTAATCCGGGTCTCGACCGTAGAAACCTGCATACGCTGCAATCCGTCGGCATCTACAGAATCCATTCCTGTAATGTTCGAGATTTCCTTAGCACTTCCTCCTTTACTGCTACAAGCCGCCGCAATAAACGACAACGACAAACCAAGTATGCAAATAACCTTTTTCATCCTGACTCTATGTATTGATATCAAACGCAAAAATAGCAAAAATCAAATAACAAAACCTATTCTTTAATCATAAAACTATCTGATTCTTATTTTTTTGTCTAATTTTGACGGCAAATTTTAGAAAAACAAAGATTAGCTATGAGTGACAAGAAAAAAAGGTATATTCTGCCTGAAGAAGAAATTCCGCATTACTGGTATAATATACAAGCCGACATGGTAAACAAGCCGATGCCTCCGTTGCATCCGACAACCAAACAACCGTTGAAGGCTGAAGATATGTATCCCATCTTCGCCGAAGAGCTGTGCCGTCAGGAACTAAATCAGACTGATGCCTGGATTGAAATTCCTGAAGAAGTGCGTGAAATGTATAAATATTATCGCAGCACCCCACTCGTACGTGCTTATGGATTGGAAAAAGCACTTGGCACTCCTGCACATATCTATTTTAAAAATGAAAGTGTCAGCCCCATCGGTTCACACAAACTGAACTCGGCATTGGCACAGGCTTATTACTGCAAACAAGAAGGGGTGACGAACATCACCACCGAAACAGGAGCCGGACAATGGGGAGCCGCCCTCTCCTATGCGGCTAAAGTATTCGGTTTGGAAGCAGCCGTTTACCAAGTAAAAATCAGTTATGAGCAAAAACCCTACCGCCGCAGCATCATGCAAACTTTCGGAGCGCAAGTCACTCCGTCGCCTTCCATGTCTACACGCGCGGGCAAAAACATTCTGACTGCTCATCCCAATTATCAGGGGTCACTGGGAACAGCTATCTCGGAAGCCATCGAATTGGCACGTGTCACTCCCAATTGCAAATACACACTGGGATCGGTACTCAGCCACGTTACCCTGCATCAAACAGTAATCGGCTTGGAAGCCGAAAAACAAATGGAGATGGCAGGCGAATATCCGGATATGGTGATCGGATGTTTCGGCGGCGGTTCAAACTTTGGCGGAATCTCTTTCCCTTTCATGAGACACAACATCCTGAACGGCAAAAAGACCCGATTCATCGCAGCAGAACCTGCTTCCTGCCCTAAACTGACAAGAGGAAAATTCCAATACGATTTCGGTGATGAAGCCGGATATACTCCTTTACTTCCGATGTTCACATTGGGACATAACTTCTCTCCGGCTCATGTTCATGCCGGTGGTCTCCGTTATCACGGCGCAGGCGTTATTGTTTCTCAATTGCTGAAAGACGGTCTGATGGAAGCTACCGATATTCCTCAATTGGAATCATTCGAAGCCGGATACCTGTTTGCCCAGATGGAAGGAATTATTCCGGCTCCGGAATCTTGCCACGCCATTGCATCCGCCATCCGCGAAGCAAACAAATGCAAAGAAACGGGAGAAGAAAAAGTCATCCTTTTCAATCTCTCCGGACACGGGCTTATCGACATGGCTTCTTACGACAAATATCTCTCGGGCGATCTGATCAATTACTCACTTTCTGATGAAGACATACAAAAGAGTCTGAATCAGATAGGCGACTTATCCAAATAAGAAAAACATACAGTTTTTCATTCTATATCACCGGGTATTAAAAAGATATGATTATCTTTGAGGCAAATTTAATTGTTTAGAACTTAATTAATGTTCAGCCTCAAAGATATCATTTTCTACCTGCTCTTCTTATGTGTCGGAGCAAATTTTACTTTTGCCGCTTCGGATCAGATTACTTTTTCTCATATATCGATTAACGAAGGACTGTCGCAAAGTACAGTGTTCTCGATAGACCAAGACAAGCGAGGCAACATGTGGTTTGCCACATACGACGGAGTAAACAAATACGACGGCTATGCCTTTACTGTATACCGACATGATGAATCGAATCCCAACAGCATACCAAACGATATCTCAAGAATAGTCAAAGCAGACAGTCGGGGACGTATCTGGATAGGAACACGCGACGGTTTATCATGTTATGACGAAGAAAAAGATCAATTTAAGAACTTCTTTTATCAGAAAAAGAGGGGACACATTTCCGTCAACGCCATTGCTGAAATCACTCCCGACCAACTGCTTATCAACACTTCCGAAGGGCTTACTCTTTTCGATGTAAAATCATCTGTATTCACCGCAGCCCCACTTAACCGACAAATGCGTGAATTACCCGTTTCCACCTTGTACAGATCGGGAAACCACATTTATATCGGAACCTTCAATAAAGGACTTTTCTGCTATTCCGTGTCGGAACGTACTCTTCAGAAATTAACCCCAGCACTCGACGACAAACAGATTCAAGCTGTACTACAGCAATCTCCTACACAAGTATGGGTCGCCACCGAAGGACATGGACTTTTTCTCATCAATCCCAAAACAAAAAAGGCTAAAAATTATCTCCATTCCGCATCCGATTCAAAAAGCATCAGTTCGAACTATATCCGCTCTCTGGCACTCGACGGACAAAACCGGCTCTGGATAGGTACACTGAATGATTTGAATATTTTTCAAGAAGGAACCGATTCGTTTATATCCTACGGTAGCAGCCCGACGGAAAACGGAAGCCTGTCGCAACGTTCTGTACGTAGCATATTCATGGATTCGCAAGGAGGCATGTGGCTGGGTACTTACTTCGGTGGTCTGAACTACTACCACCCTATCAGGAACCGCTTTAAAAATATACGCCGCATACCCTACAAAAATTCGCTCAGCGATAATGTGGTGAGCTGCATCGTCGAAGATAAGGATAAGAATCTATGGATCGGTACAAACGATGGAGGATTAAACCTATACAACACAGCTAACGGGCAATTCACACATTACACCCTGCAAGAAAGCGAACGGGAAAGAGGTATGGGTTCCAACAATATCAAGGCCGTTTATCTGGATGAACCCGGCGGACTGGTATACATAGGAACACATGCCGGAGGATTGAATATTCTTCATCGCTCCACCGGCAAGGTAGAGCACTTTGACCAAAAAAACAGCGAACTGATCAATGAAAATGTATATGCCATTCTTCCCGATGAAGAAGGCGGATTATGGCTCGGAACATTAGGCGCGCTTGTGCGATTCGAACCACGCAAGCAATCTTTCACAACCGTTGAAAAAGAGAAAAATGGAACATTGTTTACCGCCAAACGGATTACCACGTTGTTCCGCGATTCCGAAAAACGTTTGTGGATTGGAGGAGAGGAAGGAATTTCGGTCTACACTCAGCACAAAGGCGAATTGCAAAGAGAATCAGTCTTCCCAAAATCATCCATTACTGAAGCGTTTGTGAACTGCATTTACGAATCTTCCAACGGTATCTTTTGGATCGGTACACGGGAAGGAGTCTATTGTTTCAATGAGAAAAAGAAGAAGATCAACCGCTACACCACTGCAAAAGGATTGCCCAACAATGTCGTATACGGTATCTTAGAAGATTCTTCGGGACAGATATGGTTAAGTACGAACCGGGGAATTGCCTGCTTTCATCCGGAAACGGAAAAATTTCGCAACTTTACCGAATCGGACGGACTTCAGAGCAATCAGTTTACGTCTTCTTATTGCCGTACTTCCACGGGACAGATGTATTTCGGCGGTATCGAAGGCATTACAACTTTCCGCCCGGAGTTGCTGCTCGACAATCCTTATGCACCTCCGGTAGTCATTACACGATTACAATTGTTCAACAAAACCGTTCGTCCCGATGATGAAACCGGTATCCTGACCAAAAACATCAGCGAAACGAAACGTATCACTTTGAAATCATCGCAAACGGCTTTTTCACTTGAGTTCGTCGTATCCAATTATATCTCCGGACAACACAATACGTTTGCCTACCAATTGGAAGGATATGATAAAGAATGGTATTACCTGACAGATAAACGTACGGTATCATACTCCAACTTGCGGCAAGGCACGTATCACTTCCATGTAAAAGCTGCCAATAGCGACGGCAAATGGAATACAACACCTACTACTTTGGAAATTATCGTTCTTCCGGTATGGTATAAGACGTGGTGGGCTCTCCTGTTATTTCTCATTGCTTTCATAGCTTTTCTCACATTCGTTTTCCGCTTTTTCTGGATGCGCAAGAGTATGGCCGCAGAGTTGGAAATGGAACGGAGAGACAAGGAACAGCAAGAGGAAATTAATCAAATGAAGATGCGATTCTTCATCAATATTTCTCACGAATTACGTACGCCGCTCACCTTGATTCTGGCTCCGTTACAGGAGATTATCAATAGAATCAGCGACCGATGGACACGCAACCAACTCGAATATATCGGGCGAAACGCAAACCGTCTGCTTCATCTGGTGAATCAGTTGATGGACTACCGCCGCGCTGAGCTGGGTGTATTCGAACTCAAAGTGAAAAAAGGGAATGCTCACCGCCTCGTTTCCGAAAATTTCCGGTATTACGACAAGTTGGCTCGCCATAAGAATATTGCGTACTCACTACATTCTGAACTGGAAGAGAAAGAGATGCTTTTCGACCCCAATTACCTGGAACTGATACTGAACAATCTCTTGTCCAACGCTTTCAAATATACAGGAAACGGACAGAGCATCACCGTCACCCTGAAAGAAGACAACGGATGGCTGCTACTCCAAGTCAGCGATACGGGGATCGGCATCCCCATCAACAAGCAAGGGAAGATATTCGAACGTTTTTATCAGGTGGAAAGCGAATATGTTGGCAGCGGCATCGGTTTGTCGCTGGTACAACGTCTGGTAGAATTACACCACGGACGTATCGAACTGGAAAGTGAAGAAGGCAAAGGAAGCTGTTTTTCCGTGCGCCTGCCGCAATCGATAGCAGTATATGCCGTATCGGAATTGGCCGACGAAGAGAATCCGGAAGAAGAGCAGGTATACTCCACCAATTCAAAAGAAATGTACTTCATCGACACAGAAACGGAAACAACCGAAGCGGTGGAATCACGCGATAAAAAGCGGGGAACCATCCTCATCGTAGAAGATAATCAGGAAATCAGGCATTACCTGACGAGCGGACTTGCGGAGCTGTTCAACACTTTGGAAGCCGAGAACGGTGAAAAGGCGCTGGAGATTCTAAAAGAAAACGAAGCGGATGTGATTGTGACCGACGTGATGATGCCTGTAATGGATGGAATCAAGCTGTGCAAGAACGTGAAACAAAATATTCGTACCTGCCACATACCGGTAATTATCCTCTCTGCCAAAACCGATATAAAACACCAAATGGAAGGATTGCAGGTAGGAGCCGACGACTATATTCCTAAACCCTTCTCGCTCTCTGTACTGACAACTAAGATACAGAATATGATGCGCACACGTCACCGAATGATCGAACGATATTCCAAATCTCTCGAAGTAGAACCGGAAAAAATCACTTTCAACGCTATGGACGAAGCGCTGCTAAAACGTGCCGTGTCTATCGTGGAGAAAAACATGGACAACGCCTCTTTTTCAACCGACGAGTTTGCCCGCGAAATGAACATGAGTCGCTCCAACCTTCACCTGAAGATGAAAGCCATCACAGGCGAATCGACTATCGATTTCATCCGCAAGATACGGTTCAACGAAGCGACAAAGTTACTCAAAGACGGCAGATATACGGTAGCTGAAGTCAGCACAATGGTAGGTTTCAACACTCCCTCTTATTTCGCCACCAGCTTCAAGAAATATTTCGGATACTTGCCTACCGAATATATCCGTAAGCTACGGGAAGGCAACTGAAAAAGTATTTAATACTGCATTAAAAGTTTCAGTCTCAATATTAAGTATATAGAGTAAAACTCTAAAATCGATATTATACAGCGCATAAAAGACGTAGAAAAACGTCTCTTACTTATAACTTACAAGCAAAATTACAATGGCTCTCACAAAACGGGAACTTTTTCAGTACCCTCCTTTCTAAACACAAATATTTTTTAGGCAGAAAAAGAAATCCACCGTATTTCCACGACCGTTCGCATCCGATCGCCGACACAGCGTTTTGTTCAATGCGGTAAGTCAGCAAACACATAAAAAGGCAATTCAACAAACCTGATATCAAATTCAACAAGATTAATATCACAAAATCATATTTAAACAAACCGTGAACAGTGCTGGAAGAGAGTTGCGACGAATTGCAGTAATTTTGCGAACAATAGACAATTTAATCATTCAATTCTAATCGAAAGAAGTATGAAGAACATCATTTTTTGCTTATTCGCATTATTCACATTGACCGGATGCACGGAAAATGACGACGAACCCTTTACCGGAGGGAATGGTTCGTTTACTATTCCACAACCGTATCCCGACAGCGTAATAGACTCGAAACTTTTCGATGTAATAGACCTCGATCGTACAGGTCTGGAAAAAGTCAAAGCACATTATGAATCGGGAGAACTTTATTTTGCGGCGCAAGAACTGCTAAACTATTATCGCCTGCGCAACCATGTGACCAACCCTTCCCTCTCGCTGTTTAATGTCACGGCATCGAGCGATGATCGCCTGAAAGCCGATTACGCAATGGATAAATCACGCTTTTTCGTCAACAATTTCTACGAAGACCCAGAGTCGAAAAAGCCATATTCGCTGGAAAAAGAAGGCAAAATAGACTGGGCATTCGTGCCTCAAAATGCCAGCGACGAATATCAAAAACAACTTCACCGCCATCAGTGGTTCATCCCCCAAGCCAAGGTATACCGTGTCACCGCAGATGAGAAATACATCCAATCGTGGATCAATGTATACACCGACTGGCTTAAGCAAAATCCGATACCCGCAACGGGGCCGAACACGACCACATGGTGGCAACTACAGGTCGCCTCACGCATTTCCGACCAAGTGGAACTGTTCGAATATTATAAAAACTCCGTTCACTTCACACCGCAATGGCTCTCCGTGTTTTTAGTAAACTTTGCCCGCCATGCCGACTTTCTAAAACAATACCCCTACAAAAGCGAAGGGAATATCCTCATTTCCCAAGCCAACGCATTGGCATACGCCGGAACATTGTTTCCGGAATTCAAAAATGCCGCAAGCTGGATGGAAGAAGGTTTCGGCATCCTCAGTCAACAAGCCGGCAAACAGTTTTTAAGCGACGGAATGCACATCGAACTCTCGCTCCATTACCATATCAGTACGCTTGCCGACTTTTACAGCGCAATGAAGCTGGCGGAAGCGAACAACCTGCGAAGCAAACTCCCCGCCAACCTAAGCGAATCGTTGGAGAAAGCTGCCGAAACCGTAATTCACTTCACTTACCCTACATTCTTCAATGCCAAAAGCAAAGAATATTGCGTGCCGGCGTTCAACGATTCGTGGAAAAGCAACTGGACACGCAGTGTGTTGACACGCAACTTTAAGCGGTATCTGGAAATGTTCCCCACCAATAAAGACCTGCGTTACATGGTCTACCCGCAAGGCCCTGCGCCCGACACCCGTATGAAACTGTTCGACCGTGCCGGATTTTATGTGATGCGTAACGGATGGGACGAATCGTCTACCATGCTTATCCACAGCAACAATGCCAAGACATCCGAAGACAATCTGAAATTATACAGCCACAACCAGCCCGACAACGGGACATTCGAGCTCTATCACAACGGCCGGAACTTCTTCCCCGATGCAGGCGTGTGCAGCTATTCGGGCAATTCTGCCGCCAATGAGCTGCGCAAATGGTTTCGCCAGACTAAGGTACACAATACACTGACATTGGATGGAAAAAACATCACGCATGCCGATGGGCGTTTGCTGAAATCGGAAGAAGGAAGCAATGAGCTGATTGTCACCGAAAATGCAGGGTATTCGGACTTAACCCACCGCCGCGCTATCTTCTTTGTCGACAAAAAGTTTTTCGTACTGATAGACGAAGGGATAGGGAACGCTTCGGGAACAGTGAACCTGAATTTCAACCTGCTCGAAGGAAACGATAGCGAAGTAGTTGTCGACCAGCTTGCCAATGGCGCGCACACAGCTTTTACGGACGGAAACAACCTGCTGGTTCGCACTTTCAGCGACTCTCCGCTGATCTGCGTACCGTTTGAAAGCCGTGTTTCTTATGCTGTCGACGGAAAATACACCACACGCCGGGCATATTCCGTCGATATAAAAAAGGCAACCGACAAGACCGCACGTTACATCACCGTACTCCTTCCCGTCGAAGGCACTGCCGAAACGGCAACCGTCACGGCAAAGTTTACAGAAGAATACAAAGCCGAGGGCTCTTCCGTCGAAGTTACCGTCAACGGAAAGAAATATAATCTGGCATATACCTTATAATTTGCGAACATCATTAATCATCTAATATTCAACAACAATGAAGCTAAGACAGTTATCTTCAAGTTTATTAGCCTTTCTGACGGTGATACTTGTATCTGTGGCGGGCGTTTCCTGCTCCGATACCGAAACCACCGACGAAACCGGCTTTATCATTTATTATTCGGGAATGACCGACATCGGGCCATCCATGAGCGGAGTAATCGGCAGCCCTACGTATAAGGGCAACGCTCCGTCCGATTTTTCCATCACCGGCGTCACCCTAAACGGAGAAACGGTGAACGGTGAACAATTCAGTATCGACCCGGCTACCGGAGCAATCTCCGTTTCAAGTAAAAAAGATACTCCGATAGGAATATACAGCCTGAGCATTTCCTGTGTTTCGAACGGAAAAACGTATCAGTTTAAAGACATCGTACAAGTAAATATGATGAAAGCCGTACCGGACGGAATCACAGTGGAACCGAACAAGCTTCAGGCAGAATATGCCGACGTAGCAGATCCGAACAGCGAAACGGCACTTCCCACGGCTCAGGTCAAAACAGACGGAAACCACGTATCAATCCGCAAATACGAGATAGCCCAAAGCGAATATTCCGATTGCTTCGCTATTTCTCAAACAGGCGAGATTTCCATTCTGAAAGGAAATCCCAAATTGGTGCCCGGAATCTATGTGCTGGCGCTGAAACTTACTACGGGAGCGACCGGAGAAGATGAAGGAATATTCGAGAATGCAGTGGAAATCAATATCACTTCCAAACCGCTGGAGCTGAAGTATTATCCCGACAACGGAAAGATAGAGGAAGAAACACCCCAAAGCGGCCAGACAACCTTCACAAGCAACGCTCCTACTCTGAAAGGTTCACCGGAAGGCATCGCATATTCCATCAAGAGTATCATGCCCGCTACCGATAAGATTACTATCGACTCCAAGTCCGGCGTATTGTCCGTTGCGGCAAGCCACGGATTCAAAGCGAAAGAGAAGTTCGTTGTAAGTGTACATGTAGTCAATGATTACGATAAGGAAGGGGTAGACTTCACAGACGTGTTTACACTCGAAGTCGTCGATTTCATCGCGCCCATTACCGACTTCGGATATCCCGACACAGAATGCGTACAGGCTGTGGAAACGGAAATAAAGCCCAATGCCGGCTTCAAAGGCGACGAAGTGAAGTTCGAGTTTGTCGAACCGGACCCTAAACTGAAAAGCGCGCTGACTTTGGAAGTGGACGGGACAATCAGAGTAAAACATGGCAATGATATTCCTTTGGGCAATTATACCATCAAGGTAAAGGCCACCAACCCGAAGAGCGATCCCGAACATCCTGCCGTCGCAACGTTCACTCTCTCCGTCAAAGAGAATCCGAACTTTTTCACATACTTCCGCTACGGAAACAATATAGGGCTGACACCGGAAGAGAAGTATGCCGACCAGTTCAGGGTAGAAGCCGGAGGTAAGCTGAGCAGTGTACACCCCAAACCTGTAAAAACAGACGCAAAAGTTAAACTTGTCTGGAGCATTACGCCCATACATCAGGCTGCGGGAACGACTATCGATCCCGAAACCGGAGAAATAACATTAGCAGGTTTGAAAGCCTCTCAAACAGGAGCTGTTTTAGTAACCGCTACCGCCGGAGAAGGAAAAGCGGCTGTTTCTGTCACTCAGCCGGTATTCTTCAACTTTGCGCAAGAGTTGAGCGGAATACTTGTAGAGTATACTCCTTTTGTGATTCAAGCAAATCCTAAACAAAAGACCGTTTCGGTAGCGCCAACCGTAAAAGGAACGACTGTCACACCGGATTTCGTGATGGATTACCGCCGTTCGTTCAATTATTATCCGATTAAAGGTTCCCATAAGAAAGGGCAGCCTAAAGACAAAGATTCTTTCCTGTTCAAATTGTGGAGCAACTATTTCAACGGAGACGAATCGAAGACCGGAAGCAAAGACCCGCTTTCTTATTTCACAAACAAGAGCGATCTGACCAAACCTTTGGCTTATGTGGATAATAGCAACAACTTCACCATTGTGGTAAACCCCGAAAAGTGGACTGCCGACGGAGAGTATGCAAACGGATTGCTGTTCGGACAAATTCCTTTCTCGACGAAAGGGATAAAAGACTGCGACGACAGCAAAAACCCCAACAAGCATTTCCCGGTAGTGATTTGGCTGGATACGAAGTTTTAATATGTAACGCACTAATCTAAAAAGTATGCATAATATTTCAAATATAAAAACAATAAGCCAAAGAGGGTTTATAATCCTCCTGGCACTCATCATGACTATCGGTCTCTATGCCCAAAGCACAGCCAAAGGAGTAGTGCTCGATGAAACCGATATGCCCCTTATCGGAGCTACCATCATGATAAAAGGGCAGACCACTTCGGGCACCATCACCGATTTCGACGGTAACTTTACAATGCCGAAAGTAAAAAATGGAGCGATAATCGTCATCTCTTACATCGGATACAAGCCACAGGAGATTAAATACACAGGGCAACCCATCAAAGTGAAGCTGGAACCCGACAGCAAGACACTCGACGAAGTGGTCGTCGTAGGATATGGTTCGATGAAACGCGGCGATCTGACCGGCTCGGTCGCTTCGGTCGCTTCGAAAAACATCGAAGGCTTTAAAACCGGTTCTGTAGTGGAAGCTTTGGGAGGACAGATAGCCGGCGTGCAAATCACGCAGACGGACGGAACACCGGGTTCGGGGTTTAACATCAATGTGCGCGGTGTGGGAACATTGACCGGCGACGCTACTCCTTTATACATCGTAGACGGATTTCAAGTAAGCAACATCGATTATCTGGCCAACTCGGACATCGAATCGATCGAAATTCTGAAAGACGCATCTTCCGCCGCCATCTACGGAGCCCGTGCCGCCAACGGGGTAGTCATGGTCACCACCAAATCGGGAAAAGCAGGCAAACCGTCCATCACTTACAACGGTTCGGCCAGTTACCGTAAGATTTCAAAAACACTCGACCTGCTCTCTCCCTACGAGTTTGTCAGGTTGCAGGGCGAAGTGAACGAGAAATACAAAGACACGTATTATAAACCGGGTAACGACGACAACGGCACGTCTTATATTTATCAATCGCTCGACGATTATACGGGTGTGAAAGGGATAAACTGGCAGGACGAGACTTTCAATCCCACCTGGTCGCAAGATCACAACATAGCCGTCAACGGAGGAAGCGAAGATACCAAATACGCGCTCTCTTTCTCACGATATGCCGAAAACGGAATTTTCAACAACAGCGGATTCGATAAAACAACCGCCAAGTTCCGGATTAATCAGAAGATAACCAAGCAGCTTTCGATGGACGCTACCATCAATTATGCCAATACGTTCAGAGAAGGAGCGGGCACTTCGGCAGACAACGGACGGTTCAACATGCTGGCTCAAATTCTGAGTGCGCGTCCTACGGGAGGATTAAAGATCGATGACGCCACCCTGCTGAACTCGGCCATCGACCCTGAGATGCTCGAAGACGGAACAAGCCTTGCTCAGGTGAATCCGGTGGTACAAACCGAATCGGTGACGAACACGAAACGTGCGGAAATGTGGTCGGGCAATCTCGCATTGACATGGCAAATCAGAAAAGGGCTGACTTTCAAGACAGCAGGGACGTACAACACCACCAACAGCCGCGTGAACGTTTTCTACAAAAACGGTTCGAAAGAAGCGTTCCGTAACGGACAAAAACCTTACGGACAGACTCAAATGGGACGCGATGTGCGTTGGACGAACTACAACAACCTGACTTGGAAACAAAAAATTAAGAAACATCAATACGACGTGATGCTGGGCCAGGAAATCTCTTACCGGAGCAACGAATATCTGCTGGGGCAGGCGATGGATTTCCCGTTCGATAATCTCGGAAACGACAATCTGGGCATAGGAGCCACGCCGAGCAAAGTAGATACCGGCTTCGGTGAGAAAACATTGCTTTCGTTCTTTGCCCGAGGCAATTACAACTATAACAACCGCTATCTCCTGACGGCAACGTTTCGTGCCGACGGTTCTACCGTATTCTCAAAGAAAAACAAATGGGGATACTTTCCGTCATTCTCCGCTGCCTGGCGTGTTTCGGAAGAAGCGTTCATGAAACCGGTGAAATGGATCTCCAACTTCAAACTTCGGCTGGGTTGGGGTACGGTAGGAAACGACGCCATTCCGAGTTTCCTTTCGCTCGATTTGTACGAGCCGAGCAAGTACGGTTCGGGAAGCACTACCATGACGGTATTGACTCCGAAGCAAATCAAAAACCGGAACCTGAAATGGGAAGGTTCTTCCACAGTCAATTTAGGTTTCGATCTGGGCTTCCTCGACAATCGCCTGAATGTTACTGCGGATTTCTTTATAAAAGACACCAAAGACCTCCTGTTGTCGCAATCGCTGGCGCATGTTACAGGATTCTCCGACCAGATGCAAAATATCGGTAAGATTCAGAACAGAGGATTCGAGCTGAGTGTGAACAGTGTCAACATACGGACTCGTGACTTCGACTGGCAGACTTCTTTCAACCTTTCGGTGATACGCAACGAACTGAAAGCACTGGATTCCGGAGCCGATTACAGAACCACGCGTTCTCAATTCGACAGTAATTTCACACAAGACGATTACATCGCTATCGTAGGGCGTTCGCTGGGATTGATTTACGGATACGAATTCGACGGCATCTATCAAAGTTCCGATTTCTATACGACTCCCGAAGGCAGACAACAGCTGCGCGAAGGAATTACCGACAACACCCGGTACACACAAGGGGTAAGACCGGGTGTGGTGAAGTACAAAGACCGGAACGGCGACGGCATAATTACTACCGCCGACCGTACCGTGATCGGGAATACGCTGCCGAAATGGTTCGGAGGCATCACAAACAGTTTCCGGTTCAAGAATGTGGATTTGAGCTTCATGCTTCAGTTTAACTACGGAAACGACATTTACAACGCCACACGGCTGTATGCTACGCAAACCAGAAGCGGCAGACGGAATATGCTGGCGGAAGCGGCCGACCGCTGGAGCCCGACAAACGCTTCGAACAAAGTTCCGGCTTTCGACGGATACATCACCAACGATGTCTATTCGCGTTTTGTAGAAGACGGATCGTTCCTGCGTCTCAAAAATGTAACATTGGGCTATACGCTTCCGGCCAAATGGACGAAGAAAGCCTACGTATCGAAACTCCGCGTATACGCCACCGGACAGAATTTGTTCTGCCTCACCGGATACAGCGGTTACGACCCCGAAGTGAGCAGATACCAGGATCCGATGAGACCCGGACTCGACTGGGGAGCTTATCCCAGAAGCAAAGTATTTACTTTCGGACTTGATATTCAATTTTAAAATAAGATGAGCGCAATGAAAAAGATTTTATATACCATCATTTTATCTGTTTGCTGCACACTCTCCTTCTCTTCCTGCTCCGACTTGCTGGACGAGGAATCGAAAACGGAGGTTGCCAAAAAGAATTATATGAAAAACGCGGCGGAAGCCGAGAACGTATTGCTGGGCGTATACCGCAACATGGTGACCGACGCCATGTATGGATACAACATGTCTATTCTTTTCAATCTGGCGACCGACATCGCACAGGTGGAAGGAAGCACGAACGAGAATTTCCGTATCATTCCCACCAACTCTTTCCCTACCACTCAGGCGGAAGTGCAACAAACGTGGAAGACATTGTATAATTCCATCTACAACGCCAACGACTTTATGGAGGGGCTGGAACAGAAAGCCGGAAACTACTCCGACGGAGACAAAGTGCTGGCGCGCATTTATATGGCGGAAGCAAGAGGATTGCGCGCTCTGTATTACTTCGAGCTGGTGCGCCGCTACGGAAATGTGGCGTTGATGAGCACCACCCAAATGTCTCAACAGCCGCCTGCAACTTTCGAGCAGGCAGATCCGGCAAAAGTATACGAGTTTATCGAAGAAGACCTGAAGTTCGCCATCGACAACCTGCCGTATGCCGCGGACGACACATATCGCGTCAACAAAGAGTTCCGTTTCTCCAAAGGATCGGCTTTGGGCTTGCTGGCCAAAGTATACGCCACTTGGGCAGGTTATCCCGTAAAGGACGAAAGCAAATGGGAAGCCGCCGCACGCACAGCCAAAGTATTGATCGAATCGGGTAAGCACGGTTTGCTGAGCGACTTCGAACAATTGTGGAAAAATTCGGGAAGCAGCACATGGGACGCAACGGAGAGTTTGCTCGAAGTCAGCTTCTACACTCCCACTACCACGGGAGGAGCTTCGGACCCCTGCGGACGCATTGGCAAATGGAACGGCGTGAAGACTACAGTCATTGCGGGAAAGCGTGGCAGTTGCGCGGGCAACGTAAAGGTGGTGCATACTTTTGTACTCGACTGGCGAAAGAATGAAGGCGACCTCCGCCGTGACATATCCATTGCCAACTATCTGTACAATCCCGGCAAGACGCTTTACGCAAAAGGAAAGAACGATTCGGAAGAAACGGCCGCCGCTGCCGACCTCGACCCGGAAAAGAAACAGAAAGAGAAGCAGAATTATACTCCCGCCAAATGGGACATCGAGAAATACGTACCCCAGAGCAACGCGCTGATCAACAACGACAAATCGAACGTCAACTGGTACTTGCTCCGTTATGCCGACGTATTGCTGATTTATGCCGAAGCCGTCAACGAATGGAAGAAAGCTCCCGATGCGGAAGCGTATACGGCGGTCAATATGGTACGCCGGCGCGGTTACGGCAAACCGGTGACGGCAGCAGACAAGGCGGTCGACCTGCCGGAAGGTCTGTCGTATGAAAGCTTCCGCGAAGCCATTCATAAGGAACGCGCTTACGAACTGGCTTTTGAAGGGCATCGCCGCCTCGACCTTATACGCTGGGGCGTGTATTACGAAACAGTGAAAGAGACTTCGGTGGCGCTCGGACAATGGTGGACATCCGACGGATCGCCCAACTATGCGGCGGCGACTCCCGGATACACCACCAAGGGTAAGCACGAGCTCTATCCCATTCCGCAACGGGACATGGATCTTTGCAAGAAATTCATCCAAAACCCGGGCTGGGAAAAATAAAACTTACAATTAAACTTACTGACAACCATATTATCAAATGAATCAAATGAAAAAGAAACTTATTCTCTTAGCTTCGGTCGGCATAACGTTGGCTTCGTGCCATACTACTCCCCGGGAAGATTATCACTGGATACAGAAAGGAATCGATGCAGCCTCGGCACAACTCCGGTTGACGGCGGAAGAAATCCGGAGCACGGGACAACTCCCCCGCTCCATCCGTACCGGATACGATATAGACTTTCTGTGCCGCCAACTGGAAAGAGATTCGCAGACATTCAAAGATTCGTTGCGCGCCAACCCCGCTGCCGAAGAGATCGGCAAGCGCCGCCTTTGCGGAGTATACGACTGGACGAGCGGCTTCTTCCCCGGATCTCTGTGGTATGCTTATGAACTCACGGGCGACGAAACGTTGAAAAAAGAGGCGACCCACTATACGAACCTGTTGAACCCGGTGCGTTATTACAAAGGAACGCACGACCTCGGTTTCATGGTCAATTGCAGCTATGGCAACGCCGAACGCCTTGCACCGAACGACACCATTGCGACGGTGATGAGAGAAACGGCGGACAATCTCTGCGGACGCTTCGACGATTCCATAGAAGCCATCCGTTCGTGGGACTTCGGGACGTGGAACTTCCCGGTCATCATCGACAACATGATGAACCTCGACCTTCTGTTCAACGTAAGCAACCGCACCGGAAACCCGAAGTACAAAGAGATTGCGCTGAAGCATGCCATGACCACCATGCGGCACCACTTCCGCCCCGACTATACCTGCTGGCATGTGGTGAGCTACAACAACGACGGAACGGTGGAACGCAAGCAGACCCATCAGGGAAAGAACGACGATTCTTCATGGGCACGCGGACAAGCGTGGGCGGTGTACGGATACACCTCGTGCTACCGTGAGACGAAAGACAGCATCTACATGAACTTCGCCACGAAAATAGCCGATATGATAATGGAGCGTGTAAAGACCGAAGACGCCGTTCCTTATTGGGATTACGACGCTCCCGTCACCCGAGAGACTCCGCGCGACGCTTCGGCGGCAGCCATCACCGCTTCGGCAATGATCGAGCTGAGCACGATGGTACACAGCGGAAAGAAATATCTGGACTATGCAGAGAAAATCCTGAAAAGCCTTTCGAGCGATGCCTATCTTGCCAAAGAGGGAGAAAACCAAGGCTTCATCCTGATGCACTCTGTCGGCTCGCTGCCCAACGGCTCGGAAATAGATACTCCGTTGAACTACGCCGATTATTATTATCTGGAAGCCCTGAAACGGTTCATGGATTTGAAGAAACTGAAACTTCAGGACGGAAAAATCAAATCATTGTAAATTCCGGAAGCAGCATCGAGATGAAGCAATACGTTCATTGAGGCGAAGCAGTGTTTCAGCGAGGTGAAACAAAGTGTTTCATGCTGATGAAACAAAGTGTTCTATTCGGTGAAACAAAGTGTTTCATTCGGTGAAACAAAACGTTCATCACAATGAAACAGAGCTTCCGTCACGATGAAACAGAGCTTCCGTTACAATCAAACAGAACCTCTATCACAATCGAACAGAGCCTCTATCACAATCGAACAGAGTCTCTCCCGCATCATTTACGGATGCGGAAGAAAGAAAAGAAACTAAAAAAACAAGAACTTCGGTATGAGAAAAAACATAGTTACATACATCGCTCTATGGATGATTGCCTGCTGCACGGGCAACGTCTGCGGGCAAGAACTGAGAAGCGAGGTATTCGGACTGCTCGACCTCGAACGTCCCGGCCTTGAAAAAGTGAAAACTCTCCACGAACAGGGGAAAGACGAAGAAGCGGCGGAAGCGTTGCTCGGCTATTACCGCGAGCGAACGGACGTGAGAACACCGGACATCGACCTGAAGCATATCAGCATCGGCAAGGAAGAGCAGAAATGGGCGGACGACGCGATGGAGCATACGTTCTTCGTACACAAGGGCTACCAGCCTTCGTACAACTACGGGAAAGACATCGACTGGCAATACTGGCCGGTAAAGGATAACGAGCTTCGCTGGCAGTTGCACCGCCACAAATGGTTCACTCCGATGGGGAAAGCCTACCGCACGTCGGGCGACGAAAAATATGCCCGCGAATGGACTGTACAGTATATCGACTGGATTCGGAAAAACCCGCTGGTGAAAATGAGCAAAAGAGAATACGAACTGGTGAGCGACGGCGAAATCAGGGGAGAAGTCGAGAACGTTCGTTTTGCCTGGCGCCCGCTCGAGGTGAGCAACCGCCTGCAAGACCAGACCTCTCAATTCCAGCTGTTCCTCCCCTCGCCCTCTTTCACTCCCCGATTCCTTACAGAGTTTCTGGTAAACTACCACAAACATGCCGTCCACATTTTGGGCAACTACTCCGATCAGGGCAACCACCTGTTGTTCGAAGCGCAGCGCATGATTTACGCCGGCGCGTTCTTCCCCGAATTCAAGGATGCCGCCTCATGGAGAAAAAGCGGAATCGAAATACTCAATCGCGAGATCAACGTACAGGTGTACCCGGACGGCGGACAATTCGAGCTCGATCCGCACTATCACCTGGCAGCTATCAACATCTTCTGCAAGGCATTGCGAATGGCCGATACGAACGGATTCCGCAACGAGTTTCCGAAAACATATCTCGACACGGTGGAAAATATGATAATGTTCTACATGAACATCAGTTTCCCCGATTATACCAACCCGTGTTTCAGCGACGCCAAGCTCACCACCAAGAAAGAAATGCTCAAAAACTACCGCGACTGGCACAAACTGTTTCCTGAAAACAAAGCGATCCTCTACTTCGCCACCGAAGGAAAAGAGGGAGCTTTGCCCGATTATCTGTCGAAAGGATTCCTCACGTCGGGATTCTTCATTTTCCGCAATTCGTGGAAAACAGACGCCACGCAGATGGTGGTAAAGGCGGGTCCGAAAGCTTTCTGGCATTGTCAGCCCGACAACGGAACATTCGAGCTGTGGTTCAACGGAAAGAACCTCTTCCCCGACTCGGGCTCGTACGTCTATGCCGGCGAGGGCGAAGTGATGGCGGAGCGCAACTGGCACCGTCAGACCGCTGTACACAACACGGTGACACTGAACAATCGCAATCTTGAAACAACCGAATCGGTGACCAGGCTCTGGCAGCCGGAAGGAGACGTACAGACACTCGTAACCGAAAATCCCGGATACAAGAACTTCAACCACCGCCGTAGTGTTTTCTTCGTAGACAACACGTATTTTGTCCTTGTCGACGAAGTGACAGGCAGCGCACGCGGCTCTGTCAACTTGCATTATCAGATGCCGAAGGGAGAAATCGCCAACAGTCGCGAAGACATGACCTTCGCTACCCGGTTCGATGACGGAAGCAATATGAAGCTGCAATGCTTCGGTCCCGAAGGAATGACGATGAAAAAGGAACCGGGTTGGTGTTCTACGGCTTACCGCAAGCGGTACAAACGGATGAACGTGTCGTTCAACGTGAAAAAGGAAGATGAAAAAGCCGTACGCTACATCACTGTCATCTATCCCGTACGGAAGAGTGCGGATGCACCGAAGCTGTACGCCCGTTTCAAAAACAAAAAGTTCAGCGAAAACTCGCTGGAGGTGGAAGTAAAAGTGAACGGGAAGAAACAGTTGTTGCAGTATAAACTATAATATCCAAAGACACAATACCATGAACAGAAGAAGTTTTCTTAAAAATACAGGCTGGTCCTTTTTAGGACTGGCCGCTTCGGGCAGCTTGCTCCATTCGTGTGTAGCAAGCAGCAAGGAAGCGAAAAAGAGAATGCCGGGCGCAAGTAATTTGAAGTTGTACTGGGGCGACCTCCACAATCACTGCAACCTCACCTACGGACACGGAGATATGCGCGATGCCTTCGATGCCGCCAAAGGGCAGTTGGACTTTGTCAGCGTAACGCCTCATGCCATGTGGCCGGACATCCCCGGAGCCGACGATCCTCGTTTGAAATGGGTGATCGATTATCACACGGGAGCTTTTAAACGTCTGCGTGAAGGCGGATACGAGAAGTACGTCGCCATGACGAACGAATACAATAAAGAAGGCGAATTCCTTGCGTTCATCGGTTACGAAGCCCACAGCATGGAACACGGCGACCACGTTGCGCTGAATTATGATTTGGACGCTCCTCTCGTGGAATGCACTTCGATTGAAGACTGGAAACGCAAGGCTAAAGGGCACAAGGTATTCATCACCCCGCATCACATGGGTTATCAGGGAGGATTCCGCGGTTATAACTGGAAATGCTTCACCGAAGGCGATCAGACTCCTTTCGTCGAAATGTATTCCCGTCACGGTCTGGCGGAAAGCGATCAGGGAGATTATCCGTATCTGCACGACATGGGACCTCGCCAATGGGAAGGAACCGTTCAATACGGTCTGGAGCAGGGACATAAATTCGGTATCATGGCTTCTACCGACCAGCATTCGGGTTATCCGGGAAGCTATGGAGACGGAAGGATCGGCGTGTTGGCTCCGTCGTTGACGCGGAACGCTGTGTGGGAAGCCTTGAAGAACCGGCATGTATGTGCAGCCACAGGCGATAAAATACGAATAGACTTCCGCCTCAACGACGCGTTCATGGGTGACGTGATACGCGGAAACAGCCGGCGCATTTACCTGAATGTTGCGGGCGAAAGCTGCATCGACTATGTAGACATCGTAAAGAACGGACAAACCATCGCACGTTTGAGCGGGCCGTTGACACCGGTCGCGCCCGAAGGCGATACGCTCCGTTGCAAAGTAAAAGTAGATTTCGGTTGGAATCGTGAAGAGAAATACGTACATTGGCAGGGAAAACTGTCGGTGGATAAAGGAAGTATCCGCAGCGTCACTCCCTGCTTCCGAGGGGCGGCGTTCACTTCACCGCAAGAAGGCGAGACCGAGTTTCATACTCACGTGAACCGCATCCTGTCCATCGGTGAAAAGGAAACGGAACTCGACATGTACAGCACGAAGAATCCCAATACCACCACTGCCGCTACGCAGGCTGTGATTCTGGATGTGGAGATGCCGAAAAGCGGAAAGGTGATTGCGGAGTTCAACGGCAAGAAGTTTGAACATACATTGGGAGAATTGCTCGAAGGCTCACGCTCGCACTTCATAACCGGGTGGTTGAGCGAAGCGATTCTTTTCAACCGTGCCATGCCCGAAAGCTGTTTTACGATAGAACACTATATGGAGGACAAAGAGCCGCAACGGGATACGGATTATTATTATGTCCGTGTCCGCCAGCGCGACGGGCAATGGGCATGGAGTTCGCCTATCTGGGCGGAAAGAACATGACGGGAACAGACAGATCAGCATAAGCGCATGACAAATAAAGACAACAATCATGAAAAAGAGATACGCAATAGGAATCGATCTTGGCGGCACTTCGATCAAATATGCCCTCATCGACAATAAAGGCACGGTTCTGTTTCAGAATAAGCTGGCTTCGAAAGCCGAAGTTTCGGCGGAAGCCGTTATCGGTCAGTTGGTAAAAGCTGTAAAAGAAGCGAAAGAGTTTGCCGCCGGTCAAGGCTATACGGTAGAAGGTGTCGGCATCGGAACGCCGGGCATCGTAGATGCTTCCAATCGCATTGTGCTGGGAGGTTCAGACAATATCGAGGGGTGGGTAAACGTGCCGTTGGCCGACCGGATTGAGGCGGAAACAGAACTGCCTGCCGTATTGGAGAACGACGCCAATGCGATGGGGTTGGGAGAAACCATGTACGGAGCCGGACAAGGTGCGACATACATTGTCTTCCTCACGGTGGGAACCGGTATCGGCGGCGCCGTGGTTATCGGCGGAAAGCTGTTCAATGGTTTTGCCAACCGGGGCACCGAGTTGGGACATATCCCTCTTATCCACAACGGAGAGCCATGTACGTGCGGTTCGGTGGGATGTTTGGAGCAATATGCGTCTGCATCCGCTCTGATACGCCGTTTCAAGAAGCGAATCGCCGCGGCAAACATCACCTGTCCGGCTGAAGAGATAAACGGGGAACTCATTGTGCGGCTATACCGGCAAGGTGATCCGACAGCCATCGAGTCGCTCGAAGAACATTTCGATTTCTTAGGAAGAGGCATTGCGGGGCTGATTAATATCTTTAGTCCGCAGAAAGTTGTCATCGGAGGCGGATTATCGGAAGCGGGCGACTTCTACATCCGTAAAGTCAGCGAGAAGGCTCACCGGTATGCCATGCCCGACTGCGATATAAACACCGAAATCACGGCTGCTTCATTAGGCAACCGGGCAGGAAGTATCGGAGCGGCTTCACTCGCGCTCATGCGGTTTTCCGAAAGCAACGCTTTGTAATGACCCGGTCGCTCGAACCTTGCTTACTCATCATTGTAACGAATCGAACAAATACGTCAAACTAATTTCATAAAAGATATGAAACACCTCTACATTCTCCTGCTACTGGCTTTGCTTCCCGGCAAGGGATACGCGCAAAAAAGCATAATGCGTCTCACACAACCCACCTTGATGCACGAAGTTCGCGAGACGCCTTCTCCCCTAAACGGGCAACACATTGCCATGAATCCCCCGAGATTTATGTGGCCCGACAAGTTCCCTCACTTAGGTGCTGTGCTCGACGGTGTGGAAGGTGAGGAACGCAAACCCGGAGTAACCTATCGGATTCGCATTGCCCGCGATCCCGAATTCAAATCGGGGCTGATCACAGCCGAACGGCGATGGGCTTTCTTCAATCCGTTCCGCCTGTTCGAAAAAGGAAAATGGTACTGGCAGCATGCTTATGTAGACAAGAACGGAAACGAGGAATGGTCGCCCGTATACCATTTTTACATCGATGAAAAGACGAAGACGTTCAATCCGCCGTCTTTGGAGGAAATGCTGAACAAGCTGCCCGGAGCGCATCCACGCATCTTGCTCGATGCCAAAGAATGGGACGATGTAATAGTCCGCAACCGGAACAATGTCGAAGCCCGCGCTTACATCCGGAAAGCCGGCAAATGTTTGTCGAGGCAACTGAAGCATCTGGAAGAAGAGATAGACACCAGCCAACTGGCAAAGCTGACGAACATCGTACAACGTCGGTCGGTATTGATACGTGAAGGACGTAAAATCGTAGACCGCGAAGAAGCGAACGTGGAAGCCATCGTACGGGCTTATCTGCTGACGAAAGACGAAAAATACTACCGGGAGGGAATGAAGCGGCTCACCGAAATACTGTCGTGGAAAGAGAGCAAGTTGTTTGCCGGCGATTTCAACCGCTCTACCATTTTGTCGATGTGCACTTCGGCCTACGACGCATTCCATAATCTGTTGTCTCCGTCTGAAAAGAAATTGCTGCTGGCGAATATCCGCGACAACGGACGGAGGTTTTTCAGCGAATATGTGAACCATCTGGAAAACCGCATTGCCGACAACCATGTGTGGCAAATGACGTTCCGCATTCTCAACATGGCTGCCTTCGCCACTTACGGCGAATTGCCCGAAGCATCGGTCTGGGCGGATTATTGTTACAACGAATGGGTATCGCGCCTGCCGGGATTGAACACAGACGGCGGATGGCACAACGGAGACTCTTACTTCCACGTCAACATCCGCACGCTGATCGAAGTGCCCGCTTTCTATTCCCGTATCAGCGGATTCGACTTCTTTGCCGATCCGTGGTATGACAATAACGCTCTTTACGTCATTTATCACCAGCCTCCGTTTTCGAAATCCGCCGGACACGGAAATTCGCACGAAACCCGGAAAAAGCCGAGCGGAACACGTGTAGGTTATGCGGAGGCTTTGGCGCGCGAACGAAAGAATCCGTGGGCTGCCGCTTATGTGAGAGCTATTCTGGAGAGGGAACCGGACATCATGAAAAGTACGTTTCTGGGCAAGTCGGGCGACCTGACCTGGTATCGTTGCACCACTCGCAAGGCGTTTCCGGAAGAAAAGCGTTCGCTGGCGGAACTTCCCTCGGCTAAAGTTTTCAACGAAACGGGAGTGGCTACCATGCACACTTCACTGGCGGAACCGGAGAAGAACGCGATGCTCTCCTTCCGCTCCAGTCCTTACGGAGCTACTTCCCATGCGTTGTCCAACCAGAATGCGTTCAACACATTCTACGGCGGGAAAGAAATATTCTACAGCAGCGGGCATCGTACCGGATTCACCGACGACCATTGCATGTACTCTTACCGGAACACCCGCGCTCATAACAGCATTCTGGCCGACGGGATGACACAAAAGATAGGAACGGAAGGTTATGGATGGATTCCCCGCCGATACGAAGGAGAAAAGATTTCGTATATGGTGGGCGATGCTTCCAATGCTTACGGGAAAGTTACTTCTCCTCTCTGGCTGAAACGGGGAGAGCTTTCCGGAACACGCTACACGCCGGAAAACGGATGGGACGAGAATAAAGTAGATCTGTTCCGCCGCCATATCATTCAGCTCGGTGCAACGGGTATATTCCTCATCTACGACGAACTGGAAGGTAAGAAAGACGTGAAGTGGAGTTACCTGCTTCATACCGTAGAGCTGCCGATGGAAGTAAAGGAGGCTGCCGACAGGATCAGCGTAACCGGCAAGAACAAAGCGGGAGGCGTATCTGTCGCTCATCTTTTTTGCTCGGCGCCGACCGTGCAGGAGCTGACGGATACTTTCTTCTGCGCCCCTACGAACTGGAAAAACCAGACCGATGCGAAAGGAAAAGCGGTGAAACATCAGAACCACTGGCACTTCTCTGCCACTACCGCTCCGTGCCGTATCGCCCGCTTCCTGACGGTTATCGACACGCACGGAAGTGACCGGCCGGATATGGAGGTAGTCCGTAAAGGAGATACGTTCCGGATAGGAGACTGGAGCGTGGAGTGCAACCTGAAGGAACACGGAAAAGCGGCGATATCGGTAAGCAACCGGAAAGAAAAGGTGTCGTTGACTTACGACGCCGGAAAGAAAGAAGGGGCGACCCTCGTGACCGAGAGAGTGAAAGGCAAACAGGTGGAACATACGCTCATGGATTATCTGCCCGACCTCGAGATATGAAGATACATGGGCCGCGGTGTTTGCAAACATAGAAGGCATGAAAAGTAAGCAGAAGAACCCCGGTCCGTGCTTTTCATTCCGCTGTTTGCAAACATAGAAGGCAGGATAAGCGTTATCTTTGTAACGAATCATTCATAAACGAAAAAGAAAACATGAAATACATCGGAGCACATGTATCGGCATCGGGCGGCGTGGAACTGGCGCCTGTCAACGCACATGAAATCGGAGCGAACGCTTTTGCCCTGTTCACGAAGAATCAGCGGCAATGGGTAAGCAAGCCTTTGACGGAAGAAAGCATCCGTCTGTTTAAAGAGAATTGCAAAAAGTACGGTTTCAAACCGGAACATATTCTTCCGCACGACAGTTATCTCATCAATCTCGGCCATCCGGAAGAGGAAGGGCTGGAGAAAAGCCGCACTGCCTTTCTGGACGAGATGCAACGTTGCGAAGCCTTGGGACTGAAGCTGCTGAACTTTCATCCGGGCAGTCACCTGAACAAGATCGGCGTAGAAGAGTGTTTGTCGCGCATTGCCGAGAGCATCAACATGGCATTGGAAAAAACCGCCGGAGTAACGGCGGTTATCGAAAATACTGCGGGACAAGGCAGTAATCTGGGAAATGAATTTTGGCATTTGAAGTACATCATCGACCGTGTAGACGACAAGAGTCGCGTAGGAGTATGCCTCGACACTTGCCATACCTTCACAGCCGGCTATGATTTCCTGACGGACTATGACCGTGTTTTCGAAGAGTTCGACCGGGAAGTAGGGTTCGGCTATCTGCGGGGAATGCATATCAACGACTCGAAGAAAGCATTGGGCAGCCGTGTCGACCGCCACGACAGCATCGGTATGGGACTGATCGGGAACGCTTTCTTCGAACGGTTGATGAGCGATCCGCGGTTCGACAACATGCCTCTCATTCTCGAAACTCCGGACGAAAGCAAGTGGGCGGAAGAAATCGCATGGCTGAGAAAACTGTCCGTTGCGGCAACGGTTTGAAACGGCAGGGCCGTGACGGAATAATCCGGACGTATCATCCGTGCAACGGAAAAGCTGTTATTCCGAAAATAAATATCCGGCAGTAGAAACTCTGCAAGCAAAGCAGCCGCTTCGAAAAGATAATCTCCTTATCCAACCTTTCTTAAATTATGGAGCAAAGGTTGAATAAGGAGATTGCTATATCGTCCTTTCCGACGTATGTGATACGCTACATCGGCTTTTCCGTAAAATTCCTTTCAAGATTACTTACGAAAAGGACAATCTTTCTGTCTTTGACGATATCCGTCTCCCACTCTCTGCCCTCTCCTGCGGTCGAACTCTCTCCTGAACTTATTCACATTGTTTCTTTCCATCCGGTACATTCCCAGAATCTGCTTTTGAGAAAGAATTTTGCTGAATTCCACGTAATATTTCTCCCGCACATCGAGCATTTTACGGCTTTGGGCAAACTGTTCTTTCAATAGTTTGGCAACATCCGCATCGGTCATCTCCGCCAACTGAGTAGGAGTATTATCCCTTTCCAGAAACATATTTCTCCTCATACCGGGCACACAATTCATTGCCAAGCGGCATTCGCGCAACTCCGTGAGATACTTTTCGTACACGGGAGTAAATTTCGCAGCCGTAGCGTCATCGAGCATCAAAGCTTTTACGGCACGGTCTACATGCATCTTTATGACCTGTTCCTGAGTAGGAACTTCTTTCTTTTCTCTGTTATCTTTGACTTGAGCAAAAACAGAAGAATGCCCTGCCATGAAGAGGGCGATTGCCATTACATAAACAATTTTAGTTTTCATAATCTTACGTTTTTTAGTTTAAAAATATATCGTTTTCAGAGAAGCCGACGAGGTCTTCCAACTCCTCATCCGACAAGTTTCTAATCCATTCGTCCATCGGGTCGGCAGTTACATGATTGTTTTCAACAGCCAGTACATCCGATGATGAAACCGTTGCGTCGGTCTGCATCAAAGATGGGATAAAGAAGAATCCCGCCAATATAGCCGCTGCCGCAGCAACAAAAGGAACAATCAGTTTCCTGCTAAACTTCGGATGCGGTTTCACTCCCGCCTGCTTCAGCACTTTTTGTTGCATTTCGGCAAAGAACCCTTCGGGTACACGATAAGGTGTCTGTTTCCCAATATCATCAAAATCAAAATCCTTTTTCATCGTCCTATCGGTTTAATATATACTCTTTTATTTTTTCTTTCGCATAATGATAATTCACTTTAAGAGTCTCCGCTTTCGTTTCCAGAATGCGTTCTATTTGGTCATAATCGAGCTCGTCATAATACCGCAGGTTGAATACAAGGCGTTGTTTTTCGGGCAGACTTAAAATAGCTTCCTGGAATTTTACAGCCAATTCATTTTCATAATCAACGTATTCCGACGCTCTCAACTTGCCCACCAACTCTTCATGTATTTCACCGGACGAAACGATTTTTTCTCCTTTTCGCCGGTTCAGCAAACGCAAGCTTTCGTTTGTTGCGATCCGGTATATCCATGTAGAAAGAGAACTCTCGTTACGGAACTGTTCGAAGTTGCGAAACACCCGTATGAATACTTCCTGCAGAACATCTTCCGCATCTTCGTGAGATACAACCAATCTGCGGATATAATTATATATCGGCTCTTGGAAAGTGTCCATCAACATTTTGAACCCGCGTTCACGGTTTAGAAGATATGTTTGTCGGATTTGTTCTTCGTTCATCATTTCTTTTTCCGGTCTTTATGAGATTAGAACGCGACAAAGAAAGGAAGTTAAATGAGAAAGAGAGGTTTTGGCTTTTATTAACAAACGGTGAGGGTATGGGCGATAAACCGAGGAAATATCGGACTATATCGAACTTCCGGAAAAAATGAGTGAAAGAAGCTTGGACGGAAACTAAGCCATCGGATATGATAAACGCATCTCATACCCGATAATACAAGTGGCGGGGAGTTGAAAGAAACGGCGAGTTACCAGAACTTATTATATTCGGCACTATACTCAAAGCCGACATTTTTCAGCCGGCTCACTATATCTTCACGGTCTACGTTCATATCTTCACACAATTCATCGAGTGAAGAATAGCAGTCGCGCAATTTCATATTGATAACGCTGAAAAGCATCATCGGGTCTTTGGGTAATTCCATCACAAACAGATAATTTTGCTGCAAAAGTACAATGATTCCACGAATATCAGCTCTTCGAGACGTTTTTTTTCGTTTCCGGAAAATCTTTTTACCGTATTTTTTGCTCAACGAGATCGCTTTTTCAATTTATCCACCGCATGCTCCAGAGATTCCGTAGGCTCCAGAATATTATAAGCTCCCCAGAAATCAGGATTCCAATATTCATCGACTTTATCATAGAATACTTGCTTGGCGCCAAAAGCCGCTTTGTTGGATATTACAGACCGTTCCGCCTCTTTCCTGTCCGTAACAACCATTTCGGTAAGAACAGTATATCCCGAAGAGAACAGCCGTTTCTTCCAATCACATTTAAACCGCATTTCATTGCGAATGTAATTCAGGTATGTCTTTCCGTCGCGCTCGTTATAAGTAATCAAAAAACTCACTTCCTGCGGTTTGAACCGCAACCCCAACGGCTTTTTATAAAGAATGGCCTGAGTGGCCTTTATCTTATGGCTCATGTCGAGATTAAATTCCGCACGGGTAAAAGCAAATTTTTCGCGGTCGATATATAGTTTGCCGTAAAAGAGAGCGTAAGGCAACACCACTCCGGGCCGAAAACCGATCACGTACTGCAAGCGGTTGGCAATCATTACAGGTTCTTCCATCCAGAAGTCGTAGTATCTCAAACTCTCCCGATTCAGTAAAGCTTCGCTGTTCTTCACTATATCGAGATAAAGAGACAGATTAGGGCCTCCCACTACCTTAACGGCGAGTGTATCGCTCAGCTTCGGGCTCAATAAGCGTCGCCCTTTATCGATCTTTACCTTGTCCGAGTCGGCCGTTCTATCTTCATAAGAGGTTTTCAGAATATCGATCACCGCCTCGGAAATACTGATATAGCGTCGTCCTTTCTGTACAGTCTCGCGATAGAAACCGGTCAACAAATCGTCTTTTGCACTATAATTGACCGGTATCTTCTTGATCGCCTCTTCTATCACCGCCCATGGATTATTCCCGAAAACTACGATTTCATGCAACAGGCTCGCCTGCGGAACCATCCATACCACGATTTCCGATTTCCGGTTTCCTTCGGGAGAAACACGAACATTCTGATAACCGATATGAGAAAGCTCCAAAACCGGTGCAGTCTCTTCCTTCCTTATCTTTAAAGTGAACAATCCGTCGGCATTGGTCACAGTTCCAATGTGGCTTCCGAAAAGAGATACATTTACATTCTCCAACGGTTTTTTGTTTTGCTTGTCTTTCACCACTCCCGTAACAATAAGATGCCCTTCCATTTCACCTTGCGCCCATAAATTGACCGAGCTTGCCCATAGAAAGGCCAGTAATGACACAACTAAAAGTCTAACAGTATTCTTCATCTTACAAGTTTTTTAAATAATGGTAACACGCATCATCTACTAACATCACAGAGGCCTATCTTGAATGGGAAAGATAGTAACCTACTAATACATAAACAATTATTCTTCGTCTTTTTCTTCGTATTTCATTTTCTTTAGCCAATTATTAACACATTAATACAGCCGTTTATGCGGGAGAACGATAAATAAAAGATAAAGGAGACAAAAGCGGAAGAAAAACAAACGCGGTCTCCCTTGCTTCTTGTTCTTACAAAAAGAACTAAAACATATAGTAAGCATTTTTAATTTACACCGGGAGTAGAAAAAAACAGAAAAAATATCACCTCAAAGATCTTCTTTCCATTTCCTTTCAACAATTAAAAAGGTTTTTGACAGGACATTACGGGGCATTTGAAATCTTTTTGCTACCCGAAAGAATAATGTATACAAAAGAGTTTATATGCATGTTGTCTTTTTTCTAATATATTAAAAATAAGGCGATTAATATTTCCATCAAACAAGATTGTAATATCAAACAAAGAGCTATATTTGCAACGTCTCAAAATCTAATACTTATGAAACTTCTATCTATCTATGATTTGCAAACAATCAGGAAGAGAGCGGCGCACGCCTTACTATTGCGTGAAGAAAGTAACAAAAAGTTAGTAGAAGAGAGCTGTGGATTGGCAGCAGGCACAGAACATCTCCAAATACTGACTTGCGAAGGCACCGGATGCAAGGCTTCTTCCAGCCATACTATCAGGGAAAACCTGAAAAAAGCGATTGAAAAGAACGGCATAGCCGATAAAGTGGAAGTGATTACCGTAGGTTGCTTCGGTTTCTGCGAGAAAGGGCCTATCGTGAAAATCATTCCGGACAACACGTTTTACACAGAAGTCACCCCCGAAGATGCGGAGGAAATAATCAACGAGCACATCATCGGAGGGCATAAAGTGGAGCGGTTGCTCTACGAAGACCCGAAGACTCAAAAGGCAGTCAGCGACTCCAAACACATGGATTTCTATAGGAAACAGATGAGAGTCGCTTTACGTAATTGCGGTTTTATCGATCCCGAAAATATTGAAGAATACATTGCCCGCGACGGATACTTCGCTCTTGCCGACTGCCTTCTCCAAAAGCAACCGATGGACGTTATCGATCTCATCAAGCGGTCGGGACTGCGGGGACGAGGCGGAGGAGGTTTCCCTACCGGCCTTAAATGGGAGTTCGCGCATAAGCAGGAATCGGACATCAAATATGTGGTTTGCAATGCCGACGAAGGAGACCCGGGCGCATTCATGGACCGTTCCATCATGGAAGGCGACCCGCATTCCATCGTAGAAGCGATGGCCATTTGCGGTTATTCCATAGGTTCGTCCAAAGGATTGGTGTACATACGCGCAGAATATCCGCTCGCCATACAACGTTTGAAGAAAGCGATAGAACAGGCGCAGAAATACGGATTGCTGGGAGCCAACATATTGGGAACCGACTTCTCTTTCGATATTGAAATCCGCTACGGAGCAGGGGCTTTCGTATGCGGTGAGGAGACGGCTTTAATCCATTCGATGGAGGGCAAACGCGGCGAACCGACACTGAAACCTCCCTATCCCGCAGAATGCGGATATCAGGGCAAACCTACCAATGTGAACAATGTGGAGACATTGGCCAATATTCCCGTCATACTGACTAAAGGGTACGAATGGTTTGCCTCTATCGGCACCGAACGGTCGAAAGGAACCAAAGTTTTTGCCCTCGCCGGAAAGATAAACAATGTGGGACTTATCGAGGTTCCTATGGGAACTACTCTGCGGGAAGTAATCTATGAGATTGGCGGAGGTATCAAAGACGGCAAAAAGTTTAAGGCGGTGCAGACAGGAGGTCCGTCGGGCGGATGCCTCACGGAAAAACATCTGGACACTCCCATCGACTTCGACAATCTTCTGGCAGCGGGTTCTATGATGGGATCGGGCGGTATGATTGTAATGGACGAAGACGACTGCATGGTGTCTGTAGCCCGCTTTTATCTCGACTTCACGGTAGAAGAGTCGTGCGGCAAATGTACTCCGTGCCGCATCGGGAACAAACGTCTGCTGGAAATATTAAATAAAATAACAGAAGGGAAAGGGAATGAAAAAGATCTGGAAATGCTCTCTACATTGGGACGCGTAATCAAAGACACAGCTCTCTGCGGATTAGGGCAAACCTCCCCGAATCCGGTATTATCTACCATAGACAATTTCCACGACGAATATATGGAACACGTCAGAGACAAGACCTGCCGCTCCAAACGTTGCAAAGCCTTACTCACATACACCATCAACCCCGAACTGTGCATCGGTTGCCATCTCTGCGCGAAGCATTGTCCGGCGGATGCCATCAGCGGCACGGTACGAAAACCTCACGTGATAAATCCCGATATGTGCATCAAGTGCGGCATGTGTATGGCGCGTTGCAAATTCAAAGCTATTCTCGTTTGCTAAAACCTATATATTATGGAAGAAAAACAGATTACACTTCAAATCGACGGGCACTTCATTACCGTCCCCGAAGGAAGCACGATTCTCGAAGCAGCCTGTAAAATAGGCATCGACATACCGACTCTTTGCCACATCGACCTGAAAGGAACTTGCATTAAGAACAATCCGGCTTCGTGCCGCATCTGTGTAGTGGAAGTAGCCGGACGAAGAAATCTGGCACCCTCGTGCTCCACTCCGTGCACAGAGGGAATGGTTGTAAAAACCAGTACGTTGCGGGTGATGAATGCCCGGAAGATTGTTGCCGAACTAATTCTATCGGATCATCCGAACGACTGTCTCACCTGTCCCAAATGCGGCGACTGCGAACTCCAGACATTGGCATTGCGCTTCAACATCCGCGAGATGCCTTTCAACGGAGGCGAACTTTCTCCGCGCAAACGAGAAGTCACCTCATCCATTGTGCGCAACATGGACAAGTGTATATTCTGCCGCCGGTGCGAAAGCGTATGCAACGAGGTGCAGACCGTCGGCGCGCTCGGAGCCATCCGCCGCGGTTTCAATACAACCATCGCTCCTGCTTTCGATAAAATGATGACCGAAAGCGAATGTACCTATTGCGGACAGTGCGTCGCCGTGTGCCCGGTCGGAGCGCTGACCGAACGCGATCATACCAACCGTTTGCTCGAAGATCTGGCCAATCCGGACAAAACAGTGATTGTACAGACGGCTCCTGCCGTGCGGGCAGCCTTAGGCGAAGAGTTCGGACTGAAACCCGGTACGCTGGTCACCGGGAAAATGGTCTACGCCCTGCGGGAACTGGGATTCGATTACGTGTTCGATACAGACTTTGCCGCCGACCTCACCATTATGGAAGAAGGTTCGGAGATACTAAACCGTCTTACCCGCTATCTCGACGGGGACAAATCGGTACGTCTTCCCATCCTGACTTCCTGTTGCCCGGCATGGGTCAATTTCTTCGAGCACCATTTTCCGGATATGCTCGACATTCCTTCCACCGCGCGCTCGCCCCAGCAAATGTTCGGCTCCATCGCCAAAAGTTATTGGGCGGAGAAAATGGGAATACCCAGAGAGAAACTGACCGTAGTCTCCATTATGCCGTGCCTGGCCAAGAAATACGAATGCGACCGTCATGAATTCAAAACAGACGGCAATCCCGATGTCGATTATTCCATCTCTACCCGCGAGTTGGCGAGGCTCATCAAACGGGCCAACATAGGTTTCACACTGCTTCCGGACAGCGAGTTCGACAATCCGCTGGGAGAATCTACCGGAGCGGGAGTGATCTTCGGTACTACAGGCGGCGTGATGGAAGCAGCTTTGCGCTCTGTGTACGAAATCTATACCGGGAAAATCTTGGAGGATGTGAACTTCGAACAAGTACGCGGACTGAGCGGTGTACGAAGAGCCACAATCAATTTAAACGGATTCGACCTTAAAGTAGGCATTGCGCACGGATTGGGAAACGCCCGCCAACTGCTCGAAGATATCCGGAACGGACATAACGAATACCACGTCATTGAGATCATGGCATGTCCGGGAGGTTGTATCGGAGGAGGCGGACAACCGTTACACCACGGCAAATCCGATGTGCTGTACGCCCGCGCCAACGCGCTTTATCGCGAAGACTCAAAGAAACAGTTGCGCAAATCGCACAACAATCCGTATATCAAGCAATTGTATGAAGAATACCTTGACAAGCCACTGAGTGAGATATCGGAAAAGCTGCTGCATACGCACTACTTCAACAAATCCAAGAACTAACGTAAAAGGAAAAATTATGTCAGATATAAAACTCGCTTGTGAAATAGCAGAGCAGGTCAGAGCAATCTGCGACAAGCACCGGAACGACCCCGGAGAACTGATCAACATACTCCATGAAGCTCAGCATCTGCAAGGATATTTGCCCGAAGAGATGCAACGAATCATCGCTTCCAAACTGGGCATACCGGTTTCCAAAGTATACGGGGTGGTCACTTTCTACACCTTTTTCACCATGGCGCCCAAAGGGAAGCATCCGATATCCGTTTGTATGGGAACAGCATGTTACGTGCGCGGATCGGAAAAGCTGCTCGACGAATTCAGGAGGGTGCTGGGTATCGACGTGGGTGAAACGACGCCGGACGGCAAATATTCGCTCGACTGCCTGCGATGTGTGGGAGCCTGCGGACTGGCGCCGGTAGTGATGATTGGTGAAAAAGTGTACGGACGCTTGCAACCGGTAGACGTGAAAAAGATTCTCGACGAACTGGAATAGCTAAAAGGGTACGGAGAACGGAAATGAAACCGATTCTTCTCATATTATTGTGCGGCATCAACGAATTTTAAATATCTTTGCCGCAAAGAGTCAGGGGTGTGCGGATTGTTTTCGGTACACCCCGAAATCTGAAATGAAATCAAATGACCTATTGGCAGATGAAAGCTTCGGGCACAACAAACAGAACCTTCATTCGTCAGGAATAAAAGCTCTGTTCGTCAAAAACAGAGGTTCTGTTCGACAAGAATGAAGGCTCTGTTTGTCGCAGACAAAGGCTTGCCTATAACGAATGGAATCCCATTGTAAAAAGACAGCAACCGTTTCTGCCGCAAATGAAAACGATGTCCGGAATCCATGAAAGTTCTGTCGCCCGCAGATGAAAATTCGATCGGGCAAACGACGTGATGAAATAAATCAAAAAAATGAAAAGAATAAATCTACGCTCCAAGCTCTCCAAAAGAATACAGATGGAGGATGTGCAGGAAATAACGTATTATGCGCAGAGTGACGACAATCTCCGGAAAAACTTGTTCCGGCTGATATTCGACACGGACGACCAAATGGCTTATCAGGCGTTGTGGGTGTGCACGCACATGACAGACTGCGAACTGGAGGAGCTTTGCCGTAAGCAGGACAAACTTATCGACTCCGTGACGCATTGCACGCATGCGGGAAAAAAACGATTGATGCTTTCGCTACTCGCCCGCGAAGCGTTCGACATCCCGCTGCGCATAGACTTGCTGAACTTCTGCATGGAGCGGATGACATCGCAGCAAGAGCCTCCCGCCATCCGGTCGCTATGCTTGAAGCTGGCGCACAAGCTGACACAGGGCACGCCCGAACTGCAACAGGAACTGCGCACGCTGCTTGAAATCATGGAGCCGGAATTGCTGCCGCCGGCTGTGCGAAGCGTGCGAGCAAACATACTGAAAGCGATGAACCGCCCGATAAAAAAGAGGGTTCACCGCAGCAAGACAGACTTATGCTTCTACGAGCAATTTCCCGAATTCTATTTTGCAGTAAAGACTAAAGATGAACGGTCGAAGTGATACAGGAAAACAGAAAGGGCAGCCTATGCCGTCCGTAGTCAGCCATACACAGATCAGTCGAAGTAGTACAGGAAAACGGCGATGCCTTCCAACGCTTTTTTCGGTTGGTCTTTAATCTCAATGGCAAACTTTATCTCGGCTTTAGCCACACCGCGCAGGTTGGTGAGCGAATGCAGCGCCGCCACCAGACGGATGCTTTGACCTGCCAGAACCGCCTGACCGAACTTCATCTTATCCATCCCGTAGTTGATCATCATCTTCAGGTTGTTCACCTCGATGATCTGATTCCACAAATAAGGAAGCATCGACAACGTCAGATAACCGTGGGCGATGGTGCTTCGATACGGACTTTCCGCGCGGGCGCGCTCCGTATCCACATGAATCCATTGGTGATCGAGCGTGGCGTCGGCAAAGAGATTGATGCGTTCCTGCGAGAGTTCTATGTAATCGGAAACTCCTAACTGCTGCCCGATCAGCTTCTCGAAATCCTGATACGAATTGATAACAAGTTTATTCATTATTTGGCTGTTTTATGATGGTAAAAGAATAATATGAGAACAAATATAGAACAAAATTCGCATATTTCCTTACTTTTGCACGACAATGACGCAGATATACGAACCGATATTCCATTTATTCAGCCTCCCGGCAAGCCACATCCCGCTGCCGGAGAAATTCACTTACCCTTTTCACTACACGCCGCATCCGTTGTGCGTATTGGCGGCGGAAGAGGTGAAACGCTATATCGGCTCCCGAAAAGAATGGGAAGCGGAGCTGTCTCTCGGTAAGATGTTCGGCGTGCTGGCGGTGCAAGACGAGCAGGGAACGGTAGGCTATCTGGCAGCTTTCTCGGGCAATCTGGCAGGAAGAAACGATCATCCTTACTTCGTTCCCCCCGTATACGATTTGTTGCAGCCGCAAGGTTTCTTCAAAATAGAAGAGGAACAGATATCGGCCATCAACTCCCGCATCAAAGAATTGGAAACGGATGCGGCTTACGTAAACCTGCAAGAAAAGCTGAAAGTTGAAACGCAACAGGCCGCCGAAGCATTGCAAGAGGCGAAAACAGCCTTGAAAGCAGCCAAGCAGGCACGGGACATGCGGCGGCAGTCCTCCCCCGCCCCTTCGGAAGAAGAGCAGGCTGCTATGATCGAAGAGAGCCGCTTCCGGAAAGCGGAAGTTAAACGAATGGAACGGAAAGCCCAAGCGAGACTCGAAGCCCTGAAGGCGGAAATCGAAGTTCATGAGGAAGCCATCAGGGAGCAAAAAGCCGAGCGGAAAGAACGTTCGGCGGCTTTGCAGCAAAAATTGTTCGGTCGGTTCCGGATGCTGAACGCCAAGGGTGAAGTGAAAGACCTGTGCTCCATCTTCGCGCAAACGGTCGGAAAAGTTCCTCCCGCAGGAGCCGGAGAGTGCGCGTTGCCCAAACTGCTGCAATACGCATACCTCCACAAGCTCAAGCCATTGGCTATGGCGGAGTTTTGGTGGGGCGGATCTCCGAAGACGGAGATACGCTGCCACGGGCATTACTATCCGTCGTGCAAAGGCAAATGCGAACCTATTCTGCAACACATGCTCCGGGGACTGGAGGTAGACGAAAATCCGCTCCTTGCGCAAAGCATGGGGACAAAAGAACCCGAAACGGTATTCGAAGACGAATGGTTGGCGGTAATCAACAAGCCTCCCGGCATGCTTTCCGTACCCGGAAAGTCCGAAGAAGCGAACAGCGTATACCGTTTCATACGGGAGAAATACCCGGAAGCCACCGGTCCGCTGCTTGTCCACCGGCTCGACATGGCTACATCAGGACTGCTGCTGATAGCCAAGAGCAAAGAGATACACCGGCAGTTGCAGGCACAGTTCGAACAACGGACGGTGAAAAAACGCTATATCGCCCTGCTGGATAGAAGTGAAAACGAAAGGCTGCTGAAGCAATCGGGAAGAATCGAGCTTCCCATTTGCCTCGATCCCTTAGACCGTCCGCGGCAAATAGTCAGCCGGGAGCATGGCAAACCTGCCGTCACCGACTACCGGATACTGGAGATTTCGGAGGAACAGATACGCGTGCGCTTCTTTCCGCTGACTGGGCGCACGCATCAGCTGCGTGTACACGCCGCTCATCCTCAGGGTTTGGGCTGCCCCATCACAGGCGACACGCTTTACGGCAAAAAGGCAGATCGCCTCTATCTGCACGCCGAATACATCGAATTCCGTCATCCCGTCAACGGGAAAAGAGTTTGCGCGGAGAAAACCGCCGATTTCTAACCGGGCAGTTGTTTTACGTAACCTCCGGGATAACAACATTCACATCGGAAGTACTGTGACGACAGTCCTGTCCATTACCATCGGCCTTACCCTCCGGAAACACTTGCTTCGCATAAGGATATCAGTCTGTTTGATAAGACGCACCAACTCACAGATAGAGCACGAAACCGGAGAATTGCTTGTCTTCTTATCACCCCTACCGGACGGAAGCAATCATTTGTCAAGCCACGAAACCGTGAAATCCTTATCTTATCACCAGCCTCTTGGGCGACCCATGCCAAGAGCAGCCCAAGCAGTAAACCTCCGTCAGGTCAAAACCTTCCAATGATTCTTCCGGAGATTTGGGTACTATCTTTCCATCTTCGAGCACATAGACCAACAAACGGTCTCCCAGTTCGTTCTTCACATACATCGCTGCAATCTTACATTGCGGGCACAATAATTTTCTCATGCTGCAAAGATATGACATAAGTCCGATTCGGCATACAAAACACACCATTTCTTGAGCCCCGATAAGGAATAAGTACAGAATCTGCCTTCAGCCGCTTTATGAAATTCATCCGGCTTCCCTCCTTCCGCGTACGAGTTTCCCGACTTCCGCATAAGAGTTTCCCGACTTCCGCGTACGAGTAAACCAAAGTGCAAAGAAAGATTGAACTTCGAAGCAAATCTGAGAATAATCTCGTACATTTGCCCGTACATATCCAAACAATCGGTCAGTATGAAACGAGCAATCATTATAGGAGCGACGTCGGGCATCGGAAAAGAAACAGCCAAACTCCTGCTTCAGGAGGGATGGAAAGTGGGAATAGCCGGAAGAAGGCGCGGGGCTTTGGAGGAGTTGCAGCGCACGGCTCCGCAACAGGTGGAGATACAAGAACTGGATGTGACATCAGACGACGCATCCGGAAAACTGCAAGAGTTGATAGAAAAAACGGGCGGGATGGACCTGTTTTTGCTTAGTTCCGGCATCGGCTTTCAGAACACGGACTTGAAACCGGACATAGAACTGAAGACCGCGCACACCAATGTGGTGGGCTTTATACGCATGACAAACACGGCTTTTTCTTATTTTAAAGAAAAGGGGGAAGGACATCTGGCAGCTATCAGCTCCATTGCGGGGACAAAAGGTCTGGGCGTAGCTCCCGCCTACTCTGCCACCAAACGATTTCAGAACACTTATCTGGATGCGCTGGAGCAACTCGCTCACTTGCAAGGGGCGAATATCCGCTTCACCGACATACGTCCCGGCTTTGTGCGGACAGACCTGCTGAACGACGGCAAGCATTATCCCATGCTGATGAAAACCGGGGAAGTTGCCCGGCAGATTGTACGAGGATTGAAGCGGAAAAAGCGGGTGTTGATTATCGACCGGAGGTACCGACTGCTCGTTTTCTTTTGGCGACTGATTCCCCGCGAGATATGGAAGCGAATGCCCGTAAAAACAAAGGGATAAAAAACGAGCCTCTGTGCGTGGCTGAGCAGCCATGAACAGAGGCCTCATAAAAATGAGGAAAACAAAAAAGAAACCTCTACACTGTTTTATCACTGAGTTCGGGATGGCGTTCGAGCCATTTCACGGCATACGAACACGTGGCTTTCAGCTTCAATCCGTTGTCTAAAGCATAATCGTAAGCAGCTTTCACCAAAGCACCCGCTATCCCCCTGCCTTCCAAAGGAATGGGCACTTGTGTATGAATAATATCGAGGCTTCCTTCTATCAGGCGATATTGTACGAAAGCGGTACGCCCCTCCACTTCTGTTTTAAACAGCTGCTGTCCGGGTTGATGAACAATATTATACTCCATAAACTCTTCTTTTTTGTGGTTCTTACTATTTAAAGGAACGTATAAAATGCACAAAAAGTTCTTTGAGAAAACAGAAATGAAGTTATCTTTGCAAAAACTCACATCCGAAATTAAAGATACATCCGCATGAAACAGCCTAAAAACATCAACTATATTCTTACGTTTGTAATTGCTCTTTGCATCGGTGCGGCAATCCCTCTGCTCACAAGTACCCGACCGGTTGAAAACGGACACTCCGCAAAATCAGAGGTTCCTTATTGCGTAACTTCACCGAAAGTTCCCGAACAGGTTTCGTTTGCAGGAGAGGTAATCGACCTTCGCCCGTACGACCGCCGCGAACGCATGGATCGCGAATTGATGGCATTTACCTATATGCACTCTACGACAATGCTGATGATTAAACGAGCCAATCGGTACTTCCCTGTTATCGAACCGATTCTGAAGGTGAACGGCATCCCCGATGACTTTAAATACCTGATGGTCATCGAAAGCAACCTGAACAATGTAGCCCGATCTCCTGCGGGGGCAGCGGGATTATGGCAATTCATGGCCGGCACGGCACGAGAGTTCGGCCTCGAAGTGAACGATAACGTCGACGAACGTTACCATACGGAGAAAGCGACACAAGCAGCCTGCAAATACCTTAGGCAAGCCTACGCCAAATACGGCAACTGGATGACTGTTTCTGCGGCTTATAACGCCGGACAAGCGCGTATATCCTCGCAGTTGGAAAAGCAATTGACCGGTCATGCCATGGATCTGTGGCTGGTAGAAGAGACTTCCCGATACATGTTCCGGATACTGGCGGCAAAACAAGTTTTCAGTCAACCTCAGCATTACGGATTCTTACTAAAGCAGGAACAACTATACCCTGCCATCCCCTATAAAGAAGTAACGGTCAGAACATCTATCGACAGCCTCGGTCGTTTTGCCCGCCAACACGGCATCACCTACGCTCAGCTAAAAGATGCGAATGCATGGCTCAGAGATCATTCACTAAAAAATTCCCGGGGCAAAGCATACGTATTGCACATACCGACCAAAGAAGGGATACGCTATACTCCCCGAAACACGGTAGCTTACAAGAAACATTGGGTGATAGACTGAACGGAAGAGAGACAATGCCGGCAGGCAATATCTGGTCTATAAAAAAGTTGTCATACATAGAACAAGGTCAGCATGATGAAAATTAAAGAGAGTTTCCGGCATTTTCTGCATAACCGGAAGCTGAAACAAAAGCTATACAAAATCATCTTCGACGCAGATACACCGGCGGGCAAGATATTCGACATTACACTGATATGGTGTATCCTGCTCAGCGTATTACTGGTCATTGTCGAAAGTCTGCAAGGGCTTCCCTCTTATCTGAATACTCCATTTATTATATTGGAATATTTATTTACCTTCTTCTTTACTTTCGAATATCTGACACGGATTTACTGCTCTCCCAAACCGCACGCATATATATTCAGTTTTTTCGGTATTGTAGATTTATTGGCTACGCTGCCGCTATATATCGGCATCATTTTCCCCGGAGCGCGATATCTCATCATCATCCGCGCTTTCCGCCTGATACGGATATTCCGTATATTCAAACTATTCAATTTCCTGTCGGAAGGCGAAAGGCTGCTCAACGCAGTAAAAGAAAGCAGTAAAAAGATTCTGGTTTTCTTTTTGTTTGTCGTCATTCTTGTTACCTCCATTGGCACGCTGATGTACATGATAGAAGGCACACAGCCAAACTCACAATTCACCAACATCCCCAACAGCATCTATTGGGCCATTGTCACTATGACAACAGTGGGATACGGAGATATTACTCCCATTACGGGCATAGGGAGATTCCTGTCGGCCCTTGTAATGCTCATGGGGTATACCATCATTGCCGTACCGACAGGTATCGTATCTGCTTCAATCATAAAAGCTTCTGATAAAAAAGGCAAGAGATGCCCGGGATGCCACCGCACCGGACATGAGAAAGGCGCAAGATATTGTAAATACTGCGGACACAAGTTAGGCATCGGCGACAGAGTGAAGAATAGAAAAACAACAGTCAAAGAAGATCAAAATATAATCGAATAACCTGTTTGTTTATATCTCCTTCAACATTTACTTGAAAACAAAAAGGCACGCCTTACTTGACATGCCCTCTTTTTTTCAAAACCATTCAGGTATCTCCCTAAGTTATTTCTTAGAAGCTTCCAAAGATGCTTTACGGAATTCTTTCATTGCTTTTTCGATTTCCAAAGAAGCTTTACGAGCGCGGGTTCCGGCTGCTTTGTTTCCATTTTCAATCTGAGCGTTAGCATCTTTTGAGAAGTCAGCATACAAAGCTGCAATCTTTTCTACCAATTCTTTCATAATCCTTTTATGTTTTCGTTAATAATGTGCGACAAAAATACACCGTTTCCTGAAATAAACACACAAAAAAATATATATTTTTTGAAATTAAAGCCGAAAACACTGAAATAAGGCGCATTTTCACCTTTTTTACCTACCTTTGCAAGTATGAAACCGTTTACAGACAGCGATTATATTCATGCTTTAATAGCCGAAGGCGAGCATCAGCAACAAGACTTCAAGTTCGAAATATCCGATGCACGCAAAATAGCTAAGACACTATCGGCTTTCGCCAACACTGACGGAGGGCGCCTGCTTATCGGGGTAAAAGATAACGGACGAATAGCCGGTGTGCGGTCGGAAGAAGAAAAATATATGATCGAAGCCGCTGCTCAGTTTTATTGTACACCGAAAGTTCAATACACCATCCGGACATATATCGTAGAAGGGCGGCAAGTCCTGTTGGCATCGATTGACGAAAGCTCTCAAAAGCCCGTTTATGCCAAAGACGAAAGCGGAAAGCCTCTCGCCTATCTTCGTATTCAAGATGAGAATATTCTGGCAACTCCTGTACATTTGCGTGTGTGGCAGCAAATAAAAAATCCCCGAGGTGAATTGATCCGATACACAGAAAACGAGCAAACCTTGCTGGAACTGCTGGAACAAGACACCCGGCTTTCACTCGGCCGCTATTGCCGGCAAACGGGAATTTCCCGTCGCTCAGCCGAACATTTGCTCGCTAAATTCATCCGTTACGGGATAGTGGAACCGGTATTCGAAAACCACAAATTCTATTTCCGCATAAAAAAATGACAAAGAAAGAATATATCGCCGACAGCGGAAAACCGAAAAACAGCTCTCCGGCACACCTTTGAGGCATCACAGCAGAAAGAAGATAGCGTGCCGATATCGAAAAGCAAATCAGAGTATTGGTGAAAATAAACAGATTTACTACCTTTGCCCAAGATTTGAGAAATCAGCGTCTCGAATACTACGCAATTAATAGTAAACAGTAAAATTGTAAATAACAAAATGGGATTATTTGATGTATTCAAAAAGAAATCCGACAAAACACAAGTCGGTAATGTAGAAGATTTCATCTCACTCACCCGGGTTTATTTTCAGTCGGTTATCGCAACCAATCTCGGCATAACCAACATCCGCTTCTTACCGGATGTGGCAAATTTCAAACGCCTTTTCAAGATAGCCACTCAAAACGGGAAATTAGGATTAGCCGAAAAATCGGCATCGCGTAAAATGCTGATGCAAGACTACGGGATCAGCGAAAACTTTTTCAAAGAAATCGACGCCTCGGTAAAGCGTAATTGCCGGACTCAAAACGACATTCAGCCATACCTTTTTATGTATCAAGGTTTCTCCAACGACTTGATGATGCTGATGGGCAACCTGATGCAATGGAAACTCCGTATGCCTTCTATCTTCAAAAAAGCGCTTTACGGAATGACTCAAAAATCCGTGCATGAAGTGTGCACTAAACAAATATGGAAAGCGGACGATGTACACAAGACAGCAGCAGCCGTTCGCCAATATAAAGAACGCTTAGGTTATTCGGAAGCATGGATGACGGAATATGTATACAACATTCTGTTGCTCGCGAAAAAAGAACCCAAACATAAAGAACAAGAAGCAAAAGCCTGAATGATATCGAAAAACGAATAGTTTTATAAATCCTACTAAATATCCATTTTCCCTTGTTCGTTTTAAAAAGAATTTCTATCTTGTGCCGTAGTTTTTAATATTAACCTTTTAAAAAACAGGAAAATGGCACATAAGATTGAACAAATTGAGGGCATTGGTGAAGTATATGCACAAAAGTTAAATGCTGCCGGAATTAAAACAACAGAAGCTTTGTTGGAAAAAGGAGCTACAGCAGCAGGTCGTGCCAAACTGGCCGAAGAGACTGGAATCAGTGGGAAACTAATCCTGAAGTGGACAAACCATGCAGATTTATTCCGCATTAAAGGAATTGCGGGACAATTTGCCGAATTACTGGAAGCGGCAGGGGTGGATACGGTAAAAGAATTCCGTCATCGCGTACCGGCTAACTTACACGCCAAGTTAGTAGAAACTAATGAAGCCAAGAACCTTTGCAATCGAGTTCCGGCTGTCAGCGAATTGGAGAAAATGATTGCACAGGCTAAAGAACTGGAACCGGTTATCACTTACTAATATCTACATTTAGCAAGTCTGCAACAGCGATAAGTTTCGATAAAATCGAAACTGTTATCAAAAAGAAAGAAATATAAAAATTTTAGAACATACAAAAGCGGAGGGATTTTTCCTCCGCTTTTTTTATTATATTTAAAGGTAAATAAAAATAATTGCTTATGAAACAAAAGAAAATGCTACTCCTCACTCTTTCTCAATTGAGACAAACTTACTTTCAGGAATTACCGGAAATAACAGCAATAGCTTTGGCAAGTCCGACAAACGAGGACTTCAAGGCCGACTTGTCGACATATCTGGATAAGTTTTCTGCAACCGATGAAAAGACTGAAGAAGCGAGAGAGCAAATTCGAACATTACTCCATTATGATGGACAGGAAATCCATGAGTTGTCTACAGGGCAAAAACTGCTTGTGAAAACGATTTCTTTACTCCACCAATTTCTATCAGGCACATTGGAAAATACAGAAATGCCCACTGATTTGTTTATAGAATTATTCCAAGTATTTCGTCGCCTCAAAGGAGCGACGACGCCCCCTCTCTCGCACCAAAGAATCAAAAGCCTTAGCGAACGATGGCCCGACGGTCTTAATAAAGAAGTCAAAGAGATACGGGCTGAAAACAAGGAACGGATGATTCATTTGCTGATTCAAAAAATAGAGAACCGTAAATCGAAGTCTTCCGGACGCTTCCGTTTCGAAGAAGGAATCAGCTATGAGGAAAAATACCGATTGGTAAACGAGTGGTGGAATGAATCGCGCTTTCATTTATCAATGGCTGTTAAAAGTCCGACAGAGTTAAACCGCTTTCTTGGGAACACCCTTTCGACAGAAACCATGTACCTGCTTCACCAGGCGCGCAAGAAAGGAATGCCTTTCTTCGCAACTCCCTATTATTTATCTTTATTGAACATCTCGAAAGAAGGATACGACGATGAAACCATACGAAGCTACATCCTTTATTCTCCCCGTTTGGTAGAAACCTACGGACATATCCATGCCTGGGAAAAAGAAGACGTGGTAGAAGCAGGAAAACCTAATGCCGCCGGATGGTTACTGCCTGAGGGGCACAACATACACCGCCGCTATCCGGAGGTCGCCATTCTTATACCCGACACGATGGGTAGAGCGTGCGGAGGGCTTTGCGCTTCGTGCCAGCGGATGTATGACTTCCAAAGCGAACGGCTGAACTTTGAATTTGACACTTTACGCCCGAAGGAAACATGGGATCACAAGCTACGACGCCTCATGACCTATTTTGAAGAAGACACCCAACTGCGAGATATTCTTATTACGGGAGGCGACGCACTGATGAGCCAAAACAAAACACTCCGCAATTTATTGAATGCCGTTTACCGTATGGCAGTACGCAAACAGAAAGCGAACCTGCAACGTCCCGAAGGAGAAAAGTTCGCAGAAATCCAACGGGTGAGGCTCGGTTCGCGGCTACTCGCCTACTTGCCTATGCGTATCAACGACGAACTGGTAGAGATTCTAAAAGAATTTAAAGAAAAAGCCTCAGCCATCGGAGTGAGACAATTTATCATACAGACCCATTTTCAAACTCCATTGGAAATAACCCCCGAAGCTGAAGAAGCCATCCGGAAGATTCTCTCGGCAGGATGGATCATAACCAACCAACTGGTGTACACTGTATCCGCTTCCCGACGCGGACATACCGCACGGCTTCGTGAGGCCCTCAATAAATTGGGAGTGATGTGCTATTATACTTTCTCAGTCAAAGGATTCAATGAAAACTACACCGTATTTACCCCCAACAGCCGCTCCATACAAGAGCAACAAGAAGAAAAGAAATACGGACGAATGACTACGGAACAAGCAGAAGAGCTGTGCCATCTCTTATCAGAAAATCAGGACGAGCCGAATAGCAAACGAAGCGATGTAGCCACTCGAGTAAAGCAATTCATGAAAAAGCACCGATTGCCGTTTTTAGCCACCGACCGCAATGTGCTGAACTTACCGGCAATCGGGAAAAGCATGACTTTCCGGCTGATAGGACTCACGCCCGAAGGAAAACGCATCCTGCGTTTCGACCACGACCGTACACGCCGCCACAGTCCGATCATAGACCGCATGGGAAAGATCTATATTGTAGAAAACAAATCCTTGGCGGCTTATTTGCGTCAATTAAGCAAGATGGGCGAAGAGATTGAAGACTATGCATCCATTTGGAATTATACAAAAGGAGAAACCGAGCCTCGCTTTCATTTGTACGAGTATCCCGACTTCCCCTTCCAATCTACGGAAAGAATGAGTAATCTGGTTCTTTAATCGCCTATCTCTTCTTCTTTTACGCGAATGACAACATTCGCAATTATCGCAGTGAGACCTCCGGTAGTGATTCCCGAAGAAAATATGCTTCGAATTGCTTCCGGAGCTTGTTTTAATACATCCGGCATTAACTCCACGCCTAAGCCTAAGGAGAGACTGACTGCCAAGACTAATGTTTCCTTACGCCCTATTTGTTGGGACGAAACGATACGGATACCGGCGGCAGCCACAGTTCCGAACATCAACAAGGTTGCTCCTCCCAGAACTGGATCGGGCATTAAAGAGAACACAGCGCCTACAATAGGAAAAAGCCCTAAGACAACAAGCATCGCGGCGATATAATAACCGACATACCGGCTCGCTACACCTGTCAACTGAATGAGGCCATTATTCTGCGCAAAGATGGAGTTAGGAAAAGAGTTGAACACGCCGGCAAGCAACGAATTGAAACCGTCTGCCATCACGCCGCCGGATACTCTCTTCAGGTACGAGTCCCCTTCGACCGGAAGACCGGAGATCATGGAGTTGGCAGTCACATCACCGGTCGCCTCAATAGCGGTGATCAGATAAACCAGACCGATGGCGATAAAAGAAGAAAGATTGAAATCGACGCCATATTTAAAAGGCTGAGGGATGTTGAAACTCATAAAGGTTTCGGCACTGAGCGAGCTCATATCCACCTTTCCCAAAACGAAAGCCAAGCCATAACCCAAGCACAGACCCAACACAATGGAGCTCATACGAAGATATTTGTTTTTGCTTCGATTGAAAAACAATACGCTAAGCAATACAAGCGCGGCAATCGACAGATTCTCCCAACTCCCGAATGTTCCGTTGTCCATTGCGCCATACCCTCCCGCACACGCTACGATTCCGACCTTTATAAGGCTTAAACCGATTAAAAGGACAACGATACCCGAAACCAGCGGGGTAATGATGTCGCGGAGATACTTGAACGTGCGACTGACTATCATTTCGACAGGAGCCGCCGCTATACAGGCTCCGAATATTAAAGGTAAACCGCCGACAAGCCCGGTGGCAATGATGGGACCGATGAAAGAAAAGCTCGTTCCCTGCACGCAAAGCAAACCTGCTCCTAAAGGTCCGAATCTGCGGCATTGGATAAAAGTGGAAATGCCTGAGGCAAAAAGCGCCATAGAAACCAGAAAGCCGGTTTTTTCGACATCGAGTTTCAAAGCTCCGGCAATGATAAGAGGCGGTGTAATGATAGCTACAAAGATGGCCAGCAGATGCTGCAATGCCGCGAAAAAAGCATCTTTAAACGGCGGACGATCTTCTACGCCATAGATTAAATCTGTTTTCATTTGATATTCGATTTAAACATATTCCGGATCTTCCACAGCTATTCCGCATCGACAAGAGCGGCAAAGTTACATAAGAAGCCGCATTCTTCGATACCGGCAAGAAACATTATCGAAAATAAATCTCTAAAGAATACCGGGCGCGATATAGGCAAGCTCTGTACAAACAGCCGTATTTTTGCGCTCCGGTTGCTTCAAGCCTTTTCCATAACCGGTTCTTACAGAAACGACCCGGGAATACAGTACAGTCGTTTTTTTTAATTGAATGTCCACTTCAAAGCCAGCGTAGGAATAGCGTAGAAGCCGTCCCGATTGGCAAAGTTGTTGCTCAACTCCACTTCCGATCCCACACTCAGATTAAAGTTCTTGTTCACTCCTTTTACGCGATTCAGATTTACCCAGAATTGAGGTTCCGACAAGAAAATGGTTTTCCCATAATTATTCTCCTCGCGCCACCAGTCGGCGAAACCCGAGAAAGTGAGCAGATTGTCACAGAAGTTCACATACCAAGTACCCGTCAGCTGAAAGTTGTTAGGCGATTTGTGCTTCTGAATATATTTGTACATCGCCGATAAGGAAAACCCTTTCGAGAAATCGGCGGAATTGTATGTATAGGTTGCTCCCGCCAAATAAGCATTATTATAAGAAAATCCTTTCGCCACTCCTCCGTTATACTCCAGATGCGCCGAAAAAGGACCTTTCCAGAATTTCAGCTCGCGGGCGATTTCCCAATAAGCCGAAGTAACTCCCGCAGACGTGTAGTCCATATCTACGAAGAAGAATGTGCTCCCCCATGCATCGGGATGGAATTTCTCTACTGTGGTGGTTACCAGCGGACGTTTAAAGTCGTGCGTATCCATTTCCTTGTAAAGCGAACGACCGAAATCATAATGCAACTGAATGTTTTGCGCCTGCAATCCTGTTACGGCAGAAAGCAACATGCACAGGAAAAGAGCAGAAAATACTTTTTTCATAATAGATGTTTTTTTAAATGAAGACGCAAAAGTAGTTAAACCTACAGATTTTATCACTATGTTTGTGAAAAAATTGAGAAAATATCGAAAGAGATGGAAATAGAAATAGAGAAACATCCGCTGGAGCCTTTTCTTCCGCCTGAGGCAAAGTTGTTGATGCTGGGAAGCTTTCCTCCGCAAAAGAAACGATGGTCGATGGATTTTTATTACCCGAACCTGAACAATGACATGTGGAGGATTTTCGGGCTTTTATTCTTCAACGATAAAGAGCATTTCCTCAACGACACGCGGAAAGCTTTCTGCCGCGAGCGAATCGTCGATTTTCTGAACGAGAAAGGGATTGCTTTGTTCGACACGGCCACCTGCGTCCGACGGTTGCAAGACAACGCTTCCGACAAATTTCTGGAAGTGGTTCGCCCTACCGACATTGCCGCCTTGCTGCGAAAGATTCCGCTATGCAAAGCATTGGTTACCACCGGACAAAAAGCGACAGACACCCTGCGCGGACAGTTTGCCACGAAAGAGCCCAAAGTGGGCGATTTCACAGAATTTCTTTTTGAGAACCGGGCGATGAAGCTCTATCGCATGCCCTCTTCCTCACGGGCATACCCGCTGGCCTTGGAGAAGAAAGGGGCTGCCTATCGCAATATGTTTTTAGAACTGGGCTATGAATTGTAAAAACATGGAATAAGAACCGCTAAATATTATCATTATGAAACCTTTATTTTTGCAATACCCCGCATGCAGCACATGCCGGAAAGCCGAAAAATGGCTGATAGAAAACAAAATAGCATACACAAGCAGGCTTATCGTGGAAGAACACCCTACGGTGGAGGAGCTGAAAGCATGGATTCCGCTCAGCGGCCTGCCGGTAAAGAAGTTTTTCAACACCAGCGGGTTGGTTTATAAAGAACTGAACCTGAAAGAAAAGCTGCCGGCAATGAGCGAAGAGGAACAAATCGGCTTGTTGGCTTCCAACGGGAAACTCGTGAAACGCCCGCTGGTAGTGACCGGCACTTTTGTCTTAGTAGGTTTCAAAGCCAATGAGTGGGAAAAATTAAAATAATCTTGAAACTTACACGAGCGAACGCTTGCAGATTCGGAAGTTTCTGTTACCTTTGCAGCCGCAAACACGGGAGTAGCTCAGTTGGTAGAGCACCGGTCTCCAAAACCGGGTGTCGGGAGTTCGAGCCTCTCCTTCCGTGCACAAGCTAAAAGAAGTTAATATGTATAGTACAATTGGGAATTTACCGATTCTGCAAAAAACATCTCAAAGCAAAGAGTGAGAAATAGAAGCCGCACCTTATAACTTTCGAACTCATGAGTTTGTAAGAAAGATAATTTCATCGGCTCAAAGTATATCTCCTGCGAAATATCGTCTCGGCAAAAGAAACTTCGGTACACTTTTCTTTGCGAATATTTTTATATTTCGCCTGTTTGAAGACCGCCCGTCATATCAGTTCGTAGCTGGAACTCTGAATGGGAATATCGAGATTGTGCAACACTTTTTCCAGAAGGATTCCTTCACGGTTGTCGTATTCATAGCCGAAAGTGGCGCGGATACCTTGAAGGATGAATTGAGTGGCACGATCCAAAGCAATCGGCAGACTGTCGCCTTGCATCAACGCCCCGGTAATGACACTTGTAAACGTATCTCCCGTGCCCGGATAATGAGCAGGCAGGTAAGGGCAGGTAATCTTCCAGTAACGGTCTCCCTGACGATTGTAAGCATAAACGGAAGTTTTATGGCTGTCGCCGCTTACAGGCACGCTGGTGATGACAACCACCTGCGGACCTTTATCGGAAAGCAATCGCAGATACTCTTTCACTTCTTCATCCGCATGAGCGGTCTCATACGGGCGGTCCAACAGATAAAACACCTCCGTCAGGTTAGGCGTAATCACATCCGCTTTGGCAACGAGATGACGCATCTCTTCCACCATCTTTACATCGAAATTGGTGTACAGCCGACCGTTGTCGCCCAATACCGGATCGACAACAACCAATCCGTCAGGCTGACGGAAGTTGTCGATAAAGTCGGAAACTATGCGAATCTGCCGGGAAGAGCCCAGATATCCGGTATAGATGGCGTCGAACCTCATCCCCAGCCTTTTCCATTCGGCAATGATTTTCGGCATTTCATCCGTCAGGTCGAGAAAAGAGAAATCGGGATACTGCGTATGGTTGGAAAGAACTGCCGTAGGCAGGGGGCATACCTGAAAGCCCATGGACGAAAGAATGGGAATGACAACCGTCAGTGAAAGTCTCCCTATGCCGCAAAGATCGTGTACGGCAGCAATTTTTTTAACTTTATTCGAATACACGTGATGATAAATGATTAATTTTTAATGATCGATAAATTAAATAACAATACCTTCAGACAAACGTTCCGTTTTCTCAAGAGGAGAGATTCCGTTTCTCCTAAAAGAGGAGCTTTGTTGCTCAAAAAAGAGCCTTCGCTTTCTCAAAAGAAGAACTTCGTTTCTCCTAAAAATGATCTCCATTGCTCAAAAGAGAGATTCCGATTTCCCCAAAGAAGAGCTTTGTTTCTCTCCAAACAGCCTCCGTTTTCTCAAAAGAAGAACTTCGTTTCTCCCCAAAGAGCCTCCGTTTTCTAAAAAGAGAGATTCCGTTTCCTCAAAAGAGAGCCTTCGTTTCAATCAAATAAAGGCTCTGATTTGCAATTATGTACTTCCTTGCCCGACACACGTCAGACAAGAATGACCGTAACCTCCCTTGCGCCGTGCGCTCCCATGACCAACGCCTGCTCGATATCAGCCGTTTTCGAAGGTCCCGAGATGAACGTCCCGAACTCATACGGCTGTTTATCTAACTTCCGGTAAGCATCGTACATGGTATCTACAATACGATTACGGTCGAGCAGTATCACCAGCCGTTCGGCAATAAAATACACGGCCTTGTGCTTCACCGTCTGCGGAATCCACACCGCCCCGTTCTCCGCCACACCCCATTCGCCGGAAATCACCGCCAGATCTGTACCGTCGAGTTCTTTCGGATCGTCCAACTCATCGGGATTGAAGGTAGCGCACGTGACCTCCGGAAGCACGGAAGCTATGCGCTTGGCAGAAGGATAAACACTTCGAATCGCCTCGTTCAGGTCTTCTCCCTCGCCAAGTACCACCGCCCGACCACCGACCGCCCGGCTGACGGAGCAAAACTGCCCGATCTTATCTGCATAGCTTAATCGCTTCTCTATCCGCACGTCGGGTTTCTCATACCGCTTCTGCGTATTCCGCCGGATAGCGGCCAGTATTTCTTCTCTGCTGCTCATTTCTTCTCCTCCTTTTTCTGTACTTTGTTTTTCTTCCACATCTCATTGAACGACTCCGGAGCGAATTTCGGGAGTTCCCTCCCTTTTCCCCACTCATTCAGAGCATGATATTTCATGAAACGAGGCAAGGCATTGACCATCGGCGCAGCCCGCAATGCCGCATTGAACAATACGGGACGTTCCATGAGCAACTTCATGCCGCCGGACATCATCTTCTTCTGTTTGCTTGCCTTGCCCAACCGGTCGAGTTCCTGCCGCCACTTATAAATCTGCTCGCCCAAGTCGACCTTGGCGGGACAAACGCACGAGCAAGACAGACACAAAGAGCAAGCCGACAGATTGTCGGAATATTTCTCGGGATCGTGCACCATACCGAGGTTGATGCCGATGGGTCCGGGAATAAAATAAGTATAAGAGTATCCTCCGCTACGGCGATAGACAGGACAGGTATTCATGCAAGCGCCGCAACGGATGCAATTCAGCGTCTTAATATGTTCGGGATGCGAAAGCAAGGCGCTCCGCCCGTTGTCGACGATGATGATGTGATACTCTCCCCCTTCGCGCGGACGGCGGTAATGAGAGGTATATGTAGTGATGGGCTGTCCCGTAGCCGACCGTGCCAGCAAACGGGTGAATATCCCCAACGATTCCATATCGGGCACAATCTTTTCCATACCGAAGGCTGCGATGTTCAACTTCGGATACGAAGTACCCATATCGGCATTTCCCTCGTTGGTACAAACCACGATATCTCCGGTAGAAGCCACGGCAAAGTTGGCTCCGGTCATGGCTGCTTCGGCATTCAGGAAACGGGAACGCAGGTTCTTCCGCGCCGCGTGAGTGAGGTAAGTAGGGTCGAAATTGCCTTTTTCGGTTCCCATTTCCTTCTCGAACAATTCGCCCACCTGCTCGCGCTTGATATGAATGGCGGGCAAAACAATGTGGCTCGGCTCCAGATGCATCAACTGCAAGATTCGTTCGCCCAGGTCGGTTTCCACTACGTCGATGCCCCGTTCCATCAGAAAAGGATTCAACCCGCACTCTTCGGCAAGCATCGATTTGCTCTTCACAAACCTCTTCACCTTATGAGCGCTCAGAATATCGTAAACGATCCGGCAATACTCGCCGGCATCTTTCGCCCAATGAACGATAGCGCCATTTGCCTCGGCGTTCTTCTCAAACTCCACCAAAAGCTCGTCGAGATGACTGTTCGAATAAAGTTTCAACTCGCAGGCTTTGTCGCGCAACTCTTCCCATTCGGGAACCGTCTTGCTTATTTTATCCCTTTTGGCGCGAACCATCCAAAGAGTTTCGTTATGCCATGCCGCCATCTTGCTGTTTTGCAAGAACTTTTCAGCAGCTTCCGAATGGGGTATGAGAATGTTTCCTGCCCGTTGACAGCTGTTTTGCAAGAACTTTTCAGCAGCTTCCGAATGTCGTGTACTCATAGTCCCGATGCTAAAATTTCTACAATATGCATGACCCGTACCGGCAAATGTTCGCGCTCGATGACACCTTGCATGTGCATCAGGCACGAGCTGTCGGCTCCGGTTATATACTCGGCTCCCGTGCCGATATGGTCTTTCACCTTATCGCGTGCCATGCAGACGGATACCGCCTGCTCCTCCACGGCAAACATTCCGCCGAATCCGCAGCATTCGTCCGTATGGGAGGGTTCGAACACTTCCACCCCTTCTACCAGAGCGAGCAGATTGCGCAACTTATTATAATAAGGAATATTTCTTTCGCTCGGGGCCGAAAGCGAAAGCTCCCGCACGCCGTGGCAACTGTTATGAATGCTTACTTTGTGCGGAAAGTGCGACGGCAGGCCGGCAGGCTTCACCACGTCGTGAACAAACTCGCAGATATCATAAATCTTTCCGGCACTCAGGCAAGTATGCCCCTCCTTCTTCAAAATATCCGGATGGTTCTCTTTCACAAAAGACACGCAACTGGCAGAAGGACCGACAATATAATCGTATTCGCGGAACAATTCATCGAAACGGAGCGCCAGCCTGACGGATTCGTCCTGAAAACCGGCATTCGCCATCGGTTGTCCGCAACAAGTCTGATCCAACGGATAATCGACGTCTACTCCCAAACTCGTCAACAGCTTATACGAAGCTACTCCCACGTTGGGATAAATAGCATTCACATAGCAAGGAATAAACAAACCTACTTTCATCATATATTTATATTAATTAGCCACATTCTATTTTCGCTACGCTTCGTGCGCAATTCCCTTTTTCATCACATTCAGATAATGGGAAAGTCCCCGCCGGGCATCCGCCAGCTTATCTTCCCAGTGCTTCACGGAATTTTGCCCGATGATATCGGTCACATACTTCACCGAGACGAACGGAATTTGCCGTGCGCGGCAGACGAATGCCTGTGCGTATGCCTCCATATCCGCCACATCGCCGGCAACTTCAGACAGTTCGGTAAGAAAACCGTCGCCCGTATTGCAAACCCCGTTTTCCGTCCAATCCCTGCAAAAACCTTTCTCCTCAAGCAAGGCGGAGGTATCTATCTCCCACTCCAGTCCGAAGGCGGAAAGCTTCTGCATATCGCGGTCTACGAAGCGGCGGCATACGAAAACATCGCCCACCCGATGATTGACGGAGCCGGCGCTCCCGATGTTCAGCACCAAATCGGGCTCCACCTGACGGATGGCTTCGGACAAATGATAAGCCGCCTTCACCTTACCTATTCCCGTACGTACATAGTACGGTTCCGCATCCGGCCATTTTATTTCGACAAACTCATCCTGCACGGCATAAGTCACCAGTATTTTCCACATATATCTGTTCTTTGTTTAGAGAATAAACGAATGCACAAAAATAAACTTTATCATCCGAACACCACAGCGTTTTTCCGTTTTTTTCATTTCACTCCGCCGATTTATGCGGCAGGTACAATACACCATACGCCGACGGGCATGGCGGATGTAAAGGAATCTCTGCACAGTGCGGCAGCAAAAGAATGACAAATAATGTTCATGACCGGTCTGCATCCCCATGCGGACAATCTGCTTCCTGTCGGGCATCGTTTTCAAAGCAAACAACACAATAAGTTTTAAAGAAAAAACATTTTCTGCTAAAAAGTTTTTGAAATACCGGAGTTAATCGTATTTTTGTGTACAATTTTGTGTGGCGATGACCGAAGAAGAAAAAAAGTTATTGAATACCTTCGAAACAAAACTGCGGCATTTAATCTATCTTCACGATGAACTTAAACGTGAAAATGCCGGGTTGAAGCAACTTCTCGAAAATGAGAAACTAAAAAACGAGAAGGTGCAAGCTCAATACGACAAACTGGAAATCGATTACACAAACCTGAAAACAGCTGCGGCAATCAGCCTTAACAGTGGCGACGTAAAAGAGACGAAGCTGCGATTGTCAAAATTAGTGCGTGAGGTCGACAAATGCATCGCTTTATTGAATGAATAGTTTAAGAAAAAGGAGATGTATGGACGATAAAATAAAGATAAACCTGCCGATAGCAGACTTAATCTACCCGATCACCATCAACCGCGAGGAGGAACAAATGGTGCGGGAAGCTGCCAAACAGGTAAACATCTGGCTTAATGAATACCGGGAACGCTATAAGAGCATCGATCCGGAAAGAATTATGCCCATGGTAGCCTATCAGTTTTCGCTGGAAAAGCTCAAACTGAAACAACGTAACGATACTGCTCCCTATATGGAGAAGATAAAAGAGCTGACGGAATTGTTGGAAAACTACTTTCAGGAAAAATGAAGAAAAGTTTTCGGACATCCGCCGATCGAAAAGGAAACAACCACGCGCACTGCAAAATATCCGGATAAGAAATTGTTCCGATAGTTGGCAGTGCGTTTTTATTTATATATTTTAAATTAAATGTAGAAATGACAGCAATAATAACAACAGCCGTTGCTTTCTTTATCGCAGGAGGAATTCTTTCATATATACTGTTCCGGTATATACTGAAGTCCAAATATGATAATGTACTGAAAGAAGCAGAGACCGAAGCCGAAGTAATCAAGAAAAACAAATTACTGGAAGTAAAGGAGAAGTTCCTCAACAAGAAAGCCGACCTGGAGAAAGAGGTAGCCCTGCGCAACCAGAAAATACAGCAGGCGGAAAACAAACTGAAACAACGGGAGATGGTGCTCAACCAACGCCACGAGGAAATTCAGCGGAAGAAACAGGAGGCCGAAGCCGTAAAAGAGAATCTGGAAGCGCAGCTTGTAATCGTCGATAAGAAGAAAGAAGAGCTCGACAAAATGCAGCAACAGCAGATAGAAAAGCTGGAAACCATTTCGGGACTCTCTGCCGAAGACGCGAAAGAACGTCTGGTGGAATCGCTGAAAGAAGAAGCCAAAACACAGGCTCAGTCGTACATCAACGATATTATGGACGATGCCAAGCTCACAGCCAGCAAAGAGGCGAAACGCATCGTGATCCAATCCATTCAGCGCGTAGCCACCGAAACAGCCATCGAAAACTCCGTCACGGTATTCCACATCGAATCGGACGAAATCAAGGGACGCATCATCGGACGTGAAGGACGCAACATCCGCGCGTTGGAAGCGGCTACCGGCGTGGAAATCGTTGTCGACGACACTCCGGAAGCAATCGTGCTTTCGGCGTTCGACCCCGTACGCCGCGAAATTGCGCGGCTGGCGCTCCATCAATTGGTGACCGACGGACGTATCCATCCCGCGCGTATCGAGGAAGTGGTGTCTAAAGTACAGAAGCAGGTGGAAGAAGAAATCATCGAAACAGGTAAACGGACCACGATCGACCTCGGCATCCACGGCTTGCATCCGGAACTTATCCGTATCATCGGTAAAATGAAATACCGTTCTTCTTACGGACAGAACTTGTTGCAACACGCTCGCGAGACAGCCAACCTCTGCGCCGTCATGGCTTCCGAATTGGGATTGAATCCGAAAAAGGCCAAACGTGCCGGATTGCTCCACGATATCGGCAAGGTGCCGGATGAGGAACCGGAATTGCCGCACGCGTTACTGGGTATGAAGCTGGCGGAGAAATACAAAGAAAAAGCAGATATCTGCAACGCCATCGGCGCTCACCACGACGAGGTGGAAATGACGAGTCTGCTGGCTCCCATCGTGCAGGTGTGCGATGCCATTTCCGGTGCACGCCCCGGCGCACGCCGCGAAATCGTGGAAGCTTATATCAAGCGTCTGAACGATTTGGAACAGCTTGCCATGTCGTATCCCGGAGTGACGAAAACCTACGCCATCCAAGCAGGTCGCGAGCTTCGCGTCATCGTGGGAGCGGATAAAATAGACGACAAGCAGACGGAAAACCTCTCGGGCGAAATCGCAAAGAAGATACAGGACGAAATGACTTACCCCGGACAGGTGAAAATCACCGTCATCAGGGAAACCCGCGCGGTAAGTTTCGCGAAATAACAAAACGGAATCCAAAGAATCACGCAGATTCACGAGGGTGTGTCAAAACTAAATTAAACCAAAGAAGAACTTTTAATCTGAAACTTGAGCATCCTAAAAAGCAAGAGAAAGAGCCGTATCATTACTCGAAACAGAGTTCTATACGGCTCTTTTAAGTTTGGTAGTTACAATCTGTAACTTTTCGGGATGATCATTTTTGTTTTGACACACCCTCGTCGGTCTGCGTGATTTTTCAATACACCGGTTTATGAAGAAATATCAGTTTGAAATTTGCGCCAACTCAGTGGAAAGCTGCTTGGCGGCGCAAGCAGGCGGAGCACATCGCGTAGAGCTTTGCGCAGGTATCCCCGAAGGAGGAACAACTCCCTCCTACGGAGAAATATCCGTGGCGCGCGAACTTCTCACCCACACCCGCCTGCATGTCATTATCCGTCCGCGCGGCGGAGACTTCCTCTACTCTCCCATCGAAGTGAGAACCATGCTGAAGGATATAGAAGCGGCACACCGGTTAAAGGCAGACGGAGTGGTATTCGGATGCCTGACGGCCGACGGGGAGATAGACCTCAGCGTCATGCGGGAGTTGATGCACGCCTCGAAAGGAATGTCGGTAACTTTCCACCGGGCGTTCGATGTGTGCCGGAATCCGCAGAAAGCGATGGAAGAGATTATCGAACTGGGCTGCCACCGCATTCTGACATCGGGACAACAGCCATCGGCCGAGAAGGGAATCCCTTTGCTCAGAGAGATGCAGGAACAGGCGGCGGGAAGAATCATTCTGCTGGCGGGATGCGGGGTGAATGAGGGCAACATCGCGCGGATAGCGAAAGAAACAGGCATACAAGAGTTTCACTTCTCCGCCCGCGAAAGCGCAAGAAGCCCGATGACTTACAAAAACGAATCGGTTTCTATGGGAGGGACGGTGCATATCGACGAATATGAACGCACATCGACTACCGTGAAACGAGTAAGGGAAACCATCCATGCCCTCCACTCCATTGTCGGAAATAAAAAATGAGCGTGAAGTTTCCAAATAAAGAAACCACGCTCTTAATTACCAAAAGACAACCAGTATCCCCTATTTAGGGTGAGAGAACAGAGAAGCGATCCATAACACCAAGATGGCTCCTACTGTGGCGGTTATCAAGCTTCCCACTAAACCGGAAGCTTCCAAACCGAACAAACTGAACACCCATCCTCCAATCACTCCTCCGATAATGCCGAGCAACAGATTGATGAAAAAACCGAAACCTCCGCCGCGCATTATTTTACCTGCGATCAAACCGGCAAGAACACCGATGATAATAAACCAAATTGTATTCATACGTATTACTTTTTTCTTCAAAAACAGGAATTCATTTAGAATAGTTTAGATGTTTAAAATATATTAACCAAAAGAGTAGAAAGAGAATTCGGTTTACGAATCCAACTCCGAAAAAAAGCTGTGTGTTTTATCAGCGCGAACCATCTTTGGTCACGACCAGTCCACAGATGAATGCCGGCAAAGACGCAATCAAAATGAAAAAACAGCAGTTTTTTACCCCGAACGAATATTTTTTTGAACCGAAAGTTAGCAAAACTCAAGGGAATCTCATATTTTCGTGTCATGATTAAGAAGGCAGCCTTTATACTGATATTATTCTACACACTGCCCTTATGCGCCCAAGCTACAAGGGAAAGCACACTCGTGCACGACAGCATACCATCTGCTCCCCAAACAAGCGGATTTAAAAAAGCAATCAAAAAGTTTCTGAACTTCAGCGATTTCGACACGCTATACATCAGCCCCAACCGTTACAACTACACGATAATGGGCGCGCATATCACCAACTTCGAGTATTATTCGCTAAGCGGTTCGGAGCCTGATGCCCAAAAAATCAGCTTCTCGCCCAACCCGCACCACAAGGTCGGTTTATACTTCGGATGGCGCTGGATATTTCTGGGATGGTCGGTAGACGTCAACGACATTTCGCGAAAAACAAACCGGAAGAACAAAAACACGGAGTTCGACCTGAGCCTGTACAGTTCCAAAATCGGACTGGATTTATTCTACAGGAATACGGGAAACAGGTACAAGATACATAAGCTCAAAGGATTTCCGGAGGATGTTCCTCCCCGCTACTCCGCCAAGTTCGACGGCCTGAATGTGAATATCAAAGGGCTGAATGTCTATTATATATTCAACAACCGCAAGTTCTCTTATCCCGCAGCCTTCAGCCAATCGACCAACCAGCGCCGGAACGCAGGCTCGCTTATCGCGGGTTTCTCGTTCTCCAAACACAAACTCGACTTCGACAACAGTCGCTTCCCCGACTTTGTGCAAAAGAACATGAATCCCGATATGCGGGTGACACGGATAGAATACAGCAACGCCAGTTTCAACATCGGATATGCTTACAACTGGGTGTTCGCACGCAATTGCCTCGCCTGTTTGTCGCTGAACCCGTCGGTGGCATATAAAAGTTCCGATATAAGTGTGGAAGCAAGTGAAGTAGAGAACACAAGCGATAAGTTCAGCGTCGACTTCCTCACCCGCGCGGGAGTGGTGTACAACAACCGCAAATACTACGTGGGGACCTCGTTCGTAGGACAGGTATTCAATTATCACCGCAGCAGCTTTTCCCTTCATAACGGCTTCGGTGTCCTTCAAATCTATGCGGGTTTCAACTTCCACCTGCGCAAAGAATACCGCAAAAGAAAAAGGAAATAAAGATTTGCAGGCAAAAAGATTCTTTATACATTTGCCCCGTAAATAAAGATTCAAGCAGCTTTCAGATGAAGAGAAAAGAGCGCGTACAGGGTAAACATTCTTTTTCCAGCTTCCGCTACTGGGGCAGGAAAAACTATGCCGTATTCGCAAGTCTGGGACGTGAAGTCCGCATCGGCCACCTGCATACCAATGTGGTGGCGATGTCTCTTCGGAAACAGAACGCCGCTCAAACCATCCCATATCTTACTTATATGACACTCGAAGAGATCAAAGAACAGGTGTTGTCCGGGGTCGACATCTCTCCCGAACAAGCAGCCTGGCTTGCCGATACGGCCGACCGCGAGGCTTTATATGCCGCCGCGCACGAGATAACCGTCGCTTGTGCGTCACAAGAATTCGACATGTGCTCCATCATCAATGCCAAATCAGGCAAATGTCCCGAAAACTGCAAATGGTGCGCACAATCCGCCCACTACCGTACCAAAGCGGATATTTACGACCTCCTCCCCGCAGAAGAATGCCTCCGGCAAGCCCGATACAACGAAAATCAAAGCGTAAACCGCTTCTCACTCGTCACCAGCGGACGAAAACCTTCCTCCAAACAACTTTCTCGGCTTTGCGATACCACGCGCCATATCCGCCGCCATTCGTCCATCCAACTATGCGCCTCACTGGGGTTGTTGGAAGAAGAAGAGCTCAGGCAGCTCCACGATGCCGGCATCACACGCTACCACTGCAATCTGGAAACCGCCCCTTCTTATTTCCCGCAACTCTGCTCCACGCATACTCAGGAACAGAAGCTCGAGACACTGGCGGCCGCCCGACGGGTGGGCATGGACATCTGCTGCGGGGGAATCATCGGCATGGGCGAAACGATGGAACAACGAATCGAATTTGCCTTCACCCTCCGCAAGCTGGGCGTGCAGTCTATCCCTATCAATCTGCTGAGTCCCATCGCAGGCACTCCGCTCGAAGGGCAGAAGCCTTTGGAAGAGGAAGAGGTGCTGACCACCATCGCCCTGTTCCGCTTCATCAACCCCACAGCCTTTCTCCGTTTCGCGGGAGGACGCTCGCAACTCTCGCAGGAAGCCATGCACAAAGCCCTCTACATCGGGATCAACTCCGCCATCGTGGGCGACCTGCTCACCACGCTCGGTTCGAAGGTTTCGGACGACAAAGAGATGATACTGAAAGAAGGATACCGTTTCCCCGACTCGCAGTTCGACCGGGAGCATCTGTGGCACCCGTATACCTCGACCACCGACCCGCTTCCGGTGTACAAGGTAAGGAGTGCCGAAGGAGCCACCATTACCCTCGAAAGCGGAGAGACGCTGGTAGAGGGGATGTCTTCATGGTGGTGCGCGGTGCACGGGTACAACCATCCGGTGCTGAACGAAGCCGTACGGGAGCAATTGGAAAGCATGTCGCACGTGATGTTCGGCGGACTGACCCACGAACCTGCCATCGAATTGGCGAAGTCGCTGCTCCGTATCGTCCCTCCCTCGATGCAGAAAATTTTCTACGCCGACTCGGGCTCGGTGGCGGTGGAGGTTGCCATGAAAATGGCGGTGCAGTATGCCTATGCGGCAGGCAAACCGTCGAAAAGTAATTTCGTAACCATCCGTTCGGGATACCACGGCGATACGTGGAACGCCATGTCGGTATGCGACCCGGTGACGGGGATGCACAGTCTTTTCGGTTCATCGCTGCCCATCCGCCATTTCGTTCCCGCCCCCCGTTCGAGATTCGATGGGGAGTGGGATCCCTCAGACATCCTGCCCCTTCAAAAGGTAATGGAAGAGCATGCCGGCGAACTGGCGGCATTGATTCTCGAGCCTGTGGTGCAAGGGGCGGGAGGAATGCGGTTCTACCACCCGCAATACCTGCGCGAAGCCGCCCGCCTATGCCGCAAACACGACGTCCTGCTGATATTCGACGAGATAGCCACCGGATTCGGACGTACCGGAAAGCTCTTTGCCTGGGAACATGCCGGCGTAGAGCCGGACATCATGTGCATCGGCAAGGCGCTTACGGGAGGATATATGACGCTCTCGGCGGTTCTGGCTTCCAACCGGATAGCCGATACCATATCCAACCATGCTCCGGGTGTGTTCATGCACGGCCCCACGTTCATGGGCAACCCGTTGGCTTGCGCCGTGGCTTGCGCCTCGATCCGCCTGTTGCTCGAATCGGACTGGGAAACGAAAGTAAAACGCATCGAACGGCAACTGAAAGAAGAACTGGCTCCGGCGGCACAACTGCCGCAAGTGGCGGACGTACGGGTGCTGGGCGCCATCGGCGTGATAGAGACAAAGCAGCCTGTGGATATGGCTTATATGCAGCGGCGATTCGTGGAAGAAGGGATATGGGTGCGGCCGTTCGGCAGACTGGTGTACCTGATGCCGCCGTTCGTCATCACGCCGGAACAGCTGAGCAAGCTGACTGCGGGAGTGCTGAAAATAGTGAAAGAGATGTAAAGAAGGAAGACTTGAGAAAGGCTTGAAAAAATGAGCCGACATCTTGAGTTCGTAACATACATCAACAAGGAAACAAGAAATGAGATGAATATATTGGAAACGATGCACGAAGAGTTGGAGACGCTGAAAAGGAAAGGGAACTTCCGTTCGCTTCCTCCGCTGGTGCACGACGGACGCGAAGTGATACTGAACGGACGGCGGATGCTGAACCTTTCGTCGAACGATTATCTGGGACTGGCGAATGAGCCGTCGCTGCGGGAAGCGTTCATACGCACGCTCACTCCCCGCAATTTCTTTCCCTCAGCCTCTTCGTCGCGATTGCTCACGGGCAACTTTACCGCCTGCGAAGAGTTGGAAGGGCGACTGGCGGAAATGTTCGGAACGGAAAGCGCGCTGATATTCAACAGCGGATACCATGCCAACACGGGGATTCTGCCTGCGGTGAGCGACGCACAGACGCTGATACTCGCCGACAAACTGGTACACGCCAGCCTCATCGACGGCATCCGGCTGTCGGCAGCCAAATGTATCCGTTACCGGCACAACGATCTGGCGCAGGCCGCCCGGCTGGTGGAACAGCATCACGACGCGTACCGGCAAATCATCCTCGTCACCGAAAGCATATTCAGCATGGACGGAGATGTGAGCGACCTCCGCGCGTTGGTGCGGCTGAAACAAAGCTACCCCAACGTGCTCCTGTATGTCGACGAAGCGCATGCTTTCGGTGTGCGGGGTGCGAACGGACTGGGATGCGCCGAAGAACAGGGGTGCATCGGGCAAATCGACTTTCTGGTGGGCACGTTCGGAAAAGCTGCCGCCTCCGCAGGGGCATACATCGTATGCCGGAAGGTGGTGAGAGAATACCTCATCAACAAGATGCGGACGCTGATCTTCACTACGGCTCTCCCGCCGGTGAACATCGCATGGACGTCATGGGTGCTCGGTCGGCTGCCGGAATTTTCGGACAGAAGGGAACATTTATCACGCATCAGCTCTACGCTGAAACAAGCGTTGGCGGCAAAAGGATACGATAGTCCTTCGGAGAGCCACATCATCCCTCTCATTGCGGGAGCAAGCGAAGCCGCCGTGCTCAAAGCAGACGAATTGCAGCGGAAAGGATTCTACGTCCTCCCCGTACGCCCGCCCACAGTTTCCGAAGGCACTTCCCGCCTCCGCTTCTCGCTGACGGCAGACCTGACGGAACACGATATAGAGAGGTTGATAGAAGTGATAGACTGACTGGCAAAAGCAAAACAGATCGGCTTGACAGAGTATAAAGAAGGTGAAAGAATTGATAAAGGAAACTGAAAGAGAAACTATAAACAGACTGTAAAGAAGCAAAACAAGTCGACCTGACAGAGCATAAACAAGCTGAAAGAAGGAAGACAAGCCGGCTTGACAGAGCATAAACAGGCTGGTAAAAGCAAGACAAACCGGCTTGACAAAGCGTAAACAAACTGAAAGAAGTGTATAAACTAACCGATAAAAAAAATAATATAGACCGACTGAAAAAACGATAAACCGATGGAGCAACTGTTTATGATAAAAAATAACGAACCGGAACTGCTGCTTTTCTTCGCAGGCTGGGGGATGAACGAACGCCCGTTCGCCCGCATACGTCCTGCGGGGTGCGACTGGATGATCTGCTACGACTACCGCTCGCCGGAGTTCGACGACACCCTGCTGCAAGCCTACTCCCGCATCACCCTCATCGGGTGGTCGATGGGGGTATGGACGGCTACGCAAGTCATGCGCCGGTTTCCCGACCTCCCCGTCACCCAAAGCATAGCGATCAACGGCACTCCCTACCCCATCGACGAAACGAGGGGCATCCCTCCTTCCATCTTCGAGGGGACGTTGCAAGGGCTCAACGAGCAGACCCTGAGGAAGTTCCGCCGCAGAATGTGCGGCTCGGCGGACGAGTACGAGGCCTTTGCGGATGTGATGCCGCAACGGACTGCGGAAGAGCTGAAGGAAGAACTCGAATCCATCCGCAGGCAATACGATGCGCTCCCGGCTTCGGCATTCCGGTGGCGACAGGCGGTGGTGGGAACCAGCGACCGGATTTTCCCGCCGGCAAACCAATTGAGGGCATGGGCGGGCACGACAGACGTGACGCAGACCGAAGCCGCCCATTACAGCCGCTCTCTTTTCGAAAACCTATTGACCAACCGACAGATAACAAACGTACATGGATAAATCACTGATAGCCGAACGTTTCGGCAAAGCGGCGGCGACTTACCCGCGCGAAGCGAACGTACAACGCCGGATAGCCGGCAAAATGATCGGGCTGCTGCAAACGCACATCCCCTCTCCATGCCCGGAAGTAATCGAGTTCGGATGCGGCACGGGGACTTACTCCCGCCTGCTGTTCGACGCTTTCCGCCCCCGCAGGCTGTTTCTGAACGACCTCTGCCCGAAGATGGAAGCGTGTTGCGGAGATCTGCTGAAAGAACACCGGGTTTCTTTCCTGCCCGGCGACGCCGAAACAATTCCGTTCCCCGCCGGTACGAGCCTGATCACGTCTTGCTCTGCGCTGCAATGGTTCGAATCGCCCGAAAAATTCTTCGAGCGTTGCAACGCCCTGCTCCGCAGCCGGGGGTACTTTGCGTTCAGCACCTTCGGGAAGGAAAACATGCGCGAAGTGAGAACGCTCACCGGCAACGGACTTCCGTACCGATCGTTGGAAGAGCTGGAAAAGGCTTTGTCGCCCCGCTTCGACATCATACACTCGGAGGAGGAAATCATACCGCTTGCATTCAGAGGCTCTATCGAGGTGCTTTACCACCTCAAACAGACCGGAGTGAACGCTCCATTTCAGTCGAACAGAGGCTCTATTCCGACCGGACAAGAAGGTGGAGCGACACGTCCGTGGACACGCCGCGACCTACACGAGTTCTGCGAGCGGTACGACCGCCTTTTTCGTCGCGACCATTCCGTATCGCTCACTTATCACCCTATTTATATAATCGCTAAAAAGAAAGAATAATGAAACAGAATGTATATTTCGTCAGCGGCATCGACACGGATGCCGGAAAAAGCTATGCCACAGCCTTCATCGCCCGCGAATGGAACAGGGCGGGACGGCGCACCATCACCCAGAAATTCATTCAGACGGGCAACGTGGGGCATTCGGAAGACATCGACCTGCACCGTCGCATCATGGGAATCCCGTTCACCGAAGAGGATGAGAAGGGATGGACCATGCCGGAGATTTTCTCGTATCCCGCCTCGCCGCTCCTCGCCTCCCGCATCGACAACCGCGCGATCGACTTCCGCAAGATAAAAGAGGCGACCGAAAGACTGAGCGAACGCTACGACGCCGTACTGCTGGAAGGGGCGGGCGGACTCATGGTTCCGCTGACGAAGGAGCTTCTGACCATCGACTACATCGCGCGGGAGGGCTATCCGCTCATCTTCGTCACCTCCGGCAAACTGGGAAGCATCAACCATACGCTACTCAGCTTCGAGGCCATACAGCGGCGAGGCATCACCCTCGACACGGTGGCATACAACCTGTATCCGCCGGTGGAAGACAAAACCATACAGAACGATACGATGGAGTTTATCCGCGAATATCTCGGCAAGCACTTCCCCGAAACCGGATTCGTGCTCGTGCCTGAACTGCAAACCAAGTAAACGCAGGGCAAAAGGGGGAAGAAGAAACGGCGCGGCAAAGCGACAGCGATTCCCGCCTTTTCTGCAAGTCGAAAGCTTACGACAGTAGCAAAAGAAAGCCCTGCTTACTTCGATTCAGTAGTGTTTATTATGTGCCGAAAGCTTACGACAGTAAAAAAAGAAACCGAATGTCGCTTTTTCCTGCCGCAGAAAAGCAAAATCGTACGACCGAAACGATGAAAAAGAGGAACAAGATACTGCTCCCCCTGTGGCAGACAAGCAAAACCGAACGCTTGCGACGATGAAAAGTAAAAAACCGGCTACTGCTTCGCCTATCAGCTTCGATGTACAACCAGACTTCTTTGAAGTGAAAGAGAAGACCCGGCTACTGCTTTGCCCTGTGATAAGAAAGCAAAACCGAACGCTTGCGACGATAAAAAATAAAAAATAGCTACTGTTTCGCCCCATAGCAGGAAAGCGAAATCGTACGACTGAAACGATGAAAGAAAAAAGCGGACGAATAAACTTTTTTCTCCTTTTTCGTGTTATTTTTAATGAACAACAAAGATACGTGTCATGGACTTTACCGACAAATACCGGAAATATTCGCTCATCAGCATCATCCTGCTGATAGGAATTGTTATCTTGAGACAGATGACTCCTTTCATAGGAGGGTTGCTTGGAGCGCTGACCATCTATACCCTCGTACGGGGACAAATGTTCTATCTCACCAAGAAACGAAGAATGAAACGGGTTATCGGAGCGACTATCATTACCGTAGAGGCGATTCTGTTCTTTTTGGTTCCGCTCTCGCTAATCGTTTGGATGCTGGTGAACAAACTGCAAGACATCAATCTGGATCCGCAATCATTCATCGCTCCCATAGAGCAATTGGCTGCCGCTATCCGGAAGAAAACGGGATACGACATATTGGGAGGCGACGCGCTCTCTTTCCTGTTAGCCCAGCTTCCGCGTATCGGACAGGCCGTAATGGGCGGAATCGGGAGTTTCGTAATCAACATCTTCGTGCTCATCTTCGTGCTCTATTTCATGTTGATGGGAGGAGAACGAATGGAAAAATATGTGAGCGAACTGCTTCCTTTCAATAAAGAAAACAGGCTGAATGTGACCAACGAAATCAATATGATCATCCGCTCCAATGCCATCGGAATCCCTCTGCTGGCGTTGATACAGGGAGCTGTGGCGACAGTCGGCTTTTTCATATTCGGGGTTCCCAACGCCATCATTCTGGGTGTGCTCACCAGCATTGCAAGCGTCATACCGGTAGTAGGCTCGGGAATCGTATGGCTGCCCGCCGCCATCTACATGGCGCTCAGCGACGACTGGTTCGGAGCCATCGGGATAGCCGCCTACGGAATTATCATTGTATCCAACTCCGACAACCTCATCCGGTTTATCATCCAGAAGCAAATGGCGGACATCCATCCGCTCATCACCGTATTCGGAGTTGTCATCGGACTTCCGCTCTTCGGTTTCATGGGAGTCATCTTCGGTCCGCTGCTTCTCTCCCTATTCTTTCTGTTTGTCGACATACTGAAAAGAGAATATCTGGACAATGGGAAAATAAGATTCTACAAATAGGGAAAATCTTCCCGAAAAGGCTTACATTTGCATGTAATAAACATTACTACATAGACAAATAGATGGAAGCATTTACGTTCAACACGGCCGAATTGATTTTAACATCGGCGGCCGGAGTTCTTTTCGCAATTCAACTTATTTATTATTTAGGTTTATACAATCGTATATATGTCCGCAACAAAGCCGCAGGCAAAAACAAACTAACGTTTGCAGCGGATTTCGAACCGCTTTCGGTGGTGATTTGCGCGCGCAACGAGGCCGACAACCTGCGCAAGATGCTTCCCGCCGTTCTGGAGCAGGATTATCCTTGCTTCGAAGTGATTGTCATCAACGACGGATCGACCGATGACACCGAAGACGTGCTTGGCGTGCTCGAAGAAAAGTATCCCCATCTGTACCACAGCTTCACGCCGAACACGGCCCGGTACATCAGTCACAAGAAACTGGCTTTGACCTTGGGAATCAAGGCAAGCAGATACGACTGGCTGGTATTTACGGAGACCGGATGCACACCGGCAAGCAACCAATGGCTGAAGATGCTGGCGCGGAATTTCACACCGGAGACGGAAATCGTATTGGGTTACAGCGGATATGCCCGCACGAAGGGATGGTTTCACAAACGGACGGCATTCGACAATCTGTTCCGTTCTTTGCGCTATCTGGGCTTCGCCCTCGCCCGCTGTCCGTACATGGGTATCGGCCGCAACCTCGCCTATCGCAAAGAGGTGTTCTTCCGCCAGAAAGGATTCTCTTCTTACCTGAACCTGCAACGGGGCGAAGACGATCTGTTCATAAACCATTCGGTAACCCGCTCGAACACGCGTGTGGAGACAGATCCGTCCGCCACTGTCTGCATCCTGCCGGCCTCACGCAAAGAATGGAAAGAAGAGAAGATAAGCTACATGGCGACGGCTCGCTTCTACAAAGGCATCCAACGCTACCTTTGCGGATTTGAGACGTTCTCTTACCTCATGCTCTATGCCGTATGCATAGCGGGAATGGTTTCGGGCATCCTGCACGCCCACTGGCTCGTTGCAGGCGTCGCCCTATGCGTCTGGTGCTGCCGTTACGCATTGCAAGCGGTCGTAGTGAACCGGGCAGCCAAAGAATTGGGAGGAGGCAGAAGGTATTATTTCTCACTGCCGGTGTTCGACATTCTTTTGCCTTTGCAGACTCTGAAGTTCAAGCTCTACCGACGGTTGAGAGGAAAGGGCGACTTCATGAGAAGGTGATTCGGAGTCGTCCTCGCGTCACGGCTTACTCGTACCTCATGGAGCTTGCCGGACGGATTTTGGTGATCAGGAAAGAGGGACCGACCAGCATCAGGACAGAGGCGGCAAGCGTGCCTGCGTTGATGAGCATGAAAAGCAACAGGTTGAAGGAGACGGGAACGGTATCCACATAATAAGTCTCCGGGTTGAGCGTGAAAACGCCGAACCGCGACTGAACGAAACAGAACGCCAGCCCCAACGCATTTCCCCAAAGCATCCCCTTGCCGATAAGAAAGACGGAGAACCAGAGGAAAGTCTTGCGTATGGTAAAGTTGTCGGCTCCCAGAGCTTTCAGCAGCCCGATCATATGGGTACGCTCGATGATGATGATCAGCAATCCCGAAATCATGGTGAAGCCTGCCACGCCGATCATCAGGAAAAGAATCACCCATACGTTCAGGTCGAGCAGGTCGAGCCAGGCGAATATCTGCGGATTCATCTGCTCGATATTGCGCACGTAATATACTCCTCCAAGCGCGTCACGGCGATTATCCGTATCCGCCGCTATCCGGTAGGTAACCTCCTCCAAGCGGTCGTAATCGCGTATCTGCAACTCCACGCCGCTCACCTGATCGTTCTGCCAACGATTGAGCCGGTTCACGAGGGCAAGGTCGGTCAGCAGAAATAGGTTGTCATATTCGGCAAAATTGGTCTGATAGATTCCGGCAATCGTCAATCGGCGGGCACGTACATCATCCTGAATGTAATACGTATAGATTTTATCCCCAGTTTTCAGCCTCAGTTTGTCGGCCAGAGTCTTGGAGATAAGCACTTGATTGGCGGACGCGGAATCGCCGAAAGCGGGTATCGCTCCTTCCAGCAGATGCTCTTTCATAAAGCGGGCGTCGAACTCTTTCCCAACTCCCTTCAGCACCATTCCCTGAAAAGCCTCATCGGTCTTTATCATACCCGGCTTGGTAGCGTAGCGTTGCACATGCTCCACCTCGGGATAACGCCTCAATGCCTCCATCATACTGTCGCCCACCACCAGCGGATGTGTTTCATAAGACGTCACGGCGTCGAGATTGGTTATCTGGATGTGCGACCCGAAGCCGATGACTTTGTTGCGCACCTCGCTCTTGAAACCGACCACTACCGCCACCGCAACGATCATCACCGCCAGCCCGACGGCAATGCCCGCCATGGCAATGAGCACGGCCGGACGCGAAACCTGCTTCCCCCCGTCGCTCTCACGGTAGATGCGCCTCGCCAGAAAAAAAGGAAGGCTACCTTTTATGTATGATTTAACGAATGCCATTGCACACTCTTGTCGTTTTCATCGCGCATCATCCTTCCGTTCGTCCCGGATAGGCCTCCAAAGCCTTTTGCAGGATAAACAGCGCGCGGGTGAGGTCTTCTTTCTTCAACACATAGGCGATGCGGACTTGGTTGACGCCCGATCCCGGCGTGGTATAGAAACCCGAAGCCGGAGCCATGAAAACAGTCTGCCCTTCGTACTCGAAATCCGAAAGACACCATGCGCAGAACTTGTCGGCATCGTCGACAGGAAGTTTGGCAACCGTATAGAAAGCTCCCATCGGAATGGGCGAATAGACGCCGGGAATGCGGTTCAGCCCGTCGATGAGGCATTTGCGGCGCTCCACATATTCATCGTACGTCTCACGCGAATACTCTTCGGGCGCGTCGAGTGAAGCCTCCGCCGCAATCTGTCCGATCAGGGGAGGGCTCAGGCGCGCCTGACAAAACTTCATCACCGCGTCGCGCACCTCTTTGTTCTTTGTGATCAATGCCCCGATACGGATGCCGCACTCCGAATAGCGTTTCGACACGGAGTCGATGAGCACCACGTTATTCTCTATTCCTTCCAGATGGCAGGCGGAGATATAAGGCGAACCGGTATAGATAAACTCACGGTACACTTCGTCGGAGAAAAGGAAGAGGTCGTACTTCTTCACCAAGTCTCGTATCTGGTTCATCTCCCGGCGGGTATACAGATAACCTGTCGGATTGTTCGGGTTGCAGATCAGTATGGCTTTGGTACGCTCGTTGATCAGTTCCTCGAACTTTTCCACCTTCGGCAAAGCGAACCCTTCTTCGATGGTAGTGGCAATGGTGCGTATCTTGGCCCCGGCAGAGATGGCGAAAGCCATATAATTGGCATAGGCGGGTTCCGGGACAATGATCTCGTCGCCCGGGTTCAGGCACGAAAGAAAAGCGAAAAGAACCGCCTCCGACCCGCCGGAAGTAACGATGATATCGTCGGCGGTGAGACGGATGTTGTATTTGGCGTAATACCCCACCAGCTTCTCGCGATAGCTGGCATAACCTGCGCTCGGACTGTATTCCAGTACCGTGCGGTCGATGTTGCGTATGGCGTCAATCGCGGCTTTCGGAGTAGGCAAATCGGGTTGGCCGATATTCAGATGAAACACATGGACTCCCCGTTGCTTGGCTGCATCGGCCAAAGGAGCCAACTTTCTGATAGGTGATGCAGGCATCTCATTCCCGCGAATGGATATGGTTGGCATAAGATAATTCTCGATTTATTGTTTAGTCATCATAATTATGGAACCACAAAGTTAGCAATAATTTGAATACACAGACATAAAAACTTTAAAATACTTATCAAGGCTAAAAACACTATGATAATACAAAAAGAAAGCATACATTTGTGACACCTAAAATACAAAAACAAGGGCCATGGAAATACATCTTATTTCGTTTAAATCACCGCTTCAACCTGAACTATCTTTACACCATTCTCATGAAGCCATCCTGAATGAACTTAAAAAACATTATACCGTCAGATTCGTAGATTACCGGCACACGGACCGGCTGAGCGACGATGACTTCAAAATCATTTTCATCGCTACCGGAGGGGTGGAAAAACTTGTCATGCAGCAGTTCGAACATTTGCCGCGCCCCGCGATTTTATTAGCCGACGGTATGCAAAATTCGTTGGCTGCCGCTCTGGAAATATCGGCATGGTTGAGGATGCGGGGAATGAAAAGCGAAATACTTCATGGCGCCCCCACTTCCGTGATAGAACGGATCCATGCCTTGTACAACAATTTCCGGGCGCAACGCTCTTTGTCGGGCAAGCGCATCGGCGTAATCGGTTCGCCTTCGCCCTGGCTGATAGCCAGCAACGTGGATTACCTGCTCGCCAAACGCCGTTGGGGAATCGAATACATGGATATTCCTCTGGAACGTGTGTACGAGCATTTCCAACGAATCGGAGACAAAGAAGTGGAAGCTGCCTGCGCTGCCGTGGCCTCACAGGCGATTGCGCTTCGCGAAGCAACTCCTGAGGAACTGCTGAAATCGATGCGTCTGTACCGCGCCATCAAGCAGGTGTGCCACGAAGAAAAACTGGATGCCATCACGCTAAGCTGCTTCAAAGTGATCGAAGAGATCAACACGACCGGCTATCTGGCGCTTTCGTTACTCAACGACGAAGGCATTACGGCGGGATGCGAAGGAGACTTGCAGTCGGTATTCACCTTGCTGACGGTAAAGGCGCTGACAGGGCAGGACGGCTTTATGGCAAACCCCTCGATGATCAACACCCCGGCAAACGACCTCATCCTGTCGCACTGCACAGTGGGGCTCAAGCAGTCGGACACATACATCCTGCGCAACCACTTCGAAACGGAAAAGGGAATCGGCATACAGGGAGTGATGCCTACCGGAGAGGTGACGATAGTGAAATGCGGCGGCGAATGCCTGAACGAGTATTATCTTTCGACGGGCAACCTGACGGAAAACACCAATTACGTGAATATGTGCCGTACACAGGTGCGCATCCGGATGAATACTCCGGTGGACTATTTCCTGAAGACACCGCTGGGCAACCACCACGTGATGGTGCGGGGCAACCATGAGGAAACGCTGAACGAGTTCTTTCAGGTAAACGGATGCAAACGGATGGAATAAGTGCAAGCCGGCTGAAGTCCGGACATGCTTACGCCGATATGTCGTCAGAGCATCCGGCTATGAAGAGCGAAGAAATCCGAAGCCCGGACAATGCTTACGCCGATATGCCGGAGTAAGCGCAGGCAGTGAGTGCGCAGCTTTGAAACGCACAGGATGCCGCAGGTCAACCGAACGGGGAAGCTGCGTGACGGCCTATCTCCACCTCCGTCCATCCGCCATCTTTCCACTCTGTCACCGAAGTGAACCCCGCCCGCTTCAAGGCAGCTAACGCTTCCGGACGGCCGCTGTTGACAAGGTCGGGACAATGGACGTCGCTGTTCACCTGTACCCGTATGCCCAGCTCTTTCATCAGCGGGAAGTAACGCTCGTAAGGATAGAACACGCCTGCGTCGCGGTATGCTTTGGTGTTGATCTCGGCGATATATCCGCCACGGGCAATCTCTTCAAAGAATCTGCTTACCAAGTCGTTGTACCAACCTTCTTCTTCCAGACCGGGCCGATAGCGGGAAGCATTATAATGCATCTTGCACGGATGCCCCACAATGTCGAACCCTCCCGCTCTCAACATGCGCATGGAATTTGTGTAATACAGGCAAACCACGTAATCGAGGTCGCCCGCGAAATAACGGTCGACCGACTGCCGGAACTTTTCGGGCGAGGTGTCGATATCCACTACCCTTCCCTCCATGGAGCGAAGCATGTGCACAGACCCTATCCTGTAATCGAGCGGCAAGCTTCGAAAACGCTCCGACGAGGGATTATGCTCCTCGTCCAGATAGTCGATTTCAAGCCCCGCAAGCAATTCGATACGCCCGGCGTACTTCTCTTTCAGACGGGAAATTTCCGAAAGATAATCGTCCATACACTCCCACTCCATGGTCCATGCAGTGGGAAAAGGAAGCGGGGCGTGGGAGGAAATCCCGTAAGAAGTGAACCCCTCGCTGAGGGCGAAACGGATAAAAAGCTCCATATTCGCGCGCCCGTCGCAATACAGGCAGTGACTGTGGTAATTTGTCAAATTCGTCATATTCTCTTCAGGTTTCAGGTTTTAAAGAAACTACCGCCGGTTTCTTCCAACTATTTTTCCATCTTTTCAATCGGCGAGTTCGCTCAGTTCGAGCCAACGCATCGTCTTTTCGTCAATCAGTTCATTCACTTCGGGTAGGCGTTTCGACTTCTCCGTCAGTTCACCGACCGAAAGCGTGCCGCTGCAAAGTTGCTCTTCGATCTGCGCCTTCTCCGTTTCCAGTCGGGCTATCTCTTTCTCGATCTGTTCGAACTCACGCTTTTCCTTAAAGCTCATCTTCCGTTTGTCGTTCAGGCGCACCCGTGCCGTTTTCTCTTCGCGAGGCTTCTCCGCTTCCGCCTCTTTCTCGGCTTTCGCCTCTTTCCAGTCGCGGTAGTCGCTGTAATTGCCGGGGAAGTCGCGAATGTCGCCCTGCCCGTTGAAGACCAGCAGGTGGTCGACTACCTTGTCCATGAAATAACGGTCGTGCGACACAACGATGACGCATCCCTTGAAGCTTTGCAGATACTCTTCGAGCACATTGAGCGTAATGATGTCCAAATCGTTGGTAGGCTCGTCGAGCACAAGGAAATTAGGGTTGCGCATCAGCACGGTGCACAGGTAGAGCCTGCGCCTCTCTCCGCCGCTGAGCTTATAGACGTAGCTATGCTGCGTTTCGGGCGTAAACAGGAAATGCCGGAGAAATTCCGAGGCGGTGAGCCTCTTCCCGTCGCCCGTTTCTATCACTTCGGCGATGTCCTGCACCACGTCGATCACCTTCATCTGTTCGTCGAATTCCATCCCTTCCTGCGAGTAGTAGCCGAAACGGACAGTTTCCCCGATGTCCACCGTACCGCTGTCGGGTTGCACCTGCCCCATCAGAATCTTGATAAAGGTAGATTTCCCCGTTCCGTTGTTGCCCACAATTCCCATCTTTTCGTAGCGCGAGAAGATATACGAGAAATCATCGAGAATCTTCAGGTCGCCGTAACGCTTGCAAAGGCTGTCGACCTCGAATATCTTGCTGCCGATATAGGCGGCTTTCACCTCCAGTTTCACCCGGTCGTTGCTCAACCGCTGCTTCGCCACTTTCTCGAGTTCGTAGAACGCCTCCTCGCGATAACGCGCCTTGTGTCCGCGCGCCTGCGGCATCCGCCTCATCCAGTCGAGTTCGGTGCGGTAAAGATTGTTCGCCCGCTCTATCTCAACCGTCTTGGCATCGATGCGTTCCTGCCGTTTCTCCAGATAATAACTGTAGTTTCCCTTGTACGAATACACCTGACGGTTGTCTATCTCGATGATTTCCGAACAGACCCGGTCGAGAAAATAACGGTCGTGCGTCACCATCAGCAGACTGAGTCCGGCCCGGCGCAGATACTCCTCCAGCCACTCCGTCATGTCGAGGTCGAGGTGGTTGGTCGGCTCGTCGAGAATCAGCAGATCGGGTTCGGCAATCAGCACATTGGCCAGCGCCACCCGTTTGAGCTGCCCGCCGGAAAGCTGCTTCACCTGTTGGTTGAAATCGCTGATTTTCAGTTGCGAAAGAATCTGCTTCGCCTTCCGCTCATACTCCCATGCCCGGGCGTGGTCCATCCTTTCCAACAGCTCTTCCAGTCCCGGATGTCCTTCGGTCTCCATACAGCGTTCGTACTCCCTGATAAGCTCCACCACGTCATTTCCCCGATGAAAACAAGCCTCGAGCACGGTCAGCTCTTCGGGATAGCGGGGGTCTTGTTCCAGATAGCCCACACGCAAGTCGCGACGGAAAACGATGTTCCCGCTGTCGTATCCCTCCTTGCCCGAAATGATATTGAGCAGCGTGGTCTTTCCGGCTCCGTTCTTGGCAATAAGTCCGATGCGTTGGCCTTCGGCAATGCCGAAAGAGATGTTCTCAAAAAGAACCAGGTCGCCGAACGACTTGGTCAGACCGTCTATTTGCAGATAAGGCGTCATTATTCGTATTTCTATGTTATATCCTATAACCGGCAACGCTGCGCTAACCGCCCACCACTGCCTTGTATTCTTCGATCACATTGCAGGCTTCACCCGCTTTCACCTTGCTCCATGCCATCTTCATCGGGTCGATCACCTCCTCCTTGTAGCGAAGTACGGGCGCCTCGCGATTGCCGTCGACGAGCGTGGCCCACTCCATGCCTTCCACCTCGTTGGCGAGTATGACACAGACGGCAATGCCTACAGCCAGCCATTCTTCTTTTTTCTTCGTGCCTATCCTGCCGCTGTCGACAAGCTGCTGAAGATACTCCAAATCGGCTTCGGTTCCCTGAAACTCCTTTTTCAGTTCGCGGCTGACGGCAGACACCACCCACTCGTACCCCTCGTTCACCTGATAAATCTCCGAGAGACGGATGGGAATGAGCTCGGCGGGATATTTCCGTCCCTCTTCGCGCACCTGCAAAGAAGCGATCACCTCTTCGGCTTCTTTCACCGACCTTCCCTCAGGCACGGTGAAAGAGCACTCCACAGCCGTATTTCCCACGCCCGTAACCCACAAATGGGACGTGTAACAAGCGCCTTCTTCCTGAAACGTCTCTTTGCTGTAAGCACACTCCAACCCGCCCACACGCACCGCAGACGCCGAACCGGACGCCTTCAGCTCCTGCCTGACGGCTTCACGTCCGTATCCGGGTTTGCCTCTATAGGCGGAAATGCGGAAATTGCCCGTCCATACATCGGGGTTGTAGAAGAGGAAAGAGCCTTCGCCATCCTCAAACTCGCTCCAGTCGGAAGGATAGACGATAGCGAACCATCCTCCGGGAGAGATAAATTTCTTGCCTTTCATCATCTTTTCTGTTCTATCTGGATTCTATATTTGTCAACGCTTAAATTCTTGCTCATTCGTTCCTCCACTGCCGCTTTCACCAGTAACCGAGCTGTTCGAAAACAGGTGAAAGTTTCTGCGACTCCTCCACCACTGCCGCTTTTCACCAGTAACCGAGCCGTTCGAAAACAGGCGAAGGCTTTCTATGAGCGGTTCCGCCAATGCTGGTTTCACCGCAACCGAGCCGTTCGAAAACGGGTGAGGGCTTTCTGTCATCGGTTCCGACACTGCCGCTTTCGACCGCAGCCAAGCCGTTCGAAAACAGGCGAAGGCTTTCTATGAGCGGTTCCGCCACTGCCACTTTCGACCGCAGCCGAGCTGTTCGAAAACAGGCGAAGGCTTTCTTTCATCGGTTCCGACACTGCCGCTTTCGACCGCAGCCAAGCTGTTCGAAAGCAGGCGAAGGCTTTCTGTCATCGGCTCCCTCACTGCCGCTTTTCACCACTGCTTATTCCGCAATAGCGACGGTCTCCTTCCCGGGTCACTTCCCGATGGGCTGTATTTTCCTCCGCACCTCTTTCGATATTTCGAGGAACATATAGTTCAACTTTCCGGAATGAATACCCGTTTCATTCTCCTTATATTTCTTGTTGGCATACTCCATCGACTTCTCGAACGTGAGCAGCGACATTTCGTTCTGCGACTTGCCCACCATGGTAGAGTCGAGCTTCTCGTCGGGAAAGAAATCGTCGAGGTCGACATCGCCTATCATCGTGGTTTCGAGGAAATTCTTCTCCTTGTGCGAATTATCTGTGTAGTAGCCCACGAACATGTGTCCCGGCGTACGCACCAGAATGGGGTCGATATTGATGGCGCGAAGCAGCGAAGCCAGCAAAACGCTACCGTCTACACAGTTCACCTGCGAAGACTGCAAGGCATCGTCGAACGTGCGCACCCGCTGGGAGTAGACCACATTGCTCGACAGGCTGGTGTTCGACACCGAGCTGTACCGGAAGCGGCGTTTCTGCAATACGTTCCAGAGCGCGTAAACCTGCTTGTCCACCGCCCCGGAAGCTTTGCTCTGGTAGCCGAGAAAACGGGTGACGATGCGCGTATTGAGCGCCTCGCGAAGCAATGCGTCGATCTGCGGGTTTTCCTCGTTCACGTACGCGGCAAAGAAAAGGCTCGTGTCGTGAAAGTCGGTTCCGTTGGCAACGTACCCCAGCAAGCACTCGTTGATGCTGCGCACGGAAAACGTCCGCACCTTCTGCCCCATCTCCTCGCCGTTCACCTCCACGGTCACCGCCACGCTCACGGGTTCCGCCTGCACATTGTTCCGCAAGGCTTCGTAATTCCAGATGATGTCGGGATACACGGTATATTCCGTTCTCGCCCTGTCGAGCACGAACTCCGAAACCGAGCGCGAGAAGAAAGGAGTGCCCGCCACTTCGACACGCACCCGCGTATAGGCCTTCCGAGATTTCAGCCTGACGGCAACGCACGACTTCGGATTGCCCACGTACACCGAATCGGAAGGCACGATGACCTGTGCATCGGTAGTGGCTACCGAGAGGATAGCCGAGGGGAAAATGTTCCCTCCCAGATCGTCCACAATCTCAAATCCCGAACCAGAAGAGGCGTACCTGAACAGAGACACGCCCCCGATGAGAATCAGCAGAGCGACGAAAGCCCCCGTTATTTCCCGTTTATATCTTTTGAAATCGATAGATATGGTCATTTTGGCAAAGTCTGTTTTTGCAAAGTCTGTTTTTAATGAGGCAAAGATAACAAATTGGAAGCGTATTTTCCCAGCCACCGGACAAAATCTTTCAGATTCGAGTCAAGAGAGGCTTTTTTCAAGGAATCAAGCGGGTGAAACTGCAAGAGGATAAACAACCGGCATCATGCCCCAAGCTTCCATCGGCAACGTTTCTTTGTGAAACTGCAAGAGGATAAACAATCGGCAAGAAACAAGAAGACAACACTATCCCGATAAGTATGCAATCATCAAATGAAAGGGGAAACAGAGATTTGTTTCACACAAAATAGAGATTCATTTCACATAAAACAGAGATTTGTTTTTCACTAAATGGAGATTGCTTTCACACAACGGAGATTGCTTTCACACAACGGAGATTGCTTTCACACAACGGAGATTGCTTTCACACAACGAGGTTTGCTTTTCACACAACGGCGCAGATTCCCACAAAACGATGCAACTTTCCACACAATGGTGCAGCTTTTTACACAAAGACGCAGATTCCCACACAAAGGCGCAGATTCCCACACAACGGCGCAGATTCCCACACAAAGGCGCAGCTTTTCACACAATGGAGCAGCTTTCCACACAACGGTACAGCTTTTCACACAAAGGCGCAGATTCCCACACGACGGTGCAGCTCCCACACAATGGTGCAGCTCCCACACAACGGCACAGCTCCCCACAAAATGTAATGCAATCGTAACATTTGTTTCACCGGGCTGTAACAAAATCTCCGCAATTTTGCTGCGGAAATGAAACGAAAAGCCTACCTTTGGGCTGTTACACTTAATATATAACATGTATATAACATGCGCCGCTTATGAATGACTACCGCATTTTGATCGTCGACGACGAAGAAGACCTCTGCGAGATACTGAAGTTCAACCTCGAAAACGAAGGATACGAAGCAGACACCGCCAACTCTGCCGAAGAAGCGCTGCGAATGGACATCGGCAGCTACCACCTCATCCTGCTGGACGTGATGATGGGCGAGATATCGGGATTCAAGATGGCAAGCATGCTGAAGAAAGACAAGAAGACCGCCGCGATACCGATTATCTTCATCACTGCCAAAGATACCGAAAACGACACGATGACCGGATTCAATCTGGGAGCCGACGATTACATTTCCAAACCTTTCTCCCTGCGCGAGGTCGTCGCCCGGGTGAAGGCCGTGCTGCGGCGCACTGCCGCCGACTCTGCGGGAGCCTCCGCGAGGACGATAGCGCATGAGTCGCTCGTCATCGACGCAGGCAGGAAGAAAGCGAGCGTCGACGGCAAGGAGACACCGCTCACGAAGAAGGAGTTCGAAATTCTTTCGCTGTTGCTGCAAAACAAAGGGCGTGTCTTCTCGCGCGAGGAGATACTCGACCGCGTGTGGACCGACGAAGTGTACGTGCTCGACCGCACCGTCGACGTGAACATCACCCGCCTGCGCAAGAAGATAGGGAAATACGGCAAGAACATTGTCACCCGGCTGGGATACGGATATTGTTTCGAAACCGAATAACGACCGACATCATGCACACGCCCGTACGCCGCAAACGAATTCTTTCTTTCAGCCGGAAGCTGTTCCTTTCGGTGGTTTCCCTGTTTCTGGCCTTTGCCGTGAGCTTCATCGCCTACCAGTACCGCCGCGAGAAAAGCTATAAGGTGGAATTGCTTCACACGCAACTCCAAAACCACAACGCGCGGCTGTACGAGCTGTTGAGCGAAAACACGGACGGGAATGGAAAGACGGAGAGCGAATCCGTCGACGGCTATATACGAAAGCACGGGCTGAAAGAGCTTCGGGTGACCGTCATCAGTCTGCAAGGCGATGTGGCGTACGACAGCTTTCACGCTCCGAACCATCCCGCCGAGAACCACCTGAACCGTCCGGAGGTGCGGAAAGCGGTGAAAAACGGAGACGGGTTCGACGTCCGCCGCACTTCCGAAACCACCGGACTGCCGTACTTCTATTCCGCCACTCGTTTTCCGCGCTGCATCGTCCGCTCGGCGCTTCCCTACAACGTCAGTCTGAGCCACACCCTGCGGGCGGACTCGCACTACTTGTGGTTTACGGCGCTCATCACTTTGCTGCTGATGGCGGTGTTCTACCGGTACGTGCGCAAGCTGGGGACTTCGGTCAGCCGGCTGCGCGAATTTGCCATGCGGGCGGACCGCAACGAACCCATCAGCGCGGAAATGCAAGCGGCCTTCCCTCACAACGAACTGGGCGAAATATCGCAGCATATCATCCGGATATACGAACGGCTGCACGAAACCAAAGACGCGCTTTACATCGAACGCGAAAAACTCATCACCCACCTCCGGATCTCGCGCGAAGGGCTGGGGATATTCGACAGGAACAAAAAGGAGATTCTGGCCAACAACCTCTTCATTCGGTACAGCAACCTGATAGCCGACTCGAATCTGGAAACGACCGAAGAAGTCTTCGCCATCGCCGAGTTCGAAGAGATTACCCGCTTCATCAACCAGAACCGGAAGCAACCCACCGCCGGAAAACGAGAAAAGAAGCTCTCGGTCGTTATCCCGAAAAGCGGACGGACGTTCCACGTCGAGTGCATCCTCTTTCAAGACGCGAGCTTCGAGATTTCCATCAACGACATCACACGCGAGGAGGAGCAGAATCGCCTGAAACGACAACTGACGCAGAACATAGCGCATGAGCTGAAAACACCCGTCAGCAGCATACAGGGGTATCTGGAAACCATACTGAACACGCCGGGCATCTCCGACGGGCAGGCGAATACGTTTCTGGAACGGTGTTATGCGCAGAGCAACCGCCTCAGCCGCCTGCTGCGCGACATATCGGTACTCACGCGCATGGACGAGGCAGCCGACCTGACGGACATGGAGACGGTGGACATCGGCGCGCTTGTGGGCGACATCATCGGCGAAGTGTCGCTGGAGCTGGAGAAGAAGCGCATCACCGTGGCGAACACGCTGAAGGAGGGCATACGCATCAGGGGCAACCATTCGCTGCTATACTCCATCTTCCGCAATCTGACGGACAATGCCATCGCTTATGCCGGCACGGACATACAGATCCGCATCGGCTGCTTCCGCGAAGACGACCAATTCTATTATTTCAGCTTTGCCGACACGGGGGCGGGAGTGCCGCCCGAACACTTGAGCCGTCTGTTCGAACGGTTCTACCGGGTAGACAAGGGGCGGTCGCGCAAGCTCGGCGGAACGGGGTTGGGACTTGCCATCGTGAAGAACGCGGTTCTCATACACGGCGGAAGCATCTCCGCCAAGCACAGTCCCGAAGGAGGACTGGAGTTCCTTTTCACGCTGGCGAAAGAAAAGCCCGCCATCGGCAAACAATCGAAGAAAAGGAAATAGAAGTCTCCTGCTCTTTTCATAGCGAGGGGAGAAAAATACGCTGTTGGCAAGACAGAGTAAAGAAAATCAAATAGGAGTTTCCCCCTCTTTTCATGACGAGGGGAAAAAGAATCAGTCCGGAGAAACGATGTCTGAGATTTTCTCCATTCATGATTAAAGAAAAACGTCACACGTGAAAAGTATCAACCGCAGACCTTTCGGATTCATCCTTTGCGGTCACGGTAAAAAACAATCGTTCGCAAGACAGAGTAAGGAAAAGCAAATAGAAGTTTCCCCCTCTTTTCATAGCGAAAGGAGAAAAATACGCTGTTAGCAAACAGGCAAAGAAAAGCAAATAGAAGCCTCCTGCTCTTTTCATGATGAGGGGAAAAAAACTACTTCAGCGAGCGACAGTCGGAAAAGCCGGCACTACTCATCGACTCACTACCCACGACAGCAAGCTTCTTCAGCAAACAGTAGTCGGAAGAGCCGGCACTACCCATCAACTCGCTACCCACGACAGCAAGTTTCTTCAGCGAACAGTAATCAAAAGAGCCGGCACTACTCATCGACTCGCTACCCACGACAGCAAACTACTTCAGCGAGCCGTAGCCGAGAGGTACTCCTCGATTGCCTGCACGGTAGCGTCTTTCAGCAACACGTTCTTTTCCCTGTCGAGAAGGTATAAGGTGGGAATCGCTTTCAGGTCGTAGATTTGCCGGTTTTTGATGGCCGTGTGCTTGTCGTACCCGTTGATCCAGCTCTTCGGAAAATCCGTCAGATGCTTCTTCCACTCTTCCGGTTCATCGTCCGGATAGACGGAAAGAACGGCAAGCCGGTTGTTGCGATGAAGGGAACTGATAGTCGGGGCAGTCTTCAACTCTTCGATAGCCGCCGTACAGGCGTAGCAGCCGGGATTATTGATGAAGAGCAGCGTATAGGCGGCCTTCACGCCATACAAAGAACCCTGCGCGCCCGACGCCGTTGTGTACGAGAAGTCCAGCGCTTTTGTGCCCCGACGGTTCTTTTGCGCCAGTTCGCGGCGGGCGCGGGGGCGTATCTTCTCCGTCTCGTCCAGCAATGGGGAGGCGATCATCGCATCGAGCACAGGGATGTAGTGCTCTTCGTTGCGCATGGGCGAGTTGGGATCGTACAAATACTTGTCTGCCAGATCGGTGATGTAAACAAACACCTTCTTGTCCGCCTCCGTTCGCTTGATGGTTGCCCGCACGGCATCCTGCGCCACAGACAAAGGAACATGCTTCAGCAGGTCGCAGTAGTCCACCCACGCCTGCTCCGTCACATCGGGGTGATGAATATAATTCGTGTCGGCAAAGTTCACGTTATCCCAATAATGCTTTACCAGAAAGTCTGCCCGCTGCTCGATTGTGGTAAACATAGGAGGAATGGCGGGCAAAACGATTGCTTTTACCGTATCCTGCGCCGCTTCCCCGCAGATCCGGGTATTGGAAGCGTTCCCGTTCTTACAGGCGCACAGCGGCACGCAAAACAAAAAGACAAGACTTCTGACAACTGCTTTCATAATAGTTCGTTGATTTTATACTATGCTCAGGCGCTCTATGCCCCTACTGCATCGTGCAGCTTTCATAACAGCGCATTGGTTTCCGTACTATGCTCAGGCGCTCTATGCCCCACAATATCGTGTAGTTTTCATAACAACGCGTTGGTTTTATAC
>NZ_KE386623.1:0-10384 GCF_000428105.1 Bacteroides pyogenes DSM 20611 = JCM 6294 | reverse complement strand
ATGCTCGGAGCGCTGTATGTTCCACTGCATCGTGTAGTTTTCATAACAGCACTTGGTTTCGTACCATGTGCTCCGGCGCCGTGTGCTCTACGATATCGTGCAGCTTTCATAACAACACGTTGGTTTCGTACACCAAATGCAAAGGTAAACCACTTTCGTTTTTCATCAAAGGCTTTTCTTCTTTTTCTTTCATATCCCGCCGACTTTCTTGGAAAAGACAAATAAACTGCCTATCTTTGTGACGCATAGGTTTGCGACGCCCACATTACGGGCAGAGCGATTAAAAGGGAATCGGGTGCAAATCCCGGACAGTCCCGCTGCTGTGAGTTCCATATCCATGTTGCGAGCAACGACATCTTCTTTAGCCACTGGAAAGAAATCCGGGAAGGCGCCCGCAACAGGAACAAGTCAGAAGACCTGCCATGCATTAATCTGTTCACTGCTTTCGAGGAAAAAGCGTTGAATCTAATGAGCCGGACACTCTCGTCTGTCATTTTATTCACCACTCTGATTCAGAGAAAGTATGTACAAAACAATAAACTCTGCCAAGTTTATTTCAATGTCCGGCCGAAGCGAGTTCGCCCGGACATTTCGTAAATCCCCCAAAATGTAATTGCCCCTAAATGCCTCCTTTTCATGATTTTCCAATGGCGACCGTTAGAAAATGATTTTTTACAATATCCGTTAGGCAAGATGTTACGAAAGTCACCACGAACCAAACTTTCCAACGACATTTTGAGATAAACCTTCATCGGGTAACGACAGAGCCTCTAATCGACCGAAACCAAGTCGCTCTTCAAGCGGGACAGAGCTTCTAATCAGTCGAAACCCCAATTACCCCAAGCGGAGCAGGACATTCAAGCAGCTGAAGCCGAATTTCCCTCAAACCGGGTAGAGCAATAAAAATTCTCAGGAGAGCAGTGCTCCGCAAAGATCCGGATACAAACCGGGCGACGAAAAGGTATTTCAAACGGACAAAGCGATACCCGTTACTCTCTTTTCGGGCAATCGTTCTCCGCCGTCCACGTCAACACGAAGTCGGGATGCAGGCGATAGCCCACCGTGAACACCTGATGCCGCCCGGTAGCACACTCTTGCACCTCAACCACTCCGGCTTCGGCAGGAACGAAACGGGAAAGACGGAGCTTACGGAGGTCGGCGTCGGGATTTTCCATGCACTTGTAGACGGTTTCTTTGGCAGACCAGTGGAGCAAAAGGCTCCAAAGGGTTTCGCCCCTGAAAGGCAATACAACTTCATCATCGCGCAGGAAACGCGAGGCAACCCTGTCCACACGGGAGGAATAACGTTCGATGTCTATCCCCACGGCGGACGCGGGACTGAGTATCACGGCCGCATAGCCCTTGGTATGCGATATGCCGATGGAAGCCGAGCGGTCGGTGAGAAACGGCTTACCGTGAGGGGAATAAGCGATACGCCCTGCCGACGGGCACATCACGTGCAGCAATACCCGTACCGAAAGCCACTCCTGCCGCCTCTGCACGGAAGCGAAGCTGCGACATTCCCGCCCGTATTCTTCCCTGCATGCGGCAGGCAGCAAGGCAATCAGCGCCTCCGGTGTCTCGTCCATCCGCCAGACGGCCCAATGCAGCCCCTCCGTCTTATGTTCCAGCAAGAGAGCCATCCGCCCGTCAGCCCTCCTGTTCTTCGGTTTGCTTGGGCAGAACGGTGAACTTCACCTTCAGGATGCGTCGGCTGTCCATCTCGAGCACCTCGAACTCATAGTTGCGGTACACCACTTTCTCGTGCAGCTCGGGAAACTCGCCCTTTATCTCGAGCAACATTCCCGCCAGCGTGTCGGCATCTCCCGCCACCTTGGCAAACTCGTCCTCTCCCGCCTCCACAATCTTGTAGAAGTCGCTCAGAAGCGTCTTTGCCTCGAATATCCAAGTATGGTCGTTCACCACCACATACGTGCGTTCTTCCTCGTCGTACTCGTCCTGAATCTCGCCCACGATTTCCTCGATGATGTCCTCCATCGTCACGATGCCCGACGTCCCTCCGAACTCGTCCACCACGATGGCTATATGTATCTTATTCGCCTGAAAGTCGCGCAGCAGGTCGTCTATCATCTTTTTCTCCGGAACGAAGTAGGCGGGACGTATGAGCGACTGCCACCGGAAGTTGTCGCCCTTGTTGAGATGCGGCAAGAGGTCTTTGATGTAAAGCACCCCCTTGATGTTGTCGCGCGATTCGGAGTATACCGGAATGCGCGAATAAGCGTTCTCGATGACACACCTGATCACTTCCGTAAAAGGAGTGCGTATATCCAGATCCACCATGTCGAGGCGGGGCGTCATCACCTCCTCCACAGTCTCCCCGCCGAAGCGGATGATGCCCTCCAGAATATTGGTCTCTTCGGATATCTCCGCCTTGTCCGTCAGCTCCAGCGCATGCGACAGCTCACTGACGGAGATATTGCGCCCTTTTCTCCCGAAAAACTTGTTCATGAAGGCGGTGGAGCGCACCAGCACCGTAGCCACGGGATGGAACACCTTCTCCAACATCCGGATGCCCGGCGCGGCAAACCGGCAGAACGCCAGTGTCTTTTGCGCCGAATAAATCTTCGGCATGATTTCACCGAACAACAGCAGCAGAAACGTAAGGATAACAGTGAGCAACAGAAACTCCGCCAACGGCGAATGAAACTCGAACACGCTCATAAAGAAGAAGTTGCAAAGCATGATGATGGTCACGTTCACGAAGTTGTTCGTAATCAGTATCGTTGCCAGCAAGCGTTGAGAGTCTTCCAGAAGCGTGCTTATCTTTTCGTCTGAAGGATGATTGCGCTCTCCGATATCGTTCAGGTCGGAAGGCGAGAGCGAGAAAAAGGCTATCTCGGAGGCCGAAGCAAAGCCCGATGCGAGCAAAAGCACACCTGCCAGTATGATGGCCACAATAGCCGAGAAAGAAGGAGTATTTACGGTGATACCGTTGAAAATGTCAGCCAATTGGCTTAAATAACCATCTGAGTCCAAAGAGTTTCGGTTTTAGTTAAACTTAAAACGGCAAGTCGTCTGCCGGATTATCTTCTGCGGGCTGCCCCTGAGGCGATTGTCCTTGCAAAGCCTGTCCCTGCGGCGAGTATCCCTGCGAAGGCTGCGTCTGTCCCTGCTGCCCCTGCGAAGGCTGCCCTTGCGGCGATTGTCCTTGAGAAGGCTGCATCTGCGAAGCCTGTCCCTGAGGCGATTGTCCCTGAGAAAGCTGCGTCTGTCCCTGCTGCCCCTGCGAAGGCTGCCCTTGCGGCGATTGTCCTTGAGAAGGCTGCATCTGCGAAGCCTGTCCCTGAGGCGATTGTCCCTGCAAAGGCTGTCCCTGCGATGAGTACCCCTGCGAATACTGTGCCTGTCCCTGCTGCGCGGGGCTTCCCTGCCCCGTCTGCGAAGAAGCGGGTGCGGCCGCAGAAGCCCCCGTACTTGCGCCTTTCGGAGTCAGCATTTCCATATTGTCCGCGTAAACTTCCGTGATATAGCGCGTAGCCCCCGACTGGTCGGTGTACGAACGTGTCCTGATCTTACCCTCCAAGTAGAGCTTGTCGCCCTTGTGCACGTATTTATCCACCACCTCCGCCAAGCGGTTGGAAACGACGATGTTGTGCCATTCCGTTCGCTCGGGAATCTGTGTTCCGTTCGACAGCGTGTAGGCGCGATCCGTCGTAGCCAACGGGAAAGTCGCTACCGCCGAGCCTGTATCGAAGTATTTCACGCGCGGGTCTTGTCCCACGTTGCCCAATAATATCACTTTATTTACTGACATATACGTATTTATTTAATGAAAGAACATTCTGTTCCGCTGCCAAAATTAAACATTCTAATCGTAGCATGCAAGGACTTTCGAAAAATATTAATCGTCAACGAGACTTCCCGGAGAATATCCTGCACCCCGTATTTCTATCTTCCGCCGACATACGAATCGCCGACGAAAGCCTGAATCAGCCTCGATACGGCGAAGCTGTCGAGGTCTTCGAGAAGTATCTTCCTGTATCCGGCAAACGAAGCCGAGCCTTCGGGCAGCGACACCTCGTAGAAATCGGCGTAGATCACCCGGTGAGACAGCACATGCTTCACATTCTTGCGCACCGGCCTCACAGCGGGACGCTCGCCCGGAGCAATCCACTCCCTGAAGCGGGGGTGGGCAAGCAGCTCCTCTTCCCGCAGCGGGGCGGGAGTCTCTATCAGCGGAAACTCGAAAAGATTCTTCCAAATATCGTCGCCCGTCCTCTTTTTTATATAAGTATACGCGCCCGCACGCACGAACATATAATGGAAATAACGGTCGGTCGTCTTCGTCTTGTGCCGCTTCACCGGCAGCTGCGCCACGGTTCCCTTCGCCAGAGCCGCGCAACCGTCGGAAAGGGGACACTCCCCGCAACCGGGCGACCGTGGCGTGCATTGCAACGCACCGAAGTCCATCACCGCCTGATTGTACACGCCCGGACGCCGCTTGTCCATCACCTCCTGCGCCAGTGCGGCAAACAGCTTCTTCCCCTGCGTAGAGTCGATGGGCGTATCGATACCGAAAAAACGCGAGAGCACCCGGTACACATTGCCGTCTACCGCCGCATAAGGCATCCCGTAGGCGAACGAACACACCGCCGCGGCAGTATACTCCCCCACCCCCTTCAAAGCCCTCACCTCGGGATAGGTGCGCGGAAAAACCCCGTTCATGCTCCGTGCGGCGGCATGCAGGTTGCGTGCGCGCGAGTAATAACCCAGCCCCTGCCAATACTTCATCACCTCATCCTCGTGCGCGGCAGCCAGCGACTCCACATCGGGAAACCGCTCCACGAAACGCAGGAAGTAATCGTACCCCTGCGCCACACGCGTCTGCTGCAAGATAATCTCCGAAATCCAGATACGGTAAGGGTCGGACGACTCCCTCCACGGAAGCTCCCGTTTATGCGCTTTATACCAGTCGATTATTTTTTCTGCAAACATTTATCAGCCATTAAAGTTCATCGCTCGGCAAGCTACAGGCTTGCGTGCCAAGGTGCAAACTTACGAACTAAAAAACTCAAAATCTAAAAAAAGTAACGAAAATTGTAGAGAATATATTTTTTTAGGAACCCAAAAAGCTATATATTTGCAGTCCAAAAAATTAGCAAGAAAACTATTAATAATATTTTTTAAGAAAATGACTAAAGCAGATATTGTAAACGAGATTGCAAAGAAAACCGGGATCGACAAGACAACAGTGCTTACCACAGTAGAAGCCTTCATGGATACCGTAAAAGAATCATTGTCGAATGATGAGAATGTATATCTCCGCGGATTCGGTAGTTTTGTAGTGAAAAGAAGAGCCCAGAAAACGGCCCGCAACATTTCGAAGAACACTACCATCATTATCCCCGAGCACAACATTCCGGCTTTTAAACCGGCCAAGACATTTACAATTTCGGTAAAGAATCAATAAACAATAGTATTAACCCATAAAAAAGAAAAAGCTATGCCAAGCGGAAAAAAGAAAAAAAGACATAAAATGTCTACGCACAAGCGTAAAAAAAGACTGAGAAAGAACAGACATAAAAGCAAAAAATAATTTTTAAGTCTGATCGGAACAGAATAAAGAACAAACTTGCGAAGCTTCTGTCTTTCAGGTTTGTTCTTTGTTTAAGAACCTAAGTAAATAAATTAAAACAAGTGACAAGCGAATTAGTAGTAGACGTACAACCCAAAGAAGTCTCCATCGCCCTGCTCGAAGACAAGAGCCTGGTGGAACTTCAAAGCGAAGGAAGAAACATCTCCTTCTCCGTAGGGAATATGTATTTGGGACGCATCAAGAAGCTGATGCCCGGACTGAATGCATGCTTTGTGGACGTCGGCTACGAGAAAGACGCTTTCCTTCATTACTTAGACCTGGGTCCGCAATTCAATTCTATCCAAAAGTACGTAAAGCAGACTTTAAGCAACCAAAAGAAGCTGAACCCCATCGGCAAGGCAACCCTGCTTCCCGACCTCGACAAAGAGGGCACCATAGCCAACACGTTGAAGGTGGGACAAGAAGTAGTGGTGCAGATTGTAAAGGAACCCATCTCGACCAAAGGGCCGCGGCTGACGTCGGAGATTTCATTCGCCGGACGCTATCTGGTGCTGATCCCTTTCAACGACAAGGTTTCCGTGTCGCAAAAAATTAAATCGAGCGAAGAACGCGCCCGCCTCAAACAGCTGCTCATGAGCATCAAGCCGAAAAACTTCGGCGTCATCGTGCGCACGGTAGCCGAAGGCAAACGCGTGGCGGAGCTCGACGGAGAGCTTAAAGTGCTGGTAAAGCATTGGGAAGAGGCTATCACGAAAGTACAGAAGGCCACCAAATTTCCGACGTTGATCTACGAAGAAACGAGCCGCGCCGTAGGGTTGCTGCGCGACCTCTTCAACCCTTCGTTCGAGAACATATACGTCAACGACGAGGCCGTGTATCACGAAATCAAAGACTACGTGACACTCATCGCCCCCGACCGGACGAACATCGTGAAGCTGTATAAAGGGCAACTTCCCATTTACGACAATTTCGGTATCACCAAACAAATCAAGTCGTCGTTCGGCAAAACCATCTCTTACAAGAGCGGTGCCTACCTGATTATTGAGCACACTGAGGCGCTTCACGTAGTAGACGTGAACAGCGGCAACCGCACCAAGAATGCCAACGGGCAGGAAGGAAACGCGCTCGAAGTGAACCTTGGAGCCGCCGACGAGCTGGCGCGCCAACTGCGCCTGAGAGACATGGGAGGTATCATCGTGGTGGACTTCATCGACATGAACGAAGCCGCCAACCGGCAAGCGCTTTACGAACGCATGTGCGCCAACATGCAGAAAGACAGGGCACGGCACAACATCCTGCCGCTCAGCAAATTCGGGCTGATGCAGATTACCCGCCAGCGCGTGCGCCCTGCCATGGATGTGGATACGACCGAAACCTGCCCCACCTGCTTCGGGAAAGGGAAGATCAAGTCGTCCATCCTCTTTACGGATACTTTGGAGAATAAAATCGACTATCTGGTCAACAAACTGAAGGTAAAGAAATTCTCGTTGCACGTCCATCCGTATGTAGCCGCTTACATCAATCAGGGCATCATGTCGCTGAAGCGGAAGTGGCAAATGAAATACGGATTCGGAGTCAAGATCATCCCCAACCAGAAACTCGCGTTCCTGCAATATGTGTTCTACGACACGCAGCGCGAAGAAATCGACATGAAGGAAGAGATCGAGATTAAGTAAAAAAGTAAGCGGCTCCAAAAATCGGAGCCGCTTTTTTGTATAGTACAAATCAAGAATTAAAAAGAGGGCACTTATGAAAAATACAAGTGCCCTCTTCGAATACAGATGATAAAATTTCGTCCTTCACAGGCAAAAATTTCACAACCGGTATTCCTTTCCTAGCATTAAGAGAATAGCCAGAACAAACAGAAATCTTATTTCAAAAAATCTGTCTATTCTCCAGAGATTTATTAAGCAACTTTACTCTCTTCACAGAGACTTATTACTATTCCCATCGCTATCTCGCCAGATATGCGACAGGTGGGGTAAAATTAAAAACAAACATACTTTGCCTATTTTATTCAGTAATACAAATACTCACACGATTCTCTTCGGGCGTAGCGTAAGGTTGTATCGTGTCACCCTTAAAGTCTACCACAATCCTCTCGGCAGCCACCCCTCTTGCTTTCAAAGCCTCGGCCACATTATTGGCTCGCGCTTCAGAAAGCTTAGAATTGATTTTAGGATTACCGGTCTCTTTATCGGCATATCCCGTCACATTTACTTTAGCTTCAGGATATTTTTCGAGATAATCCGCCAAAAGAGTAATTTTCTGTTGTTGATCTTCCTGAATCAAAGCAGAATTCAAAGCAAAGAAAATATTCTGCTTCATCGGTTCCACCACCACAGGTTCCTCTTTCTTCGGTTCCGGTTTTTCTACTATCGGCTCCGGCTTAGGTTCGGGAGCGATAACCGGTTCCGGTTCGTAATACACCGGCTCGGTTCTGGTATACCCCTTACCCAATTTAATACTTATACCCACAAGAGCATTCAGCTGCCAATCAGCGTTTCCGGCCTTTTTCGAATTAAATTTATCCGACAGCACATTCGCGTTTCCTTCAATATTTAGAGCCACGCGATCGCTTAGACGAAAGTCGCATCCCAAGCCGAAACGGCCGGCAATAAAATTCTTACTATCTTTCCACAGATACTCCAATTCATGATTTTTTGTATCAAGCTCATTGGCTTTATCGTTATCAAAAGCATGATTAAAACCGCCACCGGCAAAAAGATACGCGTTGAACACCCGATTAGGGTTAAATCCTGCAAACAATGCGCTTAAATCAGTCACTAAATCAAGATTCCCTTGCACATATTTGAATTTATAGTCTTGCTCCGGAGTTACCCACCAACCTTTTCCTTGCCAACCGCTCGCTCCAAAACGAAGAGCAAATGCGGGAGAAAACTTATACCCTACATTGAAAGCAGCAGCCGGAGAAATAAGGTCGGAAAATTTCGCTTCACCTACAGTATGCGCAGCACCGGCTTGCAATTGCATAAACCAATGTGAACGAAAAAGAGTTTTACTTTCTTCTTTTATCTGTCTTTCCTGGGCAAATGCCATTGTAACACAGAAAAGCAAAACAGCAGTGAACAATTTCTTCATACGCATAATAAATTAGGGATAGTCGCACAAAAGAGTTTAAAATACAACCAATTGATTGTCAGATTGATAAATATTTGGTATCTTAGTATCAGAAAATAAAAAATCCCCCGAACCTCTGGTAAAGGTCAAATTCGGGGGAAATGAAGTTGAAAACCTCATGGCAAAAGTACAAAATTTATCTGATATACAGCAAGAGATTGCATTTACTGAGTTTGATTTTTATCGTCGATATGAAGAAACTTTCAAATCCAGTGAACTTGGCCGCATCAAGTCACATCTTCCTCTTGGAGAGATGGCACTATCGTTTGGTTTGATAGATGCGGCTCCGAAGAGTATAAGAGTTAAGAGAGGAAGAAAGTGTTTCTTTACTCCTGAGGGTAAGGTGGCGTTAGCGTTCTTGAAGATGTATACCGGGTTGTCGGCTCCGAAGTTAATGGATGCTCTGAATGGAAACATTCATTATCAGATTTTCTGCGGAATTCGTATTAGTCCTGAGAGCCGGTTGACAAACTACAAATTAATTGACAGCATATTGTTGGAACTGTCCAAGAAGTTGAAGATACAGGAGCAGCAGAAGATACTTGCAGATGCTTGGAAGCCATACATGAAGAATCTTGATACAGTCTACACAGATGCGAGCTGCTATGAAAGCCTGATGCGTTTCCCGACCGATGTGAAGTTGCTTTGGGAATGTGTCGAGAGAGCATATAAGATGATGTGTTGTATCAGTACCAGACTTGGCGAGCACAGGAAGAGAACGAAATACAATGACATTGAGAAAGCGAACCTGGCTTATAGGAAGCAGCGCAAGCACACTTACAAGCAGACTAGGAAGATGATAATGAGACTGCTTTCCTTGCTGGGCAAGATACTCGGTGAGATCCGCAGACAGATGCGTATTCATCCGGGTAATGAACTCTTGAATGACAAGCAGTTGGATATACTTGAGAGGATTACGATGGTATATCGACAGCAGAAGAAGCACTTTAGGAGTGGCGACTCCCGCGAGAGCATACCGAATCGAATAGTAAGCCTCAGCAAGCCTTATGTGAGACCGATAGTCAGAGGCAAGGAGACCAAGACTGTAGAGTTTGGAGCGAAGTGCAACAATATATTGATTGATGGAATATCGTTCATTGAGAAACTCTCTTTTAATGCGTTTAATGAGGGTACCAGACTGAAGCATTGTGTATCCTTGGCACGGAAGCTTACCGGTGAGCAAGTGACAAAGATAGGTGGTGATCAGGGATACTCTGGCAATGTCAATAGGACTTTCTGTAAGGAGAACAAGATAGAAACCTCATTCACCCGGAAAGGCAGAACGGGAAAGAATGAAGTTAAGAATGCGACAAAGAGGGAGTTGGCAAGAGTGCGGGCTACAGCAATGGAAGGTTCATTCGGAACTCAGAAGGAGCATTACGGACTACGAAAGGTAGCCGCAAGGATAAAATCCACAGAGATCTTACTGATTTTCTTTGGCATCCACACGGCAAATGTTGTCAGCCTCGCAAAGAGAGAAGCAGAGCAAAGGAATCTTGCAGCCTAAAGTTCCACCCGTGGAACCCAACTTTACGGAGGTGGTGGCTCCAAACGTGATTGAAAATGAAAAATCGGCTCTAAAACGGAGCCGATGATATAGAAATAACGATGAGTGCAATCGCAAAAATACGGGAGAGTCTGCCGGTTGACTCAAATGGAATAAATTAAATGACTTTCCCTAAATTA